>JBBSJC010000108.1:0-17606 GCA_038257655.1 Polyangiales bacterium | reverse complement strand
GGTCGCCGAGGCCGAGTTCCCCGTCCGCGTTGCGCCCCGCGCAAAAGAGCGTGCGATCACTACTGAGCCAACACGTGTGACCGCTGCCGGGCACCGCGCGCAACCACTCATTGTCCCCCACGAGCCGAGTCGGCGTCGTACGGGAGACGACATCTCCGAGCCCGAGGCCGCCTTCATAGTTGTTCCCCCAACACCAGACGCTGCGGTCGGCGGCAATGGCGCAGAAGTGTTGCCCCACGCCAGCGGCCACCTCGATCCAGTCGTTGCGCGTACCGACCAGCGTCGGCATCGCACGTGGGAGCTTGTCGCCTAGTCCCAACCCCCCTTCGGCGTTGAGTCCCCAGCAGACGAGCTGCCCGTCTGTGCGCAGCACGCAGGTGGCAGAGTTTCCGACCGCCAGTCGAGGCGACTCGGCCAAATCGACGCAGCGCCCCAGCACGCAGGCTTGCAGACTTGATGAGCACTGCGGCTCGCAGCTGACTACGCCCGCCTCGGGCCCAGCGCCATCCGAGCGCGAGCCCGCATCGGGGGCTTGGCCGTCGCGGCCCGGCAAGTCGGGTGTCGATGCGTCGCGAGCTGCGCCTAGCACGGCGAATAGATCGCGATCACCACACCCCTGCATCGACAGCGCACTCGTTGCGCCCAGGCACGCCGTCAGCGAAGACAGTAAGGCTAATACCTCCCGCCCGAAAAGCTTCGTGCTCATTAGAGCTCCACCAGCAGGCCGAGGGCGGATAGGGTTGACGGGCGACTGACAGCGCCGACCTTGTCCTCTGCCACGTGCACAACCGGGCGAGGAAAGGTAACATAAGCGAGTAGGTCGAGGGTCAAAGAGATGCCGTGCCGCAAGGGCACGTGGGCAGCAACTCCTGCAGATCCGAGCGCCGAGAAGACTCGCTCGCGCGTCGCTACGAAAGGCGCACGCGCGTGACCGCGAACACTCAGGTGATGAACGCCCGCGCCGACGCTGAGCAGCAGGGCGAGGTGTTCAAGCGGACGCAGCTCGTAGTCCACAGCCAGGGCGACGAGAGCTTCGCTCACGCTCGCTCGGCCAGCTTTGGCGCGCAGCTTCGGTCCCAGGCTCGGGCCCACGCCGACAAGCCGTGCTCCCAGACTGTTGCCACCCATGATTTGCGCCGTGAGCAGGGGCGCAAGCGCTGGCCCCAGGTTATCAAAGCCGTATAAAGCCGCCGCGGCGCCGCCTAGCGAAGTAACGAAGCGCGCGCGCCTTGGAGGCGACGGTAAGGTCCCGGCGTTGCTTGGGGTCGGTGCTGTGCTGCTCACGACTGCGGGAGGAGACGGCGCGAGAGGCGGAGGCGTGCCTGCGAGGTCGAGCACTAACGCATTGGCGCGCAGCAGCTCCAGTGCGCGCACCGCAAGCAGCGCGGGCGCACGCGCTGTTGCACTCTGTGGCGCACGCAGCGTAAAGCGTAAGACCTCGTTCGTGCTGCGGTCGGTCAGCAACACCTCGATCGCAAGGCTGCCTGTCACGGGCATCACCGAGAACACACCGACGGGCACAGGGTCGAGCTCCATGTTCGACGGACTGAGATCGGAGCCGATTGCGCGCGGCAACGTGACGACGCTGAATCCTGCCGTATCGAGCTCGGCTGCGAGGCGTGTGACGGTCTCGTCGACTTCTTGAACGCATGCGCGGTTGCGGCTCGCCTGCGCGCTCTGCTCGAACTGAGCAGCGCAGTCAGACTGAGCGGAGGAGACGACGGCTACCAGGGCAGCGCTTGCACGGGCGGACCACGGTAAGATGAGTCCGATTACAATCGCAGCTGCGAGGTGCCCTCGATTCATTCGGCCTGGGTAAGCTCCCGTGCACGAGCAGCGTAAGGCCCGTTTGGAAAGCGCGCGAGGTAATCTCGTGCGACGGGCGCAGCGACGGCGAGGCCGCGCGCGCGATGCAGCACCACCATCCTGCGCCCGAGCGCTTCAGATGCAAAGGCACCACGCGGTGCCTCGCTCAAGTATCGTTCGTACCAATGCAGCGCAAGCCCGCTCTTGGCACCCTGATCCTCGCTGAGTCGCCCGAGCAGGAACGCCGCGTCGCGCGCATGACTTGAGCGGGCAAAGCGTCGGCGCTGCGCCTCGAGCGCGCGCTGGGAGAGCGTCACTTCGTTCGAATAGCGGGCGGCATCGGCCAGCGCCACCAAGTCAGGCAGTTGTCCCTGCTTGAGCACCGATGAGATTCCGCGCGCGCGCGCTTCGGCTATGACGCTAGCGAACTCACCATTTCTGACAAGCTCCGTCCAGCTCTCGCGCACTGGTGCGGCCCTGTGCGCTTGTTTCGGCCGTTCGCGAGCGGACAGATCTTGCACAGAAGGCTCAGCTACGGGCTCGACCGAAGCTGACTCGCCGTCCTTAGTAATGCGGAACATCGGTGGGTCAAAGCTCGCGACGACCTTTTGCCCCGCGGTAAGTTGCACGCCATGGGGAACCTGCGGGCCGCGTACGGTGACCGAGCCGTCGGCCAGCGCCAACTCGAAGTGCCCCTGCGTCGCGGCCCAACTTAGATCAAAGCGCGTTCCGGTCACATCGACTTCGTAGGGGCCGGCCGAGACACGCCACCGGGCACGCGGTTTGTGGACGACATGAAAACGCGCGCGACCTTCTTGGACCGCAAGTCGCGCCCCTCGCGCATCGACCTCGAGCACCTGGAGCAGCGCGTCCGGCGCCACCACGACCAGCGTTCCGTCCGAGAAACGGACACCGCTGCGCGCGGCTGCCCGGTCGAGCACGATAAAACCATTGTCAGTCTGCTGCGCGCCGAAGCTTACATAGGCAAGTGTTTTCTGCTGGAAATACAGCGATCCACCCACGACCATCAGGGCGACTGCCGCGGCAGCGGCGACCCATGGCAGCACGGGAGACCTTACCTTAGGTTTGAACACGAGCGCGCGCAGAACGGCCTGCTTACTCTGGTCTTGCACCAGCTTCGGCACCTCGCCGCTCACGCCGTCGCGTAGCAATGCCGCAACGTCGCTCAGCGCGCGCTCGGAGTCTTCGATTTTGCGCGCAGTGCTCATGGCGCTTGTTCCCCCCACGTGACTCCATGCAGATACTCAGCCAGCACCCGGTCCCCCGCAACGCGCTTCTCAATGTTTGCCAGCGCTCGCTTGAGCTTGCGTTTTGCTGTCGACAGCGACACGTCCATGGCGCTTGCGATTTCCGTCAACTCGAGTTTTTCGACGCAACGCGACACGAACAAGAAGCGCGCTTCGTCGCCAGCACTCGCAAGAATCGCTTCAAGCCGCGCCACGGGCTCTCGCGCCGCATCGTGTGATACGGGCGCCGAGGCGCCCACTGCCTGGTCGGCCTCGTGCCAGGGTAACCAACGTCGCCGTGCACGCTTGCGCTGTTCGGAGCGCGCCACACGCAATGCAATACCGAACAGGTAACTGCGTAAGGCCTCAGGCTTTTGCAGCTGCTCTGGCGCGGCGAAAAACCTCAAAAACACTTCTTGTACGGCATCTTCACTATCCACATGGGATCCCAACATACGGCGCATGACCCCACGCACCATGTTCGCGTGCCGATCCCAAAGCTCAGCTGCCGCGCTTCGATTACCATCGCGCAGCGCACAGACGAGCTCGCCATCAGTACGCGGCTCAGCCGCTCGCGCCGACACGGCCGAAGACACGCCCGAAGACACGCCCGAAGACACCAAACTAAGGTGCGTACGAAACTGTCGCGAGTCACTGGCGCCTGGGCGAACGGTCATGCTGGAGAGATAGTGCCAACTACGCCTGCGCCGCGGTTCACAATAAGTGCCACATCGAAGGTGTGACGAAGTCGCACGTGTGCGCGGACCTACGAAGGTTCGCGTCGAGCAGGCTTGCAGCACACGCGGCTCTACACCTCTGACTGTGTTCACGCATGCGCTAAGGGCTATCCCGCGCTGCCACATGAGTGAGCGCTGCTGCCGGCTTAGCCTGGGCCCGCACAGCACTGCTAGGCTGAAATCTCCGCAAGACAGCGCCATGACCCACCCCTACGAACCGCCTTGGTGGCGCAAAACCACCGTCTATCACATCTATCCCCGCTCCTTTGCCGACAGTAACGGCGACGGGATAGGGGACTTGGTCGGGGTACTCGGCAAGCTCGATTACCTGCAGGACTTGGGCATCGAGACCGTGTGGCTCTCGCCGTTCTTCCAAAGCCCCCAAGCGGACTTCGGCTACGACATCAGCGACTACCTGACGGTTGCGCCGGAGTACGGCTCACTGGATGACGTGACGCGCTTAATCGACGCGGTACACGCGCGCGGCATGAAAATCGTGTTCGACATGGTGCTGAACCACACCTCTGAACAGCATCCCTGGTTCACCGAATCGCGCAGCTCACGGCACAACAAGAAGCGCGACTGGTATATCTGGCGCGATGGCCGCGAGCCGCGCGGCAAAGCTCCGCCCAACAACTGGCAGTGCATGCTCGGCGGCAGCGGCTGGCGCTACGACCGGGCGACCGATCAATGGCACTGGGCAAGCTTCTTACCTTTTCAGCCCGACCTCAACTACCGCAATCCCGAAGTGCAAGAGGCGATGCTCGGCACCGTGCGCCATTGGCTGTCGCGCGGGGTGGATGGCTTTCGGCTCGACATTTTCAACGCGATCTACAAAGACGCCGGGTTCGGCGATAACCCGTTCTCGCTGCGTCCGTTACCCAGTGAAGATAACCCCCACGGCTTCTTTCAAAATCACCTGCACACGATCGACCATCCGGACACCTTGGACTTCGCACGAAAGCTGCGCACGGTGGTCGATGAGTTTCAGGCGCCCGCACGTTTTGTCGTGGGCGAGGTGTTCGGTTCGCCAAGCTCGGTACGCCGCTACTGCGGAGAGCATGCGGACGGACTGAACCTTGTATTTCTGTTCAAGACCATGCGCACCGAGGTCACGGGCCCGGCATTGCGCAGCCTGGTCGAGGAGTTCGAGCGCGTCTTTCCCGAGCCGTACCTTCCCACCTGGGTCTTCAGCAACCATGACCGACCACGCATGTTGCATCGCCTCGGCAACGACGTGCGCAAAGCCAAGCTATTGGCGATGTTGCAGCTGACTGCGCGCGGCGTGCCGTTCATCTATTACGGTGAAGAGATCGGGATGCGGCATGCGCCCATTCCGCTCGTGCGCGGACGCGATCCGCTGGCACAACGCAATCGCCGTGTGCCGCAACCCCTGGCCCGTCTGCTCTCGCAAAAAGGTCTATTGCTCAATCGCGACGAGTGCCGGTTGCCGATGCAGTGGGATGCAGGGCCCAACGCAGGTTTTTCGCCGGCAGACGCCGAGCCGTGGTTACCCGTCCATCGCGACGCCGCGCACGTCAACGTCGTGCAGCAGACGGCGGATCCGACCTCGATCTTTCATACCTACCGCAGCCTACTCACGCTGCGAAAGGGCAGCCGCGCGCTACAGGCCGGGCGGCTTGAGCTCCACTCCAAGGCGAGCGTGCCAAGCGACGTGCTCGCTTTCCGCCGTAGCCACGGGACGGAGATCGTCGACGTGTATCTCAACGCCTCGGAGCACGCACTCGTCGTCAACCTGGGCGAGCCAAACGGGCGTTCGCTGTACTCGAGTCGCGTGAGTGGGTTACGCCCGGCGGCGCGCACTTATAAGCTTCAGCCTTACGAAGGCGTGATGCTCTTGGTGCCTTGACCCACACGTAAACGACACGCAAACGACTCACACTGCAAGCGGAGGGCTCACATCAGGCGCCGCATCCAACGCTCCTTGCTGGCAGTGTAAGGTGGGTACATGATCGTGGCGTCAAGCATGGTCGGCTTTTTGAGCACTGCCTTACTGTGACTGAACGTGTCAAAGGAGTGCTTGCCGTGGTAGGCACCCATGCCGCTTGGGCCGACACCGCCAAAGGGCAGACCCGCAACCGTCAGGTGCAGCATGGCATGATTGACGACCATGCCGCCCGAGCTCGTGCGCGCGACGACCTGCTGAAAGCTCTCGTCTCGGGAGGAGAACAGATACAGCGCCAAGGGTTTGGGCCGGGCATTGGCGAAACCAATCGCGTGCTCGAGGCTTGCCACCGGCAATACAGGTAAGATCGGCCCGAAGATCTCATCCTGCATAATCGGCGCATGCTCAGGCACCTTGGTCAATACGGTGGGCGCGATGTAGCAGGCCGACTCATCGTGCTTTCCACCGACGAAGATCTCACCGCTGCCCGGAAGCAGCGCCATCAGCCGCCGATGATGACGTGCATTGACGATGCGCCCAAAATCCTGGCTGGATTGCGGGTCCTGTCCCCAGAACTCCCGGATGGTCTGCGCCAGCAGGCTCATGAAGCGCTGGTGCACGTTTTGATGCACGAGCACGTAGTCTGGCGCGACGCAGGTCTGTCCACAGTTGTAGAACTTGGCCCAAGCGATGCGTTTGACTGCGACCTCGAGGTCTACGTGCTCGTCGATGATGCACGGGCTCTTGCCACCAAGCTCGAGCGTGACGGGCGTTAGATGTTGTGCCGCTGCCTGCATCACGACCCGTCCTACCGTGCCATTGCCGGTGTAGAAGATGTGATCGAAGCGTTGGGCAAGTAGCTCGGTGGTCTCGGGCACACCCCCCTCAATGACAGTCACGCACTGTGCATCGACGTACAGGGGCAGAAGTCGCGCAATGAGTGCGCTCGTGGCGGGCGCGATCTCAGAGGGTTTGATCAACGCGCAGTTGCCAGCCGCGAGCGCGCCGACCAGAGGATTGATGCACAGGGAAAAGGGGTAGTTCCACGGGGCGATGATCAGCACCACTCCGAGCGGTTCCTGGAAGATCTGACTCTTGCCTGGCAGCGCGGCGATACCTGTGGCGACACGGCGCGGCTTCATCCATTTCTTGATGTTCTTCTTGACGAACCGGATGCCTGCAGCGGCGTCACTGACCTCCGCGGCCCAACCCTCCAGACGCGGCTTGCCCAGGTCCTCTCGCAAGGCATCGAGGATCGGGCCCTCTTCGACCTCGAGCATGCGGGCAAGCCCGTCGAGCTGAGTCATGCGCCAGCTGAGGGAACGCGATCGCCCAGCGTCAAAGGCGGCGCGCAGCGCACTGACGCTCCTCGCTATATGCGGCACGGCGCCGCCTGCGCTTGGCGTCGCATGGTCATCGGAATTTTTGATCGCAGCATTGGTGTACACGCGGCCTCCTGCCCGATGTCGGGCCTAAGGGCAACTACCACGGATAGCTCGCACCCGACACGCTCCTTAGGCGTCCCCATGCACTCTCCGGACGTCAGGATCCGGCAGGTGAGCCCTGCGCCGTCCACAGGAGTAGGCGCCTCGATCTTACTTTTTTAGCGCACGATCGAGCCACTGTGCGCTGCGCGCCGGGACCGTGTGTCCGTCGACCTCCACCGGCTGGCTCGACACATTGAGCGCCACGCGCTGACCATCCGACATACGCCAGACGAGCGGCACGCGCTGCGTGTTTTTGGCGGTGAGATGCTCCATCACCGGATTCGCGAGTGATGCGGGCGCGTTGGGCACGAACAGCTGCTCCGGGTCTGCAGAGAGACCGCTCAACGCCCGCGCTGCCAGCTGAGGGCTCAGCCCCCAATCGACCCGATCTTGAGGTAAAACCCTCAGGTCGTCTGAAAGAAACAGCGCACCACCTGCCATGGCGGGCAGCAGCGCCGCAGCCTCGACCTCCGGGCGCGAGAGCGTACGCAGCAGCGTCGGGTCAGCGTCAAGCAGCGTCGCATGGGCGAGGAAAAAGCGAGCGGCAAGACTGCGCGCCTGATTGGCGATGAACACCCAGGAAGGACCTAACTGCGCCGAGCCAAGCGCCTCGATTGCGATATCAAAGCCAAAGCGATAGGCGTCCACATGGGGAAACGTACCGAGCACAGGCGCGCCTACGCCGAGGATGAATGTGTCTTCACCCGCCGCGCTGCGCATGATTTCCATTCCGCAGCGGTAGGCTTCCATGCCGGTCACCGCTCGTTGGCGCTCACCTTCAAAGCTACCTGCGAACAGAAAGTCGAGTTTGAGGTAACTATACCCCCAGCCTACGATGCGCTGAATCAAGGCATGCAAATGGGCTGCGGCACCCGCATGGGTGACATCGAGCACGAGCATGCGACCCCGCTTGCTATGCATATAAACCGCGCCCTGTACGAACCAGTCTGGGTGAGCGCGCGCGGTGACGCTGCTTTCGTGTGCCAGAAACGGAGCCAGCCAAACACCACTGGCATAACCCTGGTGGGTAAGGGTGCGGCTGAGTCCAGCGAGGCCTTCCGGAAACTTAGGATTCGGTTCCCAGTCGCCCCAGTTCTGCTGCCAGCCGTCGTCGACGATCACATAGGGTGGGACCGCGGGCGAGGGCTTGCGGAGACTTGTGAGTCGCTCAAGAAGTGGGCGGGCGCGCTGAGCGTTGTCCTCTACGGCCTGAGCGTTCAAGCCCTCGTCCCATAGCTCGTACCAGGACATCCAGCCGGCCTGCGCCTGACAAGCGTGGCTGCGTCGACGTGATGGTAAGCGCTCGCCATAACGGCGCAGCATCCCGTGCAAATCTGGCCCGGCTTCGATGCAGAAGCACTCTGATGACAGAGATTGGCCGGGCGCAAGTTGCACCCGCTCGCCGGTCGCGCCCGAGATCAAGCGCAGCGCAAACCCGGCATCTGCAGACGAATCAGCCGAGGCCTCTGCACGTGAGACAGTAAGGTAGCTGCGAAACCTGCGCGCGCTGAGCGCACCCGCAAACAATGACTGCGGTCCGCCACCCACGTAGGTGTACCACCAGGACAGCTCGCTGCCGCCGCGGATAAGCTCGAGGTCGCCTTGCATGCGCAGCGCCGAGTCGATGGCTTGGGGGCTTGCCGCAGGTCCCAACGCGAGCACGCCGCTCTGCGACCACGACTGAAAGCCATTCGACAGCCAGGCACACGCTCCCTCGACCTGGGCAACCCCTTCAAACCCGAGCCCCTCGACCTCGCACGCCACGCGCGCCTCGAAGCTCAGCGCAAACAAATCGCCCTCGAGCTCCAGCTTCAACACACCTAGCTCGCCCACGACGACTGTCAGCGTGTCCCCCGCGATCTGTGCGTGCTCGAGCGTGCTGCGGTGCCAGACGCCAGCGATCCGCACGCAGGGGACGAGCGTCAGCTCGATGCCCGGAAGGCCGTCAAGCGTCAGGCCCTTGCGGCCTACGCACAGCGCGAAAGCCTGCGCGCTCTCTGGTTTATTTGCAGTAGCGGAGACACCGAAACGTTGCGCCAAGGATGAAGTCGACATACCGATCATCATCCCTCGAAACTCGCGACGAGCGAACGGTCAGAAGGTGACAGACTGGGCTTCGTTGCTGCTTGCTGGCGCTGTCCGACCCATTTTTAGTCGATAGCGGTGCGCGCCAACACGCGATTGAGCAGTGCAGGGGCAAAGCGCTTAGCCCATACCCCGCGCACCTCCGGTCCCCCGATGTAAACTTCAGGTTTGCCCTGCCGAATCGCCTTGAGCGCAGGCCCCGCAAACGCCATCGGAGTGAGCCCGTCTTTGCCGGTCTCCGTGGGGCCGCGCAGGCTACCATCACCTTGCAACGCACGCGCCTCGAGCTCCGTGTCTACCCAGCCCGGACAGACCAGCGTCACATTCACGTTCGTATTGAGCAGCTCGCAGCGCAGCGAGTCGAAGTAACCATGCAGGGCGTGCTTGCTAGCAGAGTAAGATGAGCGCCGCTTCACACCAAACTTGCCCAGCAGCGAGGTAACCACGACAAGCTGGCCCTCACGGCGAGCGATCATTGCTGGCAACACAGCCTTGCTGAGCGCTACCGTTCCCAAGTAGTTGATGCGCATGATGCGCTCGCTGACCGTCAGATCTGTCTCGAGCGCAAGCGAGCTCTGACCGATGCCGGCGTTGTTGATCAAAATGTCGATGGGCCCATCGAGCTCGCCAGCACGTCGCGCGACCTCGGGCAGACTAGCGGTGTCCTCAAGGTCGAGCGGCAGGCTCGTCGCGGACACGCCCAAGCTGCGGCAGCGGTCCCGTACTCCCTCGAGTCGGCTTTCGCGGCGCGCGGATAGAATAAGGCGAGCCCCCGCTGCAGCCAGGCCGATGGCGAGCGCTTCACCGATGCCTGATGAGGCCCCCGTGATCCATACATTTCGATTCCTAAGCTCCATGCTGCGCTGCCTGTCGGTGGGAGGAACATGGTAAGACTACCCGATAGGCGCCCGGCTTCTGAAGTGTCCCTCTCGGCCAAGGGTGCCTTCGATGCAGCCAGTGCTCACACACCGTAAGCACGCGTACCATAAGCGAAAACGCGCGGGTTCGGACCCGACAGTCCAGGCGTGACTGCGCGCTGTCCGCACGTGCCAGCGACGTCGTGGGACTTACGCTCCGTGTTACGACGGTCACGTGTGCGCAGAGCAGTCGTTCACACTTACGCGCGGAGTCGTTCATGGCCGTCTTGCAGCTTAAGCAAATCGTCAAGTTTACACAGGGGGCGTTGTTACAGCGTCCGCACTCGAACCAAACCCTGGCGCTTCAGCTTCAGCAACATGCAGCCCGCCATCCTGAACGGCCGTTTTTGCGCTTTGGGCGTGCGACCTATAGTTATGCGGAAGCCAATCGCCTGATCAACCAGCACGCCCACGCTTACGCCGCGCTCGGAACCAAACAGGGCGACGTGGTGGCCTTGATGCTCGAGAACCGGCCAGCGTTTCTCTGGCACCTATTCGGGCTGCATAAGCTTGGTGCGGTCGCCAGCTTGATCAATACGCATGCAACGGGCGAGGTGCTGCTGCATGCCCTACAAGTCTGCGAGCCGACGCGCATCGTGGTCGGCTCCGAGCTTTTGTACAACTTTGACCGCGTCCGCAGCCAGGCCGAGCAGCTGGCGCCGATCGAGCTCGATGTCGACCCAGATGGGGCAATGCATGAGCACACCACCCTTACTATGTTCAACGAGCGTGTGGCCGAACAGCCGGACGAAAATCCGGCGCAGGCAAGTGCGCAAAGGCTCGACCAAGTTGCCGCCTACATCTACACGAGCGGCACCACGGGTTTGCCCAAACCTGCCCTGATCAAACACGCCCGCTTTTACCGCGCGGGCAGGGTATGGGGTTCGCTTGCCTTTCGGCTCTCCTCTAGCGACGTCGTCTACAACTGCTTACCGCTCTATCACAGCAACGCCCTACTCTTGGCCACGGGTAGTGTCATCAGCTTTGGCGCCACGCTTGCGCTTTCGCGTCGCTTCTCTGCCACCCGGCTTTGGCAGGAGGCGCGAGAGCATGGCGCGACGTCGATGATTTACATCGGTGAGCTCTGTCGCTACCTGATGAGCGCTCCACAAGGCCCGGCCGACAAGCAACATTCCGTGCGCGTGGCGGTGGGTAACGGACTGCGCGCGGACCTCTGGCAAGACTTTCAGCGGCGCTTTGGCATCAAGCGCGTGGCCGAGTTCTACGGCGCGACCGAAGGCAACTGCCTGACGATCAACACCAGCGGGCTGCCGGGCTCCGTGGGCAAGCTCTTGCCGGGGATGAAGCTTGCCCGCTGGGATGCGGCCACCCAGCAGCTGGTGCGCAATGAGCAGGGATTTCTGATCTCGGCCAAGGCAGGTGAGCCAGGCCTGCTGCTCGGCCGCATCAAGCCACGCGCAGAATTCGACGGCTACCGAGACAGTAAGGCTAGCGAACAGAAGATCCTGCGCGATGCGTTTCGGCGCGGGGACGCCTGGTTCAATACGGGGGATCTGTTGCGAATGGACTCCCGTCGCAATTTGTTCTTTGTCGATCGCATGGGAGACACCTTTCGCTGGAAGGGCGAGAACGTTTCCACCTACGAAGTGGAGCAGGTTCTATCTAAGTGGCCGGCTGCGCAGGAGACCAACGTGTACGGGGTGGCCGTGCGGGGCACCGAAGGGCGCGCGGGCATGGCCGCGATCGTGCTCGAGGGTGAGGACCGCTTCGATGCGGATGCCTTCAAGCAGCTGGTCGACACCACCCTGCCCTCCTATGCACGACCACTGTTTGTACGCTTGCGCGATGCCCTTGAGACCACTGGCACACTGAAGCTCAAAAAGACCTCGCTCCAAGAACAGGGCTTCGATCCTAAGCTCGTGGATGACGAACTGTACTTCTTGCACGCAGAGCACGATCGCTACGTGCGGTTGACCCCCGAGCTTTACGGTGATGTCATCGCCGGGCGCGTGCGGGTATAAGTCCGCTCGCGGCCATCATATACCGAGCGAATCAGCACGCCCTCCGCTCAGCCGACCTCGAACAGGCCCGCGGCGCCCATGCCGCCACCGACACACATCGTCACCACGACGTAGCGCGCGTTGCGACGTTTTCCCTCGATCAGCGCGTGACCGACCATGCGCGCGCCGGACATACCGTAGGGATGCCCGATGGAAATCGCGCCGCCGTTCACGTTGAGCTTGGCAGGGTCGATCCCCAGTTTGTCGCGGCAGTACACGGTCTGGACGGCGAACGCTTCGTTGAGCTCCCACAGGTCGATGTCCTGCACGGTGAGCCCGTGCCTGCTCAAAAGGCGCGGCACCGCAAGCACGGGACCGATGCCCATCTCGTCGGGCTCAAGACCCGCGACAGCAAAGCCGCGATAAGTGCCGAGCACACTCAGGTTGCGCTGCTGGGCGAGCTTACTATTCATGACGACACAGGCCGATGCGCCATCGGAGAGCTGGCTTGCATTGCCGGCGGTCACCGTGCCGCCCGCTACGGGCGCAAGCGCCCGCAATCCGTCGAGTGTGGTGCTCGGTCGATTGCCCTCGTCACGGTCGAGCGTGACTTCTTCGGTGTAGCTGCGGTCGGTTTTGGGATCCTTACTCTGCTTGGTGACAGTGATCGGCACGATCTCGTCTTTGAACTTACCGCTCGCTTGCGCGGCGGCCGTACGCTTTTGGCTCTCGAAGGCGTACTCATCCTGCAGCTCGCGCGCGACTTCATAACGTTTGGCGACCAGGTCCGCGGTGCCGATCATCGGCATCCACAAGGCAGGCTTGTGCTGCATCAACCAACTCTCGGTGAAGTTGGCAATATTCAGGTGGGGTTGCACCAGACTGACGGACTCGACGCCGCCTGCGACCATGACGGGCACGCCATCCACGATGACGCGCTGGGCCGCAAGACTTATTGCCTGCAAACCCGAGGAGCAGAAGCGGTTGATCGTGGTACCGCTGGTCGTGACCGGCAGGCCAGCACGAATCGCTGCGTTGCGCGCGACGTTGTGGCCAGCGGCACCTTCCGGCAAGCCTGCGCCCAATACCACGTCTTCAACCTCGCTCGGGTCGACCTTGGCGCGCTCGACGGCGTGCTGAATGGCGTGGCCTGCCATGGTGGCGGCGTGGGTCAGATTGAGGGCGCCGCGAAAGGCCTTACCGATGCCCGTGCGTGCGGTGGAAACGATCACTGCGTCTGTCATGGAGTGTTCCTCTTAGCTGGGGTGTGACCTGACTAGCAGAAGCCCGCTAGCACGCCACGGATCAGAACGATGAGTATGCGTCCCTTTGCGACACTCAGGTTTGGTAGCCTATCGCTCCCGCGCTCGGTGAGTCCGAGTGGCGACATTAGACGGTGCATTGGCAGCGCCCGACTCTGTAGGCAGGCAAGGACCCTAGGTACAACGTAGCCATGCAGAACCCGGATCAACTTTCAGAGGTGCTCCACCAGCTCAAGGGTCGCTCCGATCGCGATATCCTGAGCCGTATCGAAGGCGCAGGCGGTGCGGACTCGGCCCTAGCCCTGGTATTTCAGGGCATGGTAGACGCCTTCGTGCCAGAGCGCGCGCTCGGTCAAGAGGCGGTGATCCAGTACGACATCGCCACGCCACACGGAACCGTGACGTACCAGGTGCAGGTACGCGACGGGAGCTGTCGCGCCGACCGAGGCATCGGTGCGCCCCCCCGCGTCAAGCTCTCGCTCTCACTGCCGAATTTTCTGCGCCTTACCATGGGCAATCTCGGACCAACTCAGGCGTTCCTGACGGGGAAGCTGAAACTTTCGGGCGACATGTTGTTTTCGGCCCAGCTCGAGCGCTGGTTTACCCGACCGAACTGATCGGTAGCCGAGCCACGCTCGCGCCACGCTGCACGCCGATGCTGTAGTCCGGTATACAAGGCGTAGCAGCGTGTCTTGACATTCGCGCCGACAAAAGACACCGTCGTAGTAAGCGCACCTTTTCAGGAGCGTTTCGTGTGCGCCGCATCCCTGCGGCGTGGGCAAGTCACCGACGGAGGAGTAGTCATGCGCATCCCAATTTGCCATCCACCCATCATCAACCAGTCGGGAACTTGCCAGTTCCTTCACACACGGTCGGGAACTTCTCAGTTCCTCAACAACAACAACAGCGCGGCGGCACGCCCCAGCAAGCGCCAGGCCTAGTCCACTAGGCTTGTCTGTGTTGCCGCACGCTCGGTGCGCCGGTTGATGTCATGCGTGCAGGGTCGCGGACCTGAAGGTCGCTGGCCGTGCCTGTGTCGATGTAAGGCAGTCTCCCAGGCTGTCACACCCCCCGCTCCTGAGATTGCCGCTCACGGACTTGCCTCGTGGCTAGAAGCTTCGCGAGGAGGTTCCCATGGTTGTAAGCGCTGTTTCCAATGATGCTTTGTGTTCCACACGCTGGCTGCGTCCTTTCGTGCAAGCGATGGAGGAGCGGCACTTCGAATTCGATCGCGAGCTCGGACAATCGGGTCTGAGCCTTGCGCGCGTCTCCGAACCTGACTCCTGGCTGCCGCGTTCGACGGTGGTGGAAATGCTCGAGCGAGTCGGGCGTATGTCTGACGACGCGCTCGGCATTCACGCGGCCAACTGCATCAAGCCCGGCGAGTTCGACGTACTCGAATACGCGGCGGCCACCTGTTCGACTCTTGGCGAAGCCATCGAGTGCGCCGGACGCTACTTGCACCTGATGGATGCAAGCGCGCGGCTGCACATCCTGATCGAGCAGGAGCGCGCAGTCCTTTCCTACGATTGCTGCGGGCTTGAGATGGCAAGCGCTGCGACCGAATTCATGCTCGCCACGCTGCTACTGATCGGACGGCGTGCGACAGGTATGTTTCTGCAACCGCTCGAAGTGCACTTTCGGCACGAAGCGCCGCGCGACACCACCCCCTATGAAACCCTATTCGCGGCGCCCGTGCACTTCGGGTCGGCGCGGGACGCGATTATCATGCCGGCAATCGGGCTCGCGATGCCGCTCACGCGGCCCGAGCCAGCCCTGCACTCGATCCTCGAGCGTCACGCCAATACGCTGCTCGATCGCGTGCCGCGCCGACGTACCTTCAAACAGCGCGTGCTGGAACTAATAAGTGAGGAGCTGACCCATGGTAACCCTGGGGTAGACAACCTCGCCCATCGTCTCCACGTTAGTCCACGCACGTTCTTGCGGCGCCTCAAGCGCGAGGGCACGACGCACCGCGTGCTCGTCACGGAAGTGCGAAGACAGCTCGCCTTACGCTACCTCGAAGAGGGCGAGATGACACTGGCCGAGGTCTCGTACTTACTCGGCTTCTCGAGCAGTAATGCTTTCCACAAGGCATTTCGCCAGTGGATGGGAACCACGCCGAGCGAATACCGACGTCGCTCTGTGCGCCCGGTCATGCTCGCACGCGCCGGGTGAGCCTGAGCGCGAGCGAGTGCCGGGACCTTTGTAGACTAATTGGTGCCGGCCCCACAGCGACCGGCGGTGTTGCCCGGCATATCGACCGTTAGACTGCGCGCGATCTGATCGAGCTCGACGATGCTAAGTAGCTCGAGCTCAGGCGCCTCGGCGAGCGCGACGGCTCCAAGCACGACAAAGCGGTCTCCCTCTTCTAAGGTGAGCCGTAGCAGGCGATACCCGTCGCTGTCAGAAGGCGGGCTTGCCACCTCCAGCGCGCTGTCATAGGTGCCAGTCGTACTCTCGTCGTCGAGCTCGGCCAGCATCGCGCGCGTGCGCTCGAGTAGCGCGGCCGGTGGCTCAGACAGCCCCGCCTTGGCGACGACCTCGAGCGTTGTGTCACGCATGCGAAACAACACACCGCTTGTGGCCTTACTCATTTGCAGGATGGCTTCGAGCGCAACCTCTGCGCGTTCTCGCGGACCTGGGCAGGTCGAAATGCGTTCCATGACACCGCGCATCGCCGCTGCGCGGATCGCTGGCGGCGTCCAAGGCTCGCTCAGCGCAAGCAGGCTCAACGCCTCGTACCTGGCCAAGAGCGAGGGATTGTTGGTCTCGAGAAACCAGCGTTTGGTTTCCGCCAGATGCTGCTCAAAGCTCGTTTGATCGTGCGCCATGAGCGCAACGCGCGCGCGTGCGTAGTGCAGTGACCCAGACAAAAACGGATTGTCACCCGTGCTTCCTGAGGCGATTTGTGCGTCAAGTCGTGCGGCTCCTTGCGCTATGTCGCCGAGCGCCGCCTCAGCCAGCGCGTACTCGATGTGCACCCACAACGATATATAGGGATAGAGCGCGTCCTCGGGGATCATATGCCTAAAGGTCTCTACGCAGACCTCACGCGCTTGCTCATGCTCCTGCAGGCCATTGTGGGCAGCCGCGAGTGCACTGCGACACATCAACCAACCTGCGAAGCTGCGCGGTGAACGCTGACTTAAGCCTTCAATGTAGAGGTCGCGGGCAGACACGTATTCTGCACGGGCCAGATGCAGCGCAGCCCGTGCAGTCAGCGCGGTATGGGCGAGCGAAGGCATGCGCTGGCTCATGTCCGTAAACAACTCCGCGACCCGCTTGGCGTTCAGGACGTCGCCGGAACGCAAAAACATCTGAACTGAGCTCGCGTTCTGCCAGATCTCGGCCTGCCACGCCGATCCCACGTGGACGGCGTGCAGCTCGGCCTCCTTACGGAAGCGCTCCGCTACTTCGAGCTCACCACGGACCATGTGGTACGCAAGGCGCAGCTGCTGAGCGAACATGCGATGTAGCGCAAAGCCACTGCGCTCAAGATTCTCCGCCGTGGCGAGTGCCTCGTCGCCGACTTTCATCGTCTGATAAATACCCAGCGCATAGCGCTGGCCACCCACCCAAAGCTCGCGGGCATCGCCGGGAAGCTCCTTGTAGTTCCTCGGGTCCTGGAAACGTTTGGTTAGACTCGCCAGCTGGATCGACGCCTGGTGGGGAGTCTCTTCGAGCAGCATCATCAGGGCGCGACAAAAACCGTGGGCACCGTCGAGCGCCGAGCGGGCCCCAAGCCAGGCCAAGGTACTGAGCGCCTGCGTGCTGCGCTCTGCGCCATCCCGGTCGAGCACCGCCGCTGCAGCGCCGACCAGCGCGGAGATGCCGCCCACGGAGCGCGTGAACAAATGCTCTAGCGTGTACTTGTACTTGCCCCGGGGGCTGTAGAGCATGAAGCGAATCGAAGCAATCGCGATCGCGACCACCATCGCTAACCTGCCGCCGACGAATCTCGCCAGGCGCCGTGCGAGCTTCACGCCCGAGAGGTCTTCTATCGTCTCTGTGACCTTGACCCCGTAGCGTTCGGCCCAACGCCAATCAACATAGAAGCTTGCGTCGGCCAGGGCCATCAGCAACGGGAAGGTCTGATAGCGAGATCGTCCTTCTGCCTCGAGCACATCGAAGGCACGTGCGAGCACCGGTGCCACAAGATGGGCATAGTCCCGCAGCTCGTCGATCTTTTGCGTGG
>JBBSJC010000107.1:0-17616 GCA_038257655.1 Polyangiales bacterium | reverse complement strand
CTGCTTCGCAGATCGCCTGGGAGCCGCGCAACCCGTCATCGCCCATACCAGTGAGCACCACCCCCCTCACTCCGTCTGCGTAGTGGTCCACGGCGCTCTGAAACAGGATATTGACCGAAGGATAATGCAGCAGGTCATGGGGCTCCATATCGAGCCGAAGTCGGCCCGCTTCCAGAAGCTTTAGATGGATGCCTCCACGTGCGACCACGGCCAGGCCGGGGCGCAACAGCAACTCGGGCGAGGCTTCGACGACATCGAGGGCGCACACCGAGTTGAGACGCTCGGCCAAGGCATGCGTGTAACCGGCCGGAATGTGCAGCGCGACTGCGATGGGAATGGGAAAGTCAGCAGGTAAACCCGAGAGCAGCCGGGTCAACGCCTGGGGCCCTCCGGTTGAGGTCCCGACCACCATGATACGCCGCTTGCTGCGCTTGGGTGAGAAGCGGGAAAGAGGCTTGGTGGCGAGCCGGGCCGAGCTCACAAGCTTGGTTGCGGCAGGACCAGGGTTGCGGGCACGTGCGGCCGCTTTGACCTTGAGCACCAACTCGTCGCCTAGCTCGTAGAGCTGATCGGTTGCGAGCGCCGTCGGCTTTTGCACCAAGTCCACTGCGCCCGCTTGCAGCGCGCGAATTGCAAGCTCGCTCGAAGCATCCGAGATGCTTACGATCACGACCCGCGGGGCATGTTCGCTCGGCAGGCTTTCGAGCACGCCAAGGCCGTCGAGGTTGGGCATGACCAGGTCGAGGGTGACGACGTCCGGCTTGAGCTGCGCGATCTTCTCGAGCGCCTCCAGGCCGTCACGCGCCACGCCCACGACTTCGATGTCCCGCGCGCGAGAGAGCGTCTCGCGCAACACCTTGCGCGCAAAAGCCGAATCGTCGACGACGAGCACGCGGATGGTGCTCATCGGTTGACCTAACGGTACGTGAACACGCCCCCGTGCTCCTCGCACTCAAGGGACGTGCCAAAGCGCATCAAGGACTCTGACACGCCCACGATAAGCCTTCCGCCTTCGCGCAGTTGTGCAGTCAGCCCCTGCACCACGCGAATAGCGACCTCATCACGAAAGTAGATGAGCACGTTACGACATAAAATGATGTCGACGTCCTCTACGCTGGCCACGTCCGGCTGGCTTGTGAGGTTCAGCTGTCGCCAATCGATGCGGGCGCGTAGCGCAGGCGCGACGCTTACGCTCGTGCCGCTTACGGTCAGCCAACGGTGCGCAAAGGCGGGAGTGGCGACGCGACGAATCGTGCGCGGCCCGTACTGCCCCGCACGCGCTCGTTCGAGCACGCTGGCGCTGACGTCGCTCGCAATGATCTCCACCCGCTCGAGCAGGCCCGCATCCGCAAGTAGCATGGCAAGGGTAAGAGGCTCTTCGCCGGTCGAGGAGGCAGCGCACCAGATACGTGGGCGCTTCCCCTGCGCAACTTGGGGAGCGATGAAGTTTGTGACCATCACCCGTAACGGCTCGAGCTCTCGAAAGAAGTAGGTCTCATGGACCACCAGGGCTTCGATCAACGCATTGAGCTCGGCCTTGGCCGCTGCGTCGTAACGGAGAAAGTAGTAGTAATCGAGCAGCGACTCAAAGCCCGCGTCAGCGGCACGCGTGCTTACCTTACTCTCGAAGATGTCTTTATCTGCAAGGGTATAAGATAGACCGGCCGTCTCTTCGACCAATCCACTCAGGATCGAGAACAACTGCGGAGTAAGCCTTAGGTCTGACATGGACGACCGTTCATCGCGCCAGAAAAAGAGCGCACACGCGCCGTACTTCGGCATCTGGATCGTCCGTCGCAAGCTGAGCCATCGCGCTGTACGCCTCACGCGTGCCGAGCGCAGCAAGGGTAGTGGCTGCCGCCTTGCGGGCAGCGGCAGCTGGCAGACGTAGCGCTTGCAATAGGGCCGCGACCGCATCGGGATGGCGTAGCCGCGCAAGGCAAGAGGCGAGCAGCGAGGCTACTTCGTCGTCTGCTTGCTCGAGGCTTGACAGCAGCGCTGGGATGCGCGTGGGACTGACGGTCGAAAGGGCCTGCATCACCGGCTCTTTGACCAGCGCGGTGGGGAGAAGCTCAATCAGTAGACGTGACGCTTCGCGCTCTTTGCGTGCGGCCAAAAAAGACAGGGCAGCCGTGCTTACGCTTTCGTCAACGTCGCGCGCCATCTGCGCAAGCACGGGCAAGACGAAGGGAGAAGGGAAGGCAGCTGCTGCCGACAAAGCTACCAGACGCGTGGCAGCATCCTCGGCTGCGCAGGCAGCAAGCACCAGGGGCAGTGACTGCTCGTCCTGGGCGATACTCAGGCCGAGCAAGGCCGCACGGACCATGTCCAAGTCTTGAGAGCTGGCAGCGTCCCTCAGCGCACCGAGCGCGAGCGGACTGCGCAGCTGGGAGAGCGCTTCGATCGAGGCGACGCGCACCTGACCCGCCTCGTCATTCAGCATATTCGAAAGCGCGAAGGTCGCCGCTTCGACGGCTAGCTTACCGAGCGACTGACAGGCGTAATAGCGCACCCACGCGTCTGGGTCCGAGAGCGCTGCCATCAGCACAGGCACCACACGGGTGTCCTCCGTGCACTGTCCCAAGGCGCGCATGCCCGCGGCCCGCATGCGCGGATCGGCATGGCCGCTCACGTCGAGCAAAAGCCTCCTTGCGTCTGCGCTCTCGAGAAACGCGAGGCCCAAAATCGCGCCTTCGCGCACGCGAAAGTCGGTGTCCGCGAGCGACGTGCGGAACACCTCCAGCGATGATTCGAAGCCAAAGTAAGAGAGCACCCGAATCGCTGCCCTGCGTGCGTTGACGTTAGAGGAGCGCGCCATCATCGCCGCGCCAGCCGCCGTCTGAGCACTGCCGAGGGATTGCAGCGCAGCCACCGCAGCGTGCACGACCCGGGCATTGTCGTCTTCGAGCAGCGGAAACAGCGCCTGAACCCGATCCGTGTTGCCGATGCGCGCGAGCGCCGCACAGGCCAGAGCACGAACGTTGGCATCAGGGTCGCTGAGGCAGAGAGCCACGGCTTTGCTAGCGCTTGCCTGATTGACCAGGGGCAACAACACTTGGCGGCGCGTTGACGTCCCTTCGCCCAATATGTCGATCAGCGCGTCCGCACTCTTACCATCCAACTTACGTAAGGCTGCGGCTGCAATCGCGGCAACTTCCGGTTGAGCATCCAGCATGCTGAGCAAGGCGGGCATCGCGAAGCTCTTGCGCGACGCACCGAGCAACATGCACAGAGCCATTCTTTCCGCGCAGTCCGCGCTGCTCAAGCACTGACTCAGGCGACGTATCATCGTCTCGGTGGTGCTGGCTGCCAGCGCTTCTTCGATCGCGAACAGCGCACCGTAGCGCTCCAAATGCAGAGCGCTGAGCTCACGCAGGGCAAGCGCAGCCACGCGAACGTTGCCGTCGCTAGGCACTTCTAACAGGGCACAAAGGTGCGGGACCGCAGCTCTATCGGCCGTGCGGCCGAGCGCCCGCGCAGCCTCGAGCGAAAAGCGTGGGTCGTGCAAGAGGCGCGAAAGCGGTTCCACAGCCCGCGGATCGCCGCTGCGGCCGAGCACATCGATCGCCGGGAACACGCGAAAGAAATGATTGCTCTCCACGCACAGGACGAGCGCGTCTACCGCAGTGCGCCCGCCGACGCGGCCCAGCGCCTCGATCGCGGCCACGGCGACGTTGTCATCGGGATGACGCATGAGCTCGATCAACACGGGCACGGAGCGCGGATTGCGGCGCCGGCCAAGGATCTGTGCGACGTCCGCCGCAAGCGCAGGCGAGTCTTCCTTGATCATCGCGGCGAGCGCTGGCTGCGGATCGCCCGTGGATGCGACGAGTGCGTCAACCGTCGCCGCGATGCGCGTCTCGTCGCTGCGATCGCTGCGCAGCGACTCGCACAATAAGCCGACCGCGGCATCACCCAGGGACGCGACCGCAGCGATCACCTCGCGCCGCACGACCCAACTCCGGTCGTCAAGCATGGCAATCAGAGCGGCTGCCGCCGTCGGGCCCGTACTAAGCAACCTAGAAACGGCCGACAGCCGCTCGGGCTGCAAGTCCACCGGCGTGACGCGCTCGGTCGGCAAGCTCACGCGAGCTCCGTAGGCTCTGCGCCTGTCTGCTCTATTGTGGGCACCTGCGCCACGCCTTTGTGGATGCGCTGAAGGAGCTGAGTCTGGTGCGCATGACTTGCGCGAATCTGGGCGATGCGTTCGGCCATTTCGCGCAGACCGTCCGCAAAGTCATCAGCGCCCTGAGCCTGACTTGCCACGGCCGCCGATAACTCAAGCGCACGCGAGCGTATCTCGGCCACAGCTTGCGCTATCTCCTGCGTGCCCACCGCTTGCTCGGCGCTATTGGTGACGGCGCGCTCCGTACTCTGAGTATTGCGCACCATGGCAGCTCCTAGGCTTGCCACGACGTCCGCTTGCTCGCTGACCGAGCGCGCGTTCTGGCGCGCGATGCGGCGCACTTCTTCGCCTTCCCGCGCCAGCTGATTGGCGGCATTACTCTGCTCGTTCGTCGCGCGGCTGACCTCGGCCGCGATCCGTGCAACCTCTGCCGCAGAGCCTTCGATCTCCTTGGCCGCTTTCGCTTGCTCGGAAATGCCGCGTGCGATTTGCACGGTCTGCTTACGTAAGTCTTCCATCGCTCGCGCCGTCTCAAGCGCGCCTCCGGCCTGTTCTGCAAGCCCGGCTATCGTGCGCTGCGTTGCGTTGGTGACCTCTTGAGCAGAGCTTGCGACACTGCCGAGCGAGCGGGTCTGCTCGCTCATGGCGGTCACGGTCTGCTGCGTCAGAGCGCGCATGCGAACGGCCGCCTTGGCAAGCTCACCTGCCGTGGTGCTTTGCTCGTTGGCCGCGCGCATCACCTTTTCAGCGCTCGCAGAAACTGCGGTGTTCGAGCGCACGAGATCGCGCAAGGCGCGCGCCTGCTCTGAGGTCGCCTCCTTGGTCTGACGCGCCATCATGCGCATTTCGTTCGCGCCCTGGGCTATGCCTTGGGTCGCCTTACTTTGTTCGGTCGCCGACGCCGCGATGCGACGGCCCTCTTCGCTGACGCGCGCCGTGCTCTGCGTGAGCACCTGAATCGCCTGCACCTGCTCACCGTTTGCGCGATCGATCTCACGGACGGACCTTCCAAGCTCCTCGACGCCCTGCAGCACCGCAGCCAGTCCCCGGTCGGCGTCGCCCGCAAGCTTTGCCGCTTCGTCGGCCACCTTCAGACCATCCGATGAAGCGCTGACAGCGTCGCGTGCGGTGCTCTGCAGATTGCGCACGATCTTGGCGATATCCGCGCTCGCTGCTGCCGCACGGTCCGCGAGCGCCCGAATCTCTTCTGCGACGACTGCAAAACCACGGCCGTGCTCGCCGGCCCGAGCCGCCTCAATGCTGGCATTGAGCGACAACAGGTTTGTGCGGTCAGCGATCAGATTGATCGTCTGCACGATATCGCCGATATCCTCGGACTTCGTACCCATGTCTTTGATCACCACGGAGGCGTCCACCATCGCCTGACGGATGTCTTTCAAGCCCGAGATCGAGCGACCGACACTCGCGCCGCCCTCGCGCGCAGAGACAGCGATGCGTTCGCTGTTTTCGCGCGCTCCGGCCACGACCTGGACGATTTTGCGCGTCGAGCTCTCGAGCTGTGCAGACGCTGCGGCGCTGCCCGCCGATACGCTACTGATCTGCTGCGCGCTTTGCGCCATGCCTTGCGCGGAGCGTGCCATCTGCTCGATCGCGCTCGCGTTGGCATCGACCACGGCGGCGCTCTTTTCCGCGGTGGCCGCGACCTCTTCGACCGAGCTTGCGATTTCAGTCACCGTGCTGGCCGTCGCTGCCAACGCGCTTTCGAGCGCCTTGGTCTGCTCTGCCACGCCGCGGCTTGAGCGCGTCATTTCTTCGGCGCTGGCAGCCGTCTCTTCGACTGCGCTCGCCATCTCCGCAGCGTCGCGACTGACGTGATCGAGAGCGCTCTGCACAGCGGAAAGCCCCGTGGCCATGCCGGCTATCTGACTGCCTACGACCTGAGCGTCACTGGACAAGCGGTTGATGCCCTTGGACATCTCTTCGATCGTCGCTGCGACTTCTTGCACCGACGAAGCGTTGGTTTCGCTGCGCGTCGCAACATCCGCCACGCTGGCGCTCGTCTCGCGCGAAACGGCGAGCAACTCCTCGCCGACCGCGGCGAGGTCCGACACGTTGGACGCCACGCCTTTGACCGAACGCGCCATCTCATCGAGCGTGGCCGCGATCGAGTCGGAGGATTCAGCGAGCGTGTCGCCGTCCTTGCGGACACTGATCAAAGAGGCGCCGAGCTCACGAATGCCAGAGGAGCTGCTCTCGATGCTAATCAGCATCTCTTTGGCGCTATCGTTCACCTCGAGCTGCGAGCGCGCTAGCGTCTGCACGGTCGCGTGCGTCTGCTCGATGCTGCCCGCGACGCTTTCCACCGCCACGCGCATCTGTTCGCTTGCCGCAGCGTGCTCGTTTCCACCCGATACCAGCCGCTGAATGGCAGCTTCGATCGTTTCGGTGTCCGAAGCCGACTGCAGGAACGATTCGGATAAGTCTTCGACACGATCGAGGATGCCGGCACCGGAGCGCGATCCCTGCTTTTTGGGCCTGCTCACACGCTTGCTTGCGTTCGCGCCATCGACGCCGGACGTCTTGGCGCCGCTCTTCGCTTTCGCGCCGTTCTTACTATTCGTCACGGAGCACCTCTTCGCCTACCACTTTGCCGAAATCCATGAGCATCACGAGCCGGGGTCCAGCTTGGGCAACCGACGTCACAAACCCTGCGGCTTGCTCACTGATGATTTCTGGAGGAGGCCGAAACTGATCGACCTGAATGTTGAGCACTTCGCGCGCGCTGTCGACGAGCATGCCGATCACGCGCTCGCCGTGCTGCACGACCACCACCCGCGAGTCGAGCGTCGGCTCGATCCGGGGCAAGCCAAAGCGCGCGCGCAAGTCGATCACCGGCACGACGCGACTTCTGATCTGAACCACGCCGGCCACGTATGGCAGCGTACCCGGCACCCTGGTAGCGCCGCTAAAGCTCTCCATGTGGAGCACGTCCGCTGCCGGCAACACGTATTCCGTATCGGCGACTTTGAACAAGACGTGAAGGGTGGTCATGCCACGTGCTCCTTGAGCGATGGGTCGCTAGACGACGGGCCCGATGCAACGCCCGACGCAAGCTCGGAGGCCGTCTCGCTAAGAGTCGACAGATCAAGTACCAAAGTGGGCCGTCCGTCGCCAAGGTCCGTGGTCCCCGAGATGCCATCGGCCTTGACCAAAGGATCCTCAAGCGGGCGAATCACCACTTCTTGTTGCCCGAGCATGCGGTCGACCGAAAACGCAAAACGAACCCCGTGGCGCCGCACGATAAGCGCCGTGCTAGCCACTCCCCTGAGGGCTTTCACCGCTGCCGAGCCCGTGGGTGATAGGGCGGTTCCGAAAGCGCCTACTGCCGCTAGCCCGAACAGCTCGCTCAGGTTGAAAAGCGGTAAGGTCTCGCCACGACGACGCAATAACGTGGCTTCGAGGCGATTTTTATGGGGCTGGGGCACGCGAAATACGTCGACCGGGTCGAGCTCGACAATCTCCTCAACCATCGCCAGCGGCACCACGAAAGACTGAGCGCCGCACTCGAATGAAAAAGCATCAAGGATCGAGATAGACAGCGGAATGCGCAGCGTAAAAGTCGTGCCCACCCCCGCCTCGGTGCGCATCGTCAGCTCGCCGCCGAGGGTCCCCACAGCGATGCGCTTCACGATGTCCATACCCATACCGCGCCCGCTGTTTTCAGTGGCTCGCTCCTGGGTCGACAGGCCAGGTAAGGTGATGAGCTCGAGCAGGCCGCGATCATCTACCGGCAGTGGGCGGCCGGCCTTGGCTGCAACGCGCTGCCCATCAATGCCGCGCCCATCATCGCTGATGCTGAGCTCAAGCTGACTGTCAGAGTGCTGAAAGCAGCGCACGATGATTTCACCGTAAGCGGCCTTACCCTGGCGTTGGCGTTCTTCTGGCGTTTCGATCGCGTGATCGACCGCGTTGCGCACCAGGTGCACAACCGCTGGAAAGATGCGTTCTGCGACGGCTTTATCGAGCTCGGCGCGGCCGGTGTCGAGCTGCAGCGAGACCTGTTTGTGACTACTGCGGCTCATGCCCCGCACGATCAGCGGCACCCGCTCGAGCAGCTGCGCGACCGACACCATGCGTGCCCGCGTGATCGAGGTCCGTAAATGTCGAAGCTCGCGGCTATGCTCGGAAAGCACACTCGTCAGCTCGCGCACGTCCACGCCTCTTTGTCGCAGTCCCGCCACCGCATGGGTCAGGCGAAAACGCGTGACGACTAACGCCGAAAGCTTATCGAGCGCATCGTCGAGACGTGAGATGTCCACGCGAATCGTGCCGCGCTGCAGCGCTTCGCTCTCGGTAGCATCATCTTCATCAAGCTCAGCTTCCTTATCGTCATCAGCGGCCGCATCGTCATTGCCGGCCGGCTTTGGCTCCGCCGCCGCAATCCCCAGCGGGACAAGAGCGCTTGTCACGCTTCCGGCCGCTTCGGCTAGCGCCGCATCTTCGGCATCACTCAGCACCAGCAGCGCAAACGTCAGACTGCCCGGCGTGGCCTCGCTCTTGGGGACCGCCTGCGGAACAACCTTGATGATCTCTGCAAGCTCGCCCACGCGCTGACGCACGCTCGTGATGTTGAGACCCTGCGCTGCGTTTTCAGGCGATGGAGAGAAGTCGATGCGCAGGCCACGCTTTCCACTTTGCATGCCCTGCAGCAGCTGCTCGAGCTCTGCCGGCACTAGCTTTCCAAGCAGCGCAGGTGACAGGCCTGTCAGCTGATCACGGGTGGTCTCTGCCGACGAGGGCGCCAACCGCAACAGGCGCAAAGCATCCAGCAACTTGGGAGAAGCCGCGGCGACCGGCTTTTTCTTGGAAAAGGCCCTCACTCTTTGCTCGATCGCGCGCACGCCGCGTAGTGACAGCTCTACGGCTTCTTTGGACAGGGGTGCGCCGCTCTGATCTGCCACGCGCAGCACAGCTTCCATCTCGTGGGCGATTTCGACAATGGGCTCGATGCCCACCATGGCCGATAGCCCCTTGAGCGTATGCAGCGAGCGGAACAAGTCGCGCACGACACGCGGTGGACGCTCGTGGTTATTGATGGCTTGTTCGATGCGCAGCAGGTTGGCCGTGGCCGAAACCAGGTGCTCCTCAGCCTCGACTAAGTAGCCCTGCACGAACTCGGCGCGGTCAAGCGGCTCGGCCATGCGCGCTTAGCTTACTGTTCCGCGTGCGTCACGCGTGTCACCGATCAGCGATCGCACCTCGCGCAGGATTCCTTCTGGTTCGAAGGGCTTGGTCATGAACTTGGAGGCTCCAGCATCCAGCGCGCGCGTGCGCGAAGTCTCGTCGCCGCGCGTCGTTACGACGATGACCGGCAGGTCCTTGAGAGCATCCTGTGCGCGGATGAACTCGACCACTTCAAAGCCGCCGATGTCCGGCATGTTGAGATCAAGAAACACCAGATCGAACCCTGTCAACGACAAACGTTCGATAGCCTCGAGTCCACTTGCGGCATGTGTGAAGGTCGCCCCATCAAGACCACGCAAACACGCCACAATCATGTCACGCATGACCTTGCTGTCGTCAACGACCAGTATATCCATCACGCCGCTCCAGCCCCCGAGCCACCTCGCCGAGGCGAGCTGCGAGTATGCTCCTCTGCATGCTGGTGTCCAGACTCAGACAGCCCGATTGACCGTGCACCGCGTCAGGCCTAAGTCGAAGACCATGAGCTCTTCCGTGGTCCCACCTTGCGTATCACCGCGCGTGTGGGTCGTCGATGACAGTCCTCTCGACGCGGAGCGAGCAAGGCGTGTCCTGAGCCCACGCTACGAAGTGGAAGTCTTCCAAGACGGCTCCGATGCGTTAGAGCGTCTTTCCTCTGAGTCGGCGCCGGAGGTGATGGTGCTCGACTGGGTCATGCCGGGCGTCACCGGCGTCGAGGTCTGTCGCTTTTTGCGTTCGCAGGCGTCCAGCGCCCAGAGCCTGGGCATTTTGCTGCTCACTTCCCATCGCGACACGCAGCAGATTGTCGAGGGCCTTTCCGCCGGCGCCAACGACTACCTCGCCAAGCCCTACGCCGACGAAGAGCTGTCTGCGCGCGTGGGCTCCCTGATGCGCTCCCAGCAGCTACTGCAGCGCGCGGAGCGAGCCGAGGCTGCCAACCGCAGACTACTGGAGACCGCTCCCGATCCGCTGCTTGTGCTCGACGCGGAAGGGCGGCTTAGCTTTGCCAACGAGCAGGCTTCGATCGCACTCGGCCAGAGCACCGAAGCGCTGCTAGGTACGCGACTGGACGAGCTCATCGGAGGTATCGACGTCGCCGGCTCTTTGATCAATGAACGCAGCTCGCGGCTACCGCTTCCGGACTTGACGGTGAACGGGCGGCGCTACTCGGCGCTGCTGCGCACTTTGCCCGAAGGCATGTCCAAGGGCGCAATTGTCTCACTGCGCGACGTGACCGAGCGACGACGGCTCGATGAGCGCAGGCTCGATTTTTACTCGATCATCGCCCACGACCTGCGCAACCCGTTGAACGCAATCCAGCTGCGCACGGAGCTCATGCGCTCTCGCAAGGAGGCAGACCCCGCTCTCATCTCTTCCGATATCGACAAGATCCAAGAGACGATCATCAGGGTCGGGTCCATGGTCAACGACTTCCTCGAGCTCGCGAGCCTGGAAGACGCAAGCTTTCGTATCGAGAGCGCCGAGGTCGACCTCGTCACACTGCTCGAGCGCACGATCGACGAGCATCGTCCGCTGCTTGAGTCGCGCAGCCAGATCTGGAGCAGCCCCACGACCGAAGGCTCCGACGCCGTCGCTGCCCGCGTCATCGGCGATGCGGGGCGGCTGAGCCAGGTATTTTCGAACTTGATCAGCAACGCGATCAAGTTCACGCCCCCGAACGGCACCATCGCGGCAAGCCTGGCAACCGCGCCCGGCTACATCGAAGTGTCGATCAAAGACTCGGGCTGCGGGATTGAGCCCGCCCTGTTGCCCACGCTGTTTCAGCGCTATCGACGCGCAGAACAGCACGTCGGAGGCACCGGCCTTGGTTTGCTCATCGTGCGCGAAATCGTCGAAGCCCACGGCGGGACCGTCGGCGCGGAAAGTGAGCTCGGACATGGCAGCCGCTTTTGGGTGCGGCTTTCCCGTCCGGGCTTACCGCGTAGTTCACGCGTAGTTGACGCGTAGTCGACGCGCTCTGCCCACACTAGTTGATAACACCAAGCCGGCGCGCAACCTCGGCGCCTAACTCGCGATAATGCAGCGCGCCGCGTGACTTGGGATCGTGCTCGAAGATCTCGGCGCCCGCATGTTGAGCGCGCGACAGACTCGTGCTGACGCCTACGCGCACGCTCAGCAGCGCTTCGCCGTAGGTTTGCTCAAGCTGCGAGAGCACGGACTCATTGAGAGAGGGCGTGCGCGTGTCGTAGCGGGTGATCACGACTCCGAGGAGATCGAGTGCCGGGTTGAGCCTGCCACCTACCAGCTGCGCATGCCTGAGTAGACTGTCGACGCCCTGCACCGCGAGCGGCGAAAGGTCACAGGGCACGAGCATGTAGTCCGATGCAACGAGCGCATTAACCGTAAGGTTACCGAGGTTGGGCGGGCAGTCGATCAGGATCACGTCATAGTAAGATCGGGTAACCTGCAGCGCATCGCGCAGGATCATCTCTTTGCCGATCTTGGCGCTGAGCAGGTTCTCCGCTTCGATTAACCCAGGGTCGGGCGGCGTGACACGCAGCGCGTACACGCTGGTATCGGTTGCCACGTCCATCACGTGTCCCGGCTCTTCGCCGGTGAGCACGCTCGAGAGCAGGCCGCCACCGGGTGCGATCTGAGTCTTGAGCGACGTGCCGACATGGCCTTGCGGATCGAGATCGATCAACAGAACTCGCTGCTGGTGAAAGCGCGCAAGAGCTGACGCTAAGTTGACGCTCGTGGTGGTCTTTCCGACGCCACCCTTGAGCGACGCAACTGAGACGACCTTAGCATCGCGTGTACCGCGAGCCCGCTGGGCACTGCCTGCGACCAAGTGTTTGAGCCCGTGCCTGAAGAGGTTTTTCATACTCGCCCTCCCAACGTGATTCAGGAGCGAGCCTGATCCTCATCCAGCGATGCGTCAATACTCTTTATGCACTGCGTCAACTTCGCAGCACCCTACGCGCCGCAAAATGAGCGAACACGGGTACGCTTCAACGCGAGCAGAGGGAGTGTTGACTTAGTCAAGGTACTTGTTCAAGCCACTTGTTCAAGACAACCGCGCAGCTTTTCGCGCGCGCCGGCCAAGATCTGACCTGCGCGTTGCCGCGATACACCAAGCTCGTGTCCTAGCTCGGTGAGGCTCTTGCCATCGTCTTCGCAAAGACGTTCGCACACGAGCTCGCGCTCCCGTGCACTGAGCATCCCGAGCGCCCGCTGCATCGAACGTTGACGCAGTGTCTCGAGCTCCGCGTCGCCCACCATGGTTTCCGGTCCGGGTCGGTCGTCCCACGGTTCGGCCGGTTCGGATTGCGAAAGCGAAATGTCCCAACACGATAGCGCGCGATCGACGGCGTCGACGTCTGCTTCTCGGACACCGAGCGCTTGCGCGATTTCCGCGCGCGACGGTATGCGCTCGAGTTGTTGTGCAAGCGAGCGTTCGATCGCACGCAAACCCGCGCGCACGATGCGAGCCCCCCGACTCGACGGCATCCCCACGATGCGCCGATTGGCGAGTGCAAACTGGCGCACGCACGCGCGCACCCACCACACGGCATAACTCGAGAAGCGCGTCTGATGGGACAGATCGAAACGCCGCACCGCTTCCAATAGGCCCACCACTCCTTCGCCGATCAGATCATGGGCGTCCAGCCCCGGTCGCGCGTGACGTGACGCGACATCGATCACCAACCGCATATGGCTTGCGATCAGCTCGTCCACGGCAAAACGCCTCCCGTCTTGCGCAGAGCGAAGCAGCATACGCTCATGCTCTGCGGTCAAGAGCGGAGCTTGCTGCGCTGCGCGACGATAGCGACTCCAATCTTCAGCATGGTGGACCACGGCATTCACCTCCGGGCTGCCGCCTATGCAGAGGTCATGCCGCACAACGGGGTAAGACTCGTCAGGCCCCTTTTCGTCAATCCCTGCGACCGAAACCTTATCGGTGGGACGCGGCCCCGCCGTTGTCTCCTACGGTACGTCCGTGGGGCATTTTCCGACGATGTCACTGAGACGGCGCGCGAGTCTGACACATTCCAATCAGCCGCAGCGCGCCCCGTGGCATGACAGCTGCACAGCCGCTGCGTCATCTCTTCAGCAGGATCGACCATGGAACACGCGCTGGGGTTGCGGGGCGTTCGCATCATTTCCGGTGAACAAGGTGCGCTGCAGATCGGAGCAAGCGCTGCGACCACGCTGCTCAGCTGCCTAGCTCTGCCCTTCGATCTTGTGAGCTTGCTTCTGCGCTTGGCGAGCAGCTTATGGGAGGTTGCGAAGCGCGGGCTTCGTACATGCGATGCAAGCTCGAGGCGGAATCACTTTCCATTGAGCGAGCGCTCGCTGCTGTGCTGATGCAACGGCCTCCCACCACGGAGTAGACCCCGCTGCCATCATGACGCAGCACTTCAGATACCGTCTCCACTTCTTGCTTGCGCTCGTGGGCGACGAGCACGGGTACGGGTGCACGCTGCATAAAGCTACGCACCCCCCAGCGGCGCCACAGCTGCGAAAGACGGCCGCCCGTGCTGGCTCCCACGATGATCACGTCGGCCTGCTCCTCGTGGGCGACGCGCGAAAGCGCACTTTGCGGGTCCTCCTGCCGCACGTGGAAGACGGCGCGAAGATCGTTCAACGATACGTTCACGTCGAACAGCACGCTCCGCACGTAGTCTTGAAGCCTCGAGATGGCGCTCTCCGAGGCGCGTTGTGACGCGATCGACTCCGAGCGCGCCTGAGGTGCATCGAGAGCGTGCACAAAGTGCAGCTCACTCGACGCTACTCGTCTAGATAATCTGTGGGCCTCACGCACCGCCTCCCCCGAAGCGCTGGCAAAGTCGACTCCACATACGATGCGATAACCCTGATTGTGCGCCCGCGACATCCGTGCCCCCCCCCGGTACCGAGCCCCACCGAAAAATGAGTTGGACTCGACTGGAGAAGCCTACCTCTAGCGCATGCGGATTGATAGCCTAAACGGGCGTGATCGCGACATCTACACCCTCGCCTGCCTGCGTCCTCAAGGCCACTTTCTCGAAGACTTTATCGACAGGATGCCAAAACGAGGACAGTGCATAAAATGACGTCGGATCTGCCGAAAACCCATCGACGCCGCATGCCCGCATACTGAGTGCGGCGAGCTGTGCGAATACGCGACTACCCGACGCAAGTTTGAGTTGGCACGTTAGTTTATATTGATTACGTTCTGCCTCCCGCCGGCCGAAGGAGCCCGTGGGGGCTCGCATGAACCCGGGGGCTCGGAGGACGCACACATGGATCAGAGCAAAAGCAGGAGTTGCCAAGCACACAGCAAAGCACGCAAGGAACCTCGTCATGATCAACTCCTCTGAACACCACGCCAGCGCGAGCACCATCTGCCGCTGCAGCGCCTGTCATGTCACCATCCACAGACGACCCTATTTCAAAATGGACAATGGGTGGTTTTGCGCTGCGTGCTTAGCTCAATACAGTATCCACGAGCTGCAGACGCGCATCGGACGCAATAAGCTGCACGGTCAACTCTGCTGTTAGCTGCGGAGTTGGTATATATCCAACATGGGTGGCAGCATCAGCGTCGACAGCTCACCCGGACGCGGCTCGCGCTTTTCGGTCACGCTACCCAGCCGCGAGCGCGCAACCGTCGACAGCCGCGCGCCCCAGGCCGTGAAGCCCCTCCCTGTCGAACGCCGCGCATCGGTACTGGTCGTCGACGATGAAACGATGATGTGCGAGCTGTTGCGAAATATGCTGCAGGACGATTATGCCACCACGTTCTCGAGCTCGCGCGCCGCGCTCGATCGGATGCTCGAACCGCAGCTATTTGAGGTGGTGTTATGCGATCTGATGATGCCCGAGCTTACTGGCATGGACCTGTATGCCGAGCTTATGCGGAAGCGCCCAGAACAGGCCGCGCGTTTTGTCTTCATGACGGGCGGCACGTTTACGGACCGCGCCAGTGAGTTCTTGGAAAGTATCGTCGTCGCCCCGTTGACCAAAACCGTTTCGCAACGACGAACTACGCCAGGCTCTTGTCGCGCGGCTTCGTCAGTTTGAAACACCACAAGGCCACGAATCACGGCGCGCTTTCTGACTAGAAGCTTATATTGCTCGGGACCTATGGCGAACGACGCAAATTTTTATGCTGTTCTTGGTGTGGAACAAACGGCTGCCGAGACGGACATCCGCTCCGCGTATCGGAAGCTTGCGCGCAAACATCATCCGGACGTGAACCCGGGCAACAACGAAGCCGAAGAGACCTTCAAGCAGATCTCAGCTGCCTATGACGTCCTGTCCAATCCGGAAAAGCGCAAGCTGTACGATGAGTTTGGCACCGAGGGCCTGCGCGGGGGCTTTGAGCCCGAACAGGCGCGCGCCTATCGCCAATGGTCCGAGGGACGCACGGCGGCAGGACACGCCCAGGAGGGGCCGGTCGAGTTCGATTTGGGGGACCTGTTTGGCGGGGCGGCGCCCAATCGACGCGGCTGGGCGATGGCGGGTGAAGATATCGCGGCGAGCGTTGAGCTCGACTTCGTGACCGCCCTGCGCGGTACGTTGCTCGAAGTGCGCGTCCCTGCGCGTGTCACCTGTCCGACGTGCACAGGTTCGGGCGAAGAGCCGGGCTCCAGTCCGACGACCTGCACGGTCTGTCAGGGCAGCGGCAAGCAGCAGGTGGTACGCGGCCCCATGCGCATGGTGCGAGCCTGCAACAGTTGCGGAGGCGATGGTAAGGTTCGCCCTGCTTGCGAGGCTTGCCAAGGTGCAGGCATCTTGCAGTCCGAAGAGACCGTGCAGGTACGCATCCCAGCCGGCGCGGACGATGGCTCGGAGCTGCGCGTGCGCGGTAAAGGAGGTCCCGGCATGTTCGAGGGCCCGCCAGGAGATCTACTGATTCGCACCCACGTGCGTCCCCACCCGCATTTCAAACGCGACGGCCTGGACCTGCACTTGAAGCTACCGATCACGATCGAAGAAGCCTATCTCGGCGGCTCGATCCAAGTCCCTACCTTGGATGGGCCTGTGCAGATGAAAATTTCTGCGGGCAGCCAATCGGGAGCCAAGCTGCGACTGCGTGGTAAGGGTGTGAAACGCGGCAAAGACGCCGGCGATTTGTACGTGGAGCTGTCGATCGTTGTACCCGATCAGGAAAATCCGGAGCTGGCTGAGGCGCTGAAAAACGCCAGTAAGCTTTACAGTCACGCACCACGCGAGGGGATTGCACTATGAGCCGGCATATCCGAGAGCAGAGCCTGCTTGCCCTCTTGCAGGGCGACGAAGAGCTCTACCGGCTGTTGCGCAACTCTGGGCTGCTCCCAGAAGAGGAACAAGCCTTGTCATCCGAGCACCTGGAGCTTGCCCGCGTGGTTCATACCCTCGTGCACGAGCTGGAGGTGAACTGGGCAGGCGTCGAGGTGATCTTGCACATGCGCACTCAACTCTTCAGCACGCATCGTCAAGTGGCCGAGCTTCTGACATGGGTGCGTTCGATGCAGAGCTAGAGCACCCGCGGTCACTCCCATCTGGGCTAAGCTGCAGCGTGGCCGCGCGCAAAGCTCGCAACGAACCCAGCGAAAAATCGGCTGTTGCCGCACTGGCGCAGCATGGCGCCCTACTTGTGTATCCGATCGCCAACCGCGCGCAGCCGCCCTCGTTATGGAGCGTGTTTTATCCCGAGGTGGAGATGCGCTGGGCGTGGGATCAGGGCGCTGACCCGCGCGTGGTAAACCTGTGGCACATGCGCGAACGTCTCGCCCGCTCGCGCGCGGTGGTCTACGGCAAGTGGTACAAGGGGCGCGCTGTCTTCTTCTCGCACTCGTTGTTTGCAGCGCTGCTCGCGCTCACGCGAGCGAATGGTTTCGATACGAGCACGGGTCCTACGAGCGTCAACCATACGAGCTTGCTCTCCCAGGAAGCGCGGGAGCTACTGAAGCTACTCGAAGAGGATTCACCTCAGTCGAGTAAGGCACTGCGACAGGAAGCCGGCTTATCCGGTCGCCACAATGAGCGCACCTGGACCCATGCGATGCGGATGCTGTGGGAACGCTTTCTCATCGTGGGCACCGGAGAGGTGGAAGACGGCGCCTTTCCGTCGCTGGCCGTCGGCGCCACCCGCTCGATTTTCGAAGAGATGTGGGAAGCGGCCGAAGCGGGGCCAACGGATGCGCAACTGCAGCTGATCGAGGAGCAACTGCCGGCCAGCAGCCATTTTGGCAAACATCTGCGCAAGCTCTGCGCGACGACGGCGGTGACGAAGCCTTAGCGCCCGGGACAGGCGCCCTTAGTACAGGTCCCCAGAAGTAGGTGATCAGTCGATGTCGGGCGGGAGGGGCGGTTTT
>JBBSJC010000106.1:0-17718 GCA_038257655.1 Polyangiales bacterium | reverse complement strand
TGGGCATCAAGGTCTTTGGCGAGAATTTGGCCGAAATCGAGCGTATTTCGGTCGTGCTCGAAGGCATGCTGCGCGACGTGCCCGGCACGCGCAGCACATTCGCGGAACGTCAGACCGGTCGCGAGTACATCGACGTCATCCCTGACCGCGAAGCCATCGCCCGCTACGGCCTTACTGTTCGTGATGTGCACGACGTGATCGAAGCAGCGGTGGGCGGCATGGAGGTGTCGACCGTGATCGCGGGCCGCTCGCGCTTCTCGATCAATCTTCGCTATGCCTCGGACTACCGAGCAGATCCCGCCGCACTTCGGCGCATTCTCGTGCCCGTAGCAGCCTCGGAGGCCGTTGCTGAGCCCGAGAGCGGAGGCTCAGGCGCGGGCGCCTCTGCGAGCACAGCATCAGCGATGGGTGTAGGTGCGAGCTCGGGTGGCATGGGCGGCATGGGCGGCGGGGGAGGTAAGTCAACAGGGTCAGGACAGCCAAGCCAGTCCGCCATGGGTGCGTCCCCCAGCTCCGGCGCAGATTCCAGTGAGCGCTTCCGACAGTCAGGTTCGGCAGTTCCGCTCGGCGCTATCGCCGATGTACGAGTCGTCACGGGCCCACCCATGATCAAGGACGAGGACGGCGTGCTCGTGGGCTATGTGTTCGCCGACATTGATTCGTCCAAGCGAGATCTCGGTGGCTGGGTAAGCGATGCAAAGAAACTCGTGGCCCGCGAGGTCACGCTGCCGCCCGGCTACCGATTGCAGTGGACAGGTCAGTACGAATTCATGGAAGAGATGCAGGCGCGCATCGCCTGGGTCGTGCCGCTTACGCTGTTGCTCGTGATCTTCCTGCTGCGCCGCGGCATGCGCGGCTGGGCGCAAACGGGCTTGGTGCTCACGAGCTTACCGTTTGCGCTGATCGGCAGCGTATGGCTGCTCCACCTGCAGGGCTACAATGTATCGACCGCCGTCTGGGTAGGGCTCATCGCGGTGATAGGAACCGCATCCGAGACGGGCATCCTGATGGTGGAGTTTCTCGACCAGGCGCTAGGTCTCCGTCAGCAAGAGCAGGGCGCGTTGAGTCTGAGTGAGGTGAATCAAGCGGTGATCGAGGGCGCGGTATCGCGTGTACGCCCGATCGTGATGTCGGTGTTGAGCACGGTTCTTGGCCTCATGCCTTTGCTCTGGGAGGCAGGTCCTGGAGCAGACGTGTCCGCGCGAATCGCCGCTCCCGTGGTGGGTGGCTTGGTGTCGTGCTTGTTCCTCACCCTGCTCGTGTTGCCTGCGGCTTACGCGGTGTGGCGTAGGAGACAGGTTCGTAAGGGGACCGTTGAAGGCGCGCCTGAGCTAACACCCTAGCTCATGCAGTCAGGTTGGTCCGACGGCTTGCCGGGGGCTTGCGTGGCGGGAGTCACTCGTCGATCGAAGGCTTCTCGGGTGAGCCGGCGCCGCCGTCGGCACCACCGCTTGAAGTTGCGGGTACCGGTCCCGTTCCGGGATCGCCCGCACCATGCGGTGCTTCGCCCCCTCCAGGGAAGGCTACCTTCAGCCCCGGTGCACGCGTGGACGGAGAGCTTAGGTCCGCTTCGCTCCCTTCCAAAGGCGGCATGGCTTCTTCGCCGGCGCCTACCGGCTTGGTCGCACGGTTGCCCATGTGACATCCCAGCGCAAGCGACGCGCCCACCAGTGAAACCTGCAGTACTTTGCTTATCGACGTCATGGTACACGCCTACTTTCTGGATGAAGGATGTAGACAAGCTTATGACTAGGCAACCTGGGACGCTCGAACCGGTCGCGTGACCACTAACTCGCTGCCGCCACCATGACGCGTAGTGGCGGCAATCGTACCGCCGTGGGCACGTATGATTCCCTGGCACACGGCGAGTCCCAGGCCGGTACCACCCTTTCGACGCTCAAGTACCGCCCCAACTTCGACCCGCCAGCTCAAGGTGCTGGTCAATCTTGTGGACCACGGCGCCATCCATGTCGTATCCAAGGCAGAAGCGGGCACCACATTCATTGTACGATTGCCAAGAACGGGTGCCGTGAGCGAGCCCGATGATCGTCGAGTACCAGCAATCGTCCATGTGCATGACTATATAGGCAATTAAACTGACTACTTTGCGCATTAGAACAGGGGTCTGGCGTGCCTTTCGATCCTGACCGCCTCGACGGACGTGACGTACCCTTCATCCGCACGTTGTTGCCGTCTTCTAGAGGCTCGTCGCGGCAGCATGGCTAAGCAATATTTGACATCCCTCCTGTATAAGTCCGTGGCGCGAGACCGCCTCAGCGGGGCGTCGCGTCACGTCGAGTTTTGCGTGAGCCAGGCATACCGAAGTGGCATGGACCCGACTGGTCGCCAGGTGGGACGATGTAAACCCGCCCCGGGGCTGCAATATCACCGCTCACCACGCACCTCGCGGCGAACGCTCAACGGTTGGCTCGCAACTTGCTGCTCGCGCGAACGCGAACGCGAACGCGAACGCGGCCGACCATACTCAGAACGGGGCGATACTATGATTCTCAGGACAAAATCACTTGGTGTTGCTAGCGCACAGGCGAAATCAGTGCGAGCCGGGCTGTAGGATGACGATGAACAAATGCGATTCGTGCGGGAACACCTACGACAAGGCATTCCAGGTCACCATGGCTGGAACCGCCTATACATTCGACTCGTTCGAATGCGCAGTCCACAAGCTTGCGCCCACCTGCGCGCACTGCGGCTGCCGGATCTTGGGGCACGGCATTGAGGGTCATCGTGAGATTTTCTGCTGTGCTCATTGTGCGAAGCATGCAGGCGTCGAGGGTGCCGTTGATAACGTGACGTAAGGCATGCCACTCAGGCGCACGCTAGGGCTGCCAGCGCTCACGTTCTACGGCGTCGGAATCATACAGGGTTTGACACGAGCAGGAACGGCCGAAGGGCGGATATGAGGGCATGCGCATAGGAGGGCAGATTGGACCAGCACCGTGTCACGCCAACGGCTTGCCGCCTGTCACTCCCAGCACCTCGCCCTTCACGTAGCTCGACTCATCCGAGGCGAGGAATACGAAAGAGGGGGCGAGCTCTGCGGGCTGTGCAGGACGTCCCATCGGCGAGTCCTGGCCGAAGGTTGCGTTCTTTGCTTTACCAAATGACTGAACGACGAGCGGCGTCCAAACGGGGCCCGGGGCGACGGCATTGACGCGAATGCCTCGATCGATGAGGCCCTGGGCGAGCCCCTGGCTGAAGGTCACGATCGCGCCTTTGGTGGCCGCGTAGTCGAGGATCTCGGGCGAAGGATTGTAAGCCTGGATGGAGGCTACATTGATGATCGATGCGCCTGGCCTCATGTGGGGCAGCGCATGCCTCACTAAGTGGAACATACTGATAATGTTAACTTTGAACGTCCGCTCCACGCGCGATGCGCACAGGTCTTCGAAGCGTTCCAGCGCCTTACCCTGTTTAGCCGCGTTGTTGACCAAGATATCGATGTGGCCGAAGCGTTCCGCGGCGCGCTCGATCAAGGCCCTGCAGTCGTCTTCATTCGCCAGATCGACGGCCATGCTCAATGCGGTGCGCCCGGCCTCTTCGACGATGCGTCCGGTTTCGGCCGCATCGCCTTCTTCGCCTGTTACATGGGCAATTGCCACATCGGCGCCCTCCCGGGCGAAGGCCAAGGCGACCGCACGTCCGATCCCGCTGTCGCCCCCGGTGATCACAGCCACGCGATCCTTCAGCCGGCCATGCCCCTTATACGAGTCGATGCCGTAATCGGGCTGCGGATCCATACGCGCCTCGATGCCGGGAAAGGCCTGCTCTTGCCTGGCAAAGGGGGGATTCTCACCTGCGTGTTTTGGATCTTGAAGACTAGCCCGGTTCATCATTGCCTCCTGCGCTCGCCTTGGAGCGGATCTAAGAATGCTCTGCACATAAGATGCCGAGCGCGGGTGCGAGGTGCGCCTCGCGAGCCATGGCGCGGGAACGAGCGACGGAAGGCAAAAGGGTTCGCGCCACCGCATAACCATCCAACTCACCAGGCAAATAGAGTTCCGATCATACGATTCTTCGGCAGCCGCCTCCAGCAGAGCGGCTTTCCGCCTTCTTGCGAACGCTGATCTCCCGCAGAATGGGTCACGCCGAAAGCTTACCGTCTGCAGACCTCGGAAAGCTGGCGAGCGCACACATGGTAAAGCCGAGCCTCCCTGCCAGTATGGGATACCTGTGATCTGGTTCGGCTGCACAGCGCGGGCAACGATTGCTTCAAAGGAGCTCATCATGGCGAACAAAGAATACGACAACGCGCAGTCCAATCAGAAGAACGCGCAGTCCGGCCAGAAGTCAGCGCAGCAGGAGCAAGGCGGACAAAAGGGTCAACAGCAGGGCGGTCAAGCGCAGCGTCCTGGTCAGGGTCAGCAGGGTCAGCAAGACCAGCAGGGCCGCCCCGGCCAGGGTCAGCAAGACCAGCAGGGACAGCGCGAAGGCCAGCAAGGTCACGGCGCAAGCGAGGGCCAGCGGGGCGGGCAGCAAGGTCAGGGCGGTCGTAGCGAACCCTGAGCGTTTGTCTGCGTGACGGCAGCGCAGCCTGGGGGCTCATCCGCGGCTTGAAGCTTGAGCCGCGGTTGGCACCGCGCTAGAAGCTTCCATACCTCACCGCTCGACTTCCTGTTTCAGCGGCAGCTTGCCGGGCTACTCGTCTGGCAATGGCTGGGAATTTTGGCCTGCTTGGCCGTAGGACAGGTGGTAGGCCGGCTGGCCGCACGACTCCTGCATCATCTCGTGCGTCGCCTCGCAACGCGCGGCGATCTGGGACGACGTGATGCGTACACGCCCGGGCGGGCCTTTTGTATCGTCATCGCGTTCACCCCCCAACTGCCGTACTCGCTCGCACTTTCTGCCTCGTTTAACCCGCCGACTAGTTGCTTACCTAGGCCCGATGGGCACACAGCGCCACGTGAGGCGACAGTATTCACATCCTGCGGAGGTGAACCATGCTAGTTCTACTTTAAATGTCTAGCAGTAGAATCACCAAGTCGTGGGTCGCGCAGTGCTGCGGGATCCAGCGTGGCGTAGCGAAGCTATACCCCGACCGAAGCGAGAGACCTGGCGCTTGCAACCAAATAGTAAGGTATCGGCTGCGGCAGGTTCGCCTCACGCGCCGCTCGTATCTCAGCGCGCTCAGGCTTGCGTTATGTTGAGCAGTACGGGCTACGAAGACACGGCGCAGCTCAGGACGCGGGCGCTCCAAAGCGCGATCTTCAACAGCGCGAGCTTCTCGAGCATTGCGACCGACCTGAATGGGGTTATTCAGATCTTCAACGTCGGCGCCGAGCGGATGCTTGGCTACACAGCCGCCGAGGTTATCAACAAGATTACGCCGGAAGGCATGTCCGATCCCCAGGAAGTCATCGCGCACGCCAAAGCGCTGAGCGGGGAGCTCGGGATTCTGATCACGCCGGGTTTGGAAGCCTTGGGCTTCAAGGCATCGCGCGGCATCGAGGACATCTACGAGCTGACCTATGTCCGCAAGGATGGGACGCGATTTCCCGCTGTGGTGTCCGTCACGGCATTGCGCGACGCGCAGGCCGCCGTCATTGGCTATTTGCTGATCGGCACGGACAACACGGCGCGCAAGTTGGCCGAGGACGAGCAAATCATCGCGGCGGTGGCGGCCGCTGCGGAGCTCGCCGCGATTCAAGGTGCGGTCTCCGAAGCCGCCATCATCGCCGTGACCGACGTGACTGGAAAGATCGAACACGTCAACGACAACTTCGTACGCATCTCCAAGTACTCACGCGAGGAGCTGATCGGCCAGGACCACCGTTTGCTTAACTCCGGACTGCACACCAAGGAGTTTATCCAGGACTTATGGCGCACCATTGCAAATGGCAAGGTATGGCGCAATGACCTGCACAACCGCGCCAAAGATGGTTCCCTTTACTGGGTAGACACTACGATAGCCCCCGTGCTCGACGAGCGCGGCAAGCCCGTCAAGTACATCGCCGTACGCTTCGACATCACCGCTCGCAAGCAAGCCGAAGAGGCGTTGCTCAAGCCGGGCGCTCTGCAGAGCGCGATCTTCAATAGCGCGAATTTTTCGAGTATCGCCACGGACGCAAAGGGCGTCAGGCAGATCTTCAACGTCGGCGCCGAGCGGATGCTCGGATACACGGCCGCGGAGGTGATGAACAAGATCACGCCCGCAGACATTTCCGATCCCACGGAGCTTATCGCGCGCGCCAAAGCGCTGAGCGTCGAGCTCGGTACACCGATCACGCCCGGCTTCGATGCTCTCGTGTTCAAGGCCTCGCGCGGGATCGAGGACATCTATGAGCTGACCTATATCCGTAAGGACGGCAGCCGCTTTCCCGCGTTGGTATCCGTCACGGCGCTCCGCGACGCGCAGGACACGATCATCGGTTACCTGTTGATCGGCACAGACAACACCACACGCAAGCTGGTCGAAGCCGAGCAGAAGAAGCTCGACCAGCGCTTGCGCGACCAGCAGTTCTATACGCGCTCGCTTATCGAATCTAACATCGACGCGCTGATGACTACCGACCCCTCCGGGATCTGCAGCAAGTGCTGCTGAACCTGGCGGGTAACGCGATCAAATTCACCGAATCGGGTGAAGTATCCGTGCGCGTCACCTTGGATGGGGACTCGTCCATTCCGACCGGGTTACGCTTTACTATCTCGGACACGGGCATCGGCATCGCCACCGGGAACCTAGGCCGGGTGTTTGAGCGATTCACGCAAGCTGACTCTTCGACGACGCGTCGCTTCGGGGGCTCTGGGCTTGGCCTTACTATTTCGAAACGCTTGGTGGAGGCGATGGGCGGACGGATCTGGGTCGAAAGCGTCCTCGAAAAAGGCAGTGTGTTCTCGTTGGTGGTTCCGTTCGAGATCTGGACCGGCGCCACGTTGCGCACCACTGCACCGAGTGGCTCGGAGCTAGAGCAGACCCTGCCAGCGCTCCGCATCCTTCTGGCGGAGGACTCTCCTGACAACTGCACGATCGCGATGGCCTATCTCGCGGACACGCCCTACCAAGTTGAGATCGCAGAGACAGGTGCCATCGCCTGCGAGATGTTTGCAGCAGGACACTACGACCTCGTGCTCATGGACCGACAAATGCCAGTCATGGATGGCCTGACGGCAACGCGTAAGATCCGCGCCTGGGAACGAGCGAACGATCGAGCGCCCACGCCGATCATTGCGCTCACCGCCTCGGCGCTGAAGGGCGATCGAGAAAAGTGTATGGCCGCGGGTTGCACGGCTTTTCTAACTAAACCTATCAAGCAGGAAGTCCTGCTGCGTGCGATCGCGGATCGTTCGATGGTCCGGCAGACCGCCCCGAAAGAGGAGAGTAAGCGTAAGTCCCCGAGCCTGCTGCTTGCGCATCCTGCGATTGCTGCGCGAGTTCCCAAGTATCTGCAGAACCGCCGGAAGGATGTAATGACCTTGCTGCAAGCTTTGGCGCGGGGCGAGTTTGAGACGCTCAAGACTCTTGGGCACTCGATGCATGGCTCGGGTGCCAGCTTCGGATTCCAGGCCATTACGGAGATCGGTGCCGCGCTCGAGCAGCACGCCATACGCGGTGACCTCGAAGCGTCCCGCAAGTGCGTAGATGAATTGTCGGCCTATCTGGATAGTGTCACGTACACGTCGAACGAAGGAATTGACTGCGTCGCCAAGCTCCCGCTTGAACATCCGTCTTCCCCACCTCGCGACGGGACGATGCGCAGCAAGGGCATGTCGACGTCCGGCGTAGCGCGCTCCATCGTGCTCATCGATGATGACGACGACATGCGAGAGGTGTTTCGCGAGATACTCGAGCGGGCCGGACACCACGTGCACGAGGCGCGCAATGGGATCGATGGACTCGCGCTCATCCTCGCCGAAAGTCCAGACGTCGCGATCATAGATCTCGGTCTGCCCGACATGGACGGTTGCGAAGTGGCGCGCCAGGTCCGCGCGGCGGGCAGACACGCCATGTGGCTGGTGACGATGAGCGGATATGGAAGCGAAAGCGCGCGCTTGCAGGCGTTGTCAGCGGGCTTCAACACGCATATGACCAAACCCATCGACATGGGGTTGGTAGACCGCATGCTCAATGGGCTCGTTACACGGGCGGGCTAAGCTTAGTCACCACTACCGCGCCGCGCCGGCCTGGCAATGCGGCTACTGCGGGATAGGTCGAGAAATCGGGCGCACGGAGCCCGGCGGGATCACGCCGGTCTCCGTGCGCCATTCGGAGCCTCGCACAATCGACCAACAAGCGCGCAACACCCTGTCCCCCGCGAGGCAGGTCAGTTAATCGTGCACGCCGCCTTCGGGATGGAGCGAGATGTAGCAACGCCCTGCGCGTGCTGATCACATGCAGCACTGCAGGGCGGTCCAATGTTTGGTCGTGTTCAGCTGCGAGCAGTCGGGCCCTTGCTGCCTTGCGCAGATGACGCGCTCATCCCCGTGCTGCTTTGCTGACCGCTTGCGCCCGTCGACGAGCCGTCCGAGCGCTTCACGCGCAGTTGGTTGTTGATGTCCGTGACACCACTTACGTTGTCGACGATGTGCTCGGCCTGCCATTTCATCGCACGCTCGGGCACGCTGCCAGTGAGCGTCACCTCACCGCTCGACACGCTCACCTCGATGTCGCTGGGATCGATCTCTTCGACCTGCGAGAGAACATCACAGACGTCTTCACGGATGCGGTCATCGGAGCGCTTGTATCCCTTAGGCCCCTTGAACATGCGACGCACGCGGCCTGCCATGGCGCCACCAAACTCCTGGAGCTGCCGGCCTAGTCCCTCACCCTGGTTATGGCCATAACCTTGGCCTTCGCCCTGATATCCAGAGCGCTGAGCGAAGCCTGGCTCTGCGAAGTGCGAGTGCTGCTCGATGCCGTACTGGCCACCTTCGCCAAACTGCCCGCCGCCCACGTGCCGGCCGGGGCCCTGCTGATTGCCGTACTGACCGCCACCATACTGACTGCCGCCATACTGACCGCCGGACTGTTGACCATACTGACCGCCAGACTGTTGGCCGCCGCCTGCATACTGGCCGCCGCCCGTGAACTGCGCCCCGCCGATTTGTCCACTGCGGTATTGCCGTCCGACGTACTGACCACCGGTATCCTGACCGCCAAACTGTGAGCTCGAGCCGTACTGCCCGCCGCGCGAAGCTTGACCACCGCCGTACTGGCCACCGCTGTATTGGCCACCGCTGTACTGGCCACCGCTGTACTGGCCACCGCGACTCATTTGTTCGCCACCACCATACTCTCCCTGACGGTTTGGCTCGCGTTGACCGGATTGGTAACCACCACCATACCCACCGCTTTGATAGCGGCTGGATGATTCCTCCCCGTAGCGCTCCTGTCCGCGCTGGCCTTCACCGGCATGCCGCCATCCCATGTTCTGGTTGCGGCCCTGCTCGCCCTGATGCTCCCACCCTTCAGCGCCCTGGCTACGACGGCTCTCATCTTCGGAGCTGCGATACCCCTGCCCCCTGTGACGACCTTCCTCTTGGCTTTCGTGGCGCTCGCGACCTTCTTGGTCTTCTCGGAACTGACGCCTGCCTTCTTCCATTCGCTCCATGACTCGGCCTCCCTGTGGTTGCGTTTTAGACGATCGACTCTGCTTGCCGCCTTCAGTACCTCGACTCGCTGGCTCGTGGCTGTCCACCGCAAACGAGATCTTGGCGTTCAGGCGCCACCTTACTATTTGCCCCTGCTCCACGATGGCTTGCATATCCTTCACGTACAGGGACCTGACGTTCCTGATCGAAGTCTCCACCTCGGCCAGTGCATTCTGGGCAGAGTCCTCCCAGCTGCGCGAAGACTCCGCCAGCACTTCGATCACTTTCACGATGCCTGGATACGGCGTGATGCCAGCACCGCGCGATTCGTCGCGCTGCGTCTCGCTCTTGCGTGCCGTATCCGGTTGACTGGTACCGTTGCTGCTCCCCATGCTCCCTCTCCCCTCACGCTGCATTCCACGTGCCCCAGAGCCGATCACTGACCCTGTTTGGGATGTGTGACCCGCTGAGCCGTTGTTGCGACTGCCAGCCCTCGTGCAAGTTGGGCGCCAAGCAGGCAAATGCCACCTCCTCGCCATGCCCTCGCCACGAGCCTGGCCACAGCGCTGCAAACTGCCCGCAATCGGACGGACATGGAAAGCGCGCCGCCCCAGGGGTCACATGCGTTCTGGCCTCACTGAGGCGTCCGGAATGCCGGACTTAGCGGGAAGTTTCACGCCTAGGCGGAGCGTTGCGTAAAGCACTTCAGTCGCGGCCGAAGCTGCAAGAGACGCTCTGCCAGTTGCCGTCCGTTCATACGTGGCATGACCACATCGGTGAGCAACATGTGAATGGGCCCGTCGTAGTGCTCGCTGAGCAATAGTGCGTCGCCGCCATTGGCTACTTCGACGATGTGATAGCCCTGTCGATGCAGAATCAGCCGCATGGTGCTGCGCACAGCGTCGTCGTCTTCGACGAGCAGGATGGTTTCGTTGCCGCGCAAGCTGACGGCCATCGGTCGCGGCTGCAGCGAAGGTCTGCCGATGCGGTCAGTGAGTGGTAGGTATACCTTGAAGGTACTACCGCGGCCGGGCTCGCTTTCGACCGCGATATGACCGCCGCTCTGATTGATGATGCCGTACACCGTGGAGAGCCCCAGCCCGGTACCCTTACCTTTTTCCTTGCTGGTGAATGACCGAGAGCAGATTGTTAAAATCGTGCGCGACACCTCCCGCTAAGTTTCCAATCGCTTCCATCTTTTGGGGAGCTTAAAGTATGTTGACCCAGGCATACAGGGCGCGTTCTTACGACACGGCCAAGAAGACGCTCAAGCCCTGGTCTCGTGGCTCGAGAACAACGGCGAACCCGACGCCGCAGCGGTTATCCGGGAGGGCCTCGACGAGACGCTCACCGTCCTCAAGCTCGGCCTACCGGTCACGTTGACGCGCTCGCTCGCCACGACCAACGCCATCGAGAATATGATGGTTTCGATCAGACTCGTCACCCGCAACGTCAGGCGCTGGCGAAACAAGGATTCGATGATCAAACGATGGGTCGCGCTTGGCGTCTGCCACGCCGCTACAAAGTTCAGAGCCATCAATGCTTGCGCCAGCCATCGAGCATCATCTCCATCATCTTGGGGTCCGATGCACCGGGCTTCATCGACTCCGAGTTCATTTTCATGTTCGGAACGACCTTCATCAGCGCGTCGTGCAAGCTGCCCGGTACTTCGCCCGGCTGCATGCCCGGAGTCATCTTCATGCGGAGCTGCTCGGCTACTGCTGGTGGAAGCTCATGAGCGCCGTCGGGGCTCATCATCGGCCACATCTCCTCAAGCATCTCGCGCATGATGCGGCTCATCTCCCCATCCATGCCGCGCATCCACGGCTCGTAACAGCGCGGGTCGACGTCTAGATAAGGCTCGGGAAAACGGCGCGAAAGCTCGCGGTCACCGGGATGCTCGCTCATAGCGTCGATCACGCGATAGAGCTCCGCGCGCTTTTCGTCGATCGTCCAGGCTTCGTACGCGAGGATGTCGTAGGCGATGCCGTGCAGCATGTGCAGGTTGTCGAAGATGTTTGCTGACTCGGGCGACATCCGAGCGTAGCGGGGCATCATCTCTCTCGAGAGCAACATGCGCTCGGGTCGGTCCTTCAGGATCGCCTCGCTCAACGCATGCGTCGCATTGACCGCTTCGTCTTGTTCGCGACCGTTGCCGGCGATCATCATCGCTTCGTAGATGGCTGGGTGCCACCAATGCGCGAAGAAAAAGTACTTTGCCGACCGGGGATAGTTGTTTCGGAAGACCGTTGCATACGGCTTCATCATCACGCCTGCCCGCCGGAGGGTCACGTCGAGCGGAGCCGGGCTGCGCGCAGTCTCGCGCAGTTTGTCGAGATACCACTCCACCGAAGCTCGGGTCACCTGAGCCTTGTCAGCCCAGGCGATGTCGGCGTCTGCGAGGATGTCGTAGGTCTGATCGTGGTGTTCATGGGTCCAATCGATCGCCTGGTAGAGACGCCATATCCCTTGGCCCGTGTGAGGTCCAAAGGGCATCATTTTTGGACCGATGCGAGGGGGATCATAGAAGTCCGCAAGGTACCGGGCGTCGCTCTCCGCATCGACGCGCTCGTGCTCGGCGAGCGGCTTCAGCTGGAGAAGGTCGTGCTGAACACCGTGCGCGATGTGAATGGCCGCCTGCGCCCGGTAGGGCATGTCATGGCGCGAGAAGAACTCTGCGTTGTAGCCGCGGCGGAGCATCGCTGGCATGTCGCGTTGCTCGAAATGCGCCGAGCAACCCGCCAGCAGCGCCAATGCGGTAGCTGCAGCGGCAGCGGCAACGGCAAGCCACCTCCTCCGCCGCCCATCAAGCTTGCGACCACAGCGCGCGCGGGCAGAACTCTCAAGTGCGGACATGCTGCCCCCCACGAACACCCTCCCCGAGCCTGACTGTTTAGCCACGCTTGTGGCGTGAAGGGATGCGGCGCGAAGGGTTGCGCCGTCGTGGGCCTCATCTCCTAAGCCTGCGCCATCTTGCGACAGGCTTCCGCACAGCGGCGGCAAGCCTCTGCACAAGCTTTGCAGTGAGCCGCCTGGTGCTTGGCGCATTCCGCGCCGCAGGCGTCGCAAATGGTCGCGCACAGCGCGCAGATCTGCTTGGCAAAGCGGCTATCTCGCTCCATCAGGGCAGCAGCGAGCCGGCAGATATCCGCACAGTCGCGGTCTAGCCGAATGCATTCGGCCATCATTTTTACGTCGGTTTCGCTCAGGCAGGCGGTGGCGCAGTGCTCGCAGGCTGCCGCGCAGTCGTTGCACGCTTCGATGCAATCGGAGAATTGTTCATGGCTCATCGGAAGTCCTCCAGTAGTTGGACGCGCTCGGTTGCAAGGCTGAGCCAGTGATAAGCGCACCTGGGGCCGATGAGCGCTCAGCAGATTGCAGACGGGTCACGCGCAGCCTGAGAGCGTTCCTCACCCTGCGCGTGTTGCCAGCTGCTTACGCCGTCCGGCGTAGGACACAGGTTCGTAAGGGGACCGAAGACGCGCCTGAGGTAACCTGACGGTTGCGCCGCATGGATGGTCGGCGGAAGTCTAAGCATCCGAGGCTTCTCGCTTTTGAGCCACGGTGTGCCACGGTGTTTTCGCCTCATTTAGGAGATAAGCCAATGCCGAGGACACTGTGTTTCAGCGCGCTCATTCTACTCTCTGCCTGCGCTGCCTCGTCCGCCAATGCACCCACCCCGAGCACCCCCAGCGCAGCACCTCCGTACAACGGCTCAGTAGACTCCGCCGCTCCAGCTGCAACCGCGCCATGCGAAGAGCTGGCAAGCGTCTGCCACGGGCACGATGCTGCCAGCCCGCTCGTTGCCGAGTGTCACAAAGTCGGACACGAGGGCAATGCCGAGGCGTGCACGGCGCGCCATCACGAGTGCCTCGCTGCGTGCAAAGATGCGGCTGCCACCCATGCACCCAGCTCAGACTGGCATCCGTGGTCGCTCGAGCTCAGCGGCAAGATCTCTTACCTAAGACCCCCCTGCGACTCGCAAGCGTGCATGGGTAGGTCGAATGTTCCTTGGGTCGGGGCGAATGTTATACGCAGGCGCCCTGGGGCCCACGTCGCTGCACGCGCATCACGCGTATCAGATCGCGATAAGCCTGTCGACGTAGCCAGTTCGTACAAGGTCGCAGGCGCTTTGGGCGGGCATGCTGGTCTGCATGAGCGCTGCACACCTTACGCGGTCTGACGTTTTCCGAGTCGAGGTAATGAAAGGCAGAGTTGCTACCGCAGCCTCTGTCAGTGGATAACCTGTGGCCTGATCAGTGGCCGTTCGTGGCCCAGGTGCGTACGCAGGCCAGCAGAACGGACACGACTTTCGGCATGAGCGCGACGCCAAGGGGCTTAAGCAGAACAAACGGGGGATCGCCGTGAAAGACCCGATGTTTACACCGTTTACCTAGCCCTGGTTCTGCGAACCCGAGCAGGAATGGCCGAAGGGCGGCCACGGTCTGCGCAATGTGCCACGAACGTGGCGGCCATTGGAAGACTTTGCCCTACACAATTCGGCCGGCGCGATGACCCGGTTGTCGCTTCGTCTGCCACTCACAAAAAGATGCACCCTGACGAAGGACTCGCAGGCCACCAATGGCTTTCGCACGCGGCCATCGTCGTGCTCGCCGTGGGCGTCTTGAGCGCCTGCACCGGCAAGTTCGGACAGCTGGCGCAGGCGACCTCGGGAAGCGATCGTGCGCCCGCTGGCCTAGGCGGGTCCGATGATGAGGCCCCCCGGCCTACAGAAGATGAACCAGGCGCAGGCGGGGGCGCGACGGACAATCCCGGCGTCATGCGCTTACCGTTTGCACCTTCGCCGTCCGTGCTCGGCCGCCTCACGCGCTCGCAGTATGAAAACGTTGTGCGCGACTTGTTAGGTGAGGGCGTGCCCAAGGTCGAGCTTGAGGCGGACACGGCACCCTATTTGTTTACGTCCATTGGAGCTGCGAGCACTTCGGTGTCTGAGCGCGCAACGCAACTCTACGAGCTCGCGGCACTCTCGCTTGCGCGCAGTGCGTTTGTCGACGCGAAAAAGCGTGCTGCGTTCGTGGGCTGCACGCCGGCCGCGGCAGCGGGCGACGTATGCACGCGCACCTTTATCGAACGCTTTGGTGCCCGCGCATTTCGTCGACCACTCGAGACCGAGGAGCTCGATAGGCTTGCAATCCTGGCTAAGACTGCAGGTGGTACCAACGCCATGCGCGGCCTCGAGTTTGCCACCGCCGCGATCCTGATGTCCCCGAGCTTTCTGTACCGCGTTGAGCTCGGCGAGGCCTCCCCCGATCATGCGGATATGCTGCGCTACACCGGCTACGAGATTGCCGAGCGCATGTCGTTTCTGCTTTGGAACTCCATGCCTGATGCAGAGCTTGCGCGCGCCGCATCGGCAGGCGAGCTCACCACGCGTGAAGGACTCGAAGCACAAGCCCGACGTCTGCTGACCGATGATGCGCGGGTACGCCGCTCCTTTCGCCAGTTCTTCTCTCAATACCTAGGCTTGTCGGCACTCGCGGAACTCATACGCGACCCTAAGGTGTTTCCCTCCTTCACGCCCACGCTCGGGGGATCCATGCAGCAGGAGATCGAGCAGCTGGTCGAACATGTGGTGTTCGACGTGGATACCGACATTCGTGAGCTGTTCATCACGACCGAAAGCTATGTCAATGCAGAGCTTGCAACCTTATATGGGTTGCCTGCGGTGACTGGGAGTGCATTGACCCAAGTATCCTTGCCGAGCGACGGGCCACGCGGCGGTATTCTTACGACCGCGGGTCTTCTGTCGCTGGTATCCCATCCTGATCGCACCTCGCCTACGCGCCGTGGCCAGTTCGTAAGACAACGCTTGCTGTGCGGCACCGTGCCTGAGCCTCCTGAAGATATTCCAGCACTCGAAGAAACGAAAGCTGCGCCCGACGCGACGCTGCGCGAGAAGCTCACGGAGCACCGTACCAATCCTGCTTGCTCGGGCTGCCATACTGCGATGGATCCGATAGGCCTCGGCTTTGAAGACTTCGACGCCATAGGAGCACACCGAGCGACAGAACAGGGGCGCCCGGTGGACGCCACGGGGGATCTAGACGGGACCGCGTTCGTGGGAGGGAGGGAGCTTGGCGAGCTGCTCCGTAGCGACGAGCGGTTTACGGCCTGTTTGGTCAAGCAACTTTACCGTCATGCCGTCGGGCGACTCGACACGCCGACCGAGACCATCTCGCTCGATGCCGTGGCCGCGGCGTTCGCGGCGAATACCTACCGTGTGAAGGAGCTGCTCGTGCAGATTGTGTTGAGCGATGCATTCCGCTTTCTCGCCAAGGAGGCGCCGTGAGCATCGGACGCCGAACCTTTCTGCGAGGCGTGCTAGGTGGCGTGGCAGCCAGCATCGCTCTACCCGAGCTTGAGATCATGCTCGATCACAACGGTACGGCGTTTGCCGATGGCAGCGCGCTGCCTCGCTATTTCGGCCTGTTCTTTTGGGCGAATGGTAAGCCTTGGACTTACGATGGTAAGCCCGATCTGTGGACGCCGACGGCGGCAGGAGCGGGCTACGCGCTTTCTTCGCTGCTCGAGCCGCTTGCGAAACACCGCGCCCAGCTGAGTGTCATTTCGGGCCTTGAGCCGCACACCGAGATTCCCAAGACACCCGGTGGACAAGGCGATGGTCATATGCGCGGGGCGGCGGTGGCACTCACCGGAGACCGACCGCGCTCCGAGGGATTCGACCATGGCACCCATACGTTTGCGCTCCTAAAGCCGACGCTCGATCAAGTCGTAGCCAAAGACCCGCGCTTTTACGGCGCGCAGGCACCTACCTTTCGCTCGCTTCAGCTTGGTGTTAGTCGCTCGCGCTTTCACGACTACGGCCATTGGAACTGCATTTCGCACAATGGTCCCGATGCCTTGAACCTGCCGGTACAGAGCCCAAGCGAGTTGTTTCGTCTGCTCTTTGCCCAACCGTTTGCCGACGACAAGAGTGCACGTCTGAGTGTCCTAGACGCGGTGGCGGAAGACGCGCGCCGCCTGAGCCAAAAGCTTGGTGCGCGTGACAAGTTGCGCGTTGACGAGCACCTCGCGAACCTGCGTGAGATCGAGCGTAGGCTGGGTGCGGACGTGACGGCCTGCGTTGCACCAGCGGTCCCTAAAGACGATCTCGAAGCAGTCCAAGGCAAGGAGCGAAATCGCGAGAAGCTTGAGGTGATGGCGGGCATTCTCGCGTTCGCCCTGCGCTGCGACCTCACGCGCGTATTTTCGTTGATGTTCACCTCGCCCGCATCGAACGTGGTGCCACGCGAAGCGAACGCGAAGACGGGTCTGCATGCGCATTGTCACAACGGTGATTGGGAGGTAGTTCGTGACGTGACGCGCTGGCACATGGAGGCGTTTGCCATCCTGCTAGACAAGCTTTCTGAAGCCAAGACTGCGCGCGGAACGACCTTGTTAGAAGACGCGTGTATCTACGGCACGAGCGAATACGGTGAAGGCTTTAAGCACGGCGCAGCGGAACATCCGGTGTTGCTTGCGGGCGGTGCGGGCGGTGCGTTGCGTCCGGGCGCACACGTGCGCGTGCCCAAGGGAAACCTTACCCGCGTCCACCTTACGGTGTTGAATGCGCTCGGCCTCGATACCAAGACCTTTGGTGCAAACGGCGCCGCCACGTCCGAGCCGCTTCCTCTCCTCGCCTGAGTCATCGGTCGCAAGCTGTCATCACGCTTGACGTGTTGGTCGCTCCGAGCCTTTCGCGCGGTCCTTGGGTTCCGACGGGAGGTCGGACTTGTCTTTGGCTTCGTTCCTACCCCCGCGCGCGCGTGCCCAGACTGCGCGATTGGCCAAGTCGCACGCGCACAAGTTTGGACTGACGGCTTCGCGTTCAACCTCTCGGTCGCGATCGCTCCCTTCCTGTTTGTCATTGCCGCCTGCATCTGGGCTGAGCGGATAGGTCCCCTTGGCCGTGCTCGATGGTACGCGATGATTGAGAGCTGACACCCGTTGCTGACGCTTTGACGAGTTCGTAACTGGTAGTGTTACGCTTGTAACGCATTCAGTCACACACGCGTGGAGCCGTGAGGGCAGACAGCATGCATTCGGCGTCGCGACGTGGCACGCTGGCTGCATCTGCGCGCAGGTTCTAAGAGCAACCCTGATTGCAAGTGCCAGGAGCAACCCCGATGCCGATCAAGTTATCGATGTTTT
>JBBSJC010000105.1:0-17780 GCA_038257655.1 Polyangiales bacterium | reverse complement strand
CCAGCCCGGCATCTGCGAGAGCCAGCGCTCGAGGTCTACAGCAGCCAGCGGCCGCGATAGTAAGAAGCCTTGGGCCAAGCGACCACCGAGGCGCTTGAGACGCGCGAGCTCTTCCGGTCGCTCGACCCCTTCGGCGATCACCGACAATCCCAAGTCGTGGCCGAGGCTTATCACGGCTGCGCAGATCTCCTCGCCTGCGGCATCGAGATCGCGCACGAACGAGCCATCGATCTTGAGCGTATCGATGCGAAAGCGTCGCAGGTACTGAAGCGAGGAATAGCCGGTGCCAAAATCATCCATCGCCAAACGCACGCCCCTGGCCTGCAGCGCAGAAAATGTGCGTGAAGCAAGCTCCGTGTCTTCGAGCAGGCCGCTTTCGGTGATCTCTAGACTCAGGTAGTCAGCGGGCAGACCGCTTTGGGCGAGCGCCTCCTCGATGCGCGTGTTGAGATCAGAGCGCGCAAGCTGCGCGACCGATAGATTGACGCCCATGCGCCACGCCGGAGCCTCCGGAAAAGCGCGCCGCAGACGCTCCCCTTGTTTGCACGCCATGCGCAACACGCATTCACCGAGCTCTTCGATAAGGCCCGCCTCTTCTGCGACCGGGATGAACTTGGCCGGGCTGACCGGACCAAGCCGCGGATGATCCCAGCGCGCGAGCGCCTCAAAACCCACCACGAACCCAGTCTCCACGTCGACTATCGGCTGGTAATGCACGTGTAAGGTCTCGCCATCCAGGGCGCGCCGCAACTCGTTTTCCAGATCGAGGCGCTCGGACACGCGCGCATGAAACGCCGGGTCGTAGACCTCGATGCGACCGCCGCCGAGGCCCTTGGCCTGGTACATGGCGATATCGGCTTCGCGCACGATATCTTCGGGATCGACGTCGCGATCGAGTCCACCGCGGGACAGCCCCACACTGGCGCCAGTCACCACGCGATGGCCGTCGAGATCGATCGGCTGACATAACGCGCCGAGCACTTCGGTTGCGATCTCGTCCGCTATCGTGGCGCGTTCCAGGTCTTCGAGCAGGATGACGAACTCATCCCCGCCAAGCCGACCGATCGTGTCGCTCGAGCGCAACGTATCGCGCAACAGTCTGCCGACCTTGACGAGCAGCAAATCGCCCACGGCATGGCCCAGGCTGTCATTGACCACCTTGAAGCGGTCGAGGTCCGCGAGCAGCACCGCGTAGGCCGTGCCGCGGCGCTTGGAGCGCTCGTGGGCCTGCAGCAGACGATCCATGAACAGCGAACGGTTCGGTAAGCCGGTCAAGGCATCGTGGAAGGCCAAGCGGCGCAGCTGGGCTTCGGAGCGCTTTTGATCGGTGATGTCGGTAATCCAGCCCGTGATGCGCGGAGGACCAAGCTCCGAGGGTAAGGAAGCCACGCCGCGGCTTGCGACCCACACCATGCTGCCATCTTTGCGCCTAATACGATGCTCGTGACCGAAACGCTGGGTATCGCCCGCGCGATAGCGCTCGATCTCCGCTCGAAGACCAGGAAGATCCTCGGGGTGCACGCGGTCAAACCACTCGGAAATGCGCGGGGCAAGCTCCGTATTGATGTGGCCAAGGAGCTCAGACCATTGCGCGCTGAAGTAGGCACCGCCTGTCGCGGTGTCCCATTCCCAAAGAACGTCGTTGGCGCCGCGCGCGGCGCGTTCGTAGCGAGCTTCGATAAGCTTCTGCAACTTGACCTGCGCCTCGGTGCGATCGCGCAGGATGCCGATGCCGAGGCCAATCGCAAGCAGCGCTATGCTGCCGGAGATGAAAGTAAGGTTTGGAGCGATACCGAACTGCGAGACCCAATAGTTGACGAAAAAATGCACGACGAGAATCACGGACCAAACCGCGACAACGCCGCGCTTGCCTGTCGCCCAGGCGGCAAACAGCACGGGCACCGCGGCCAGCGAATGCAACGTGAGCTCGAACAAGGCGGCCGCAGCCAGGAACACCGAACAGTAAAGTAAGGTCGTGACAGCCACCCACTTGTGGGCTTGATCATCCGTACCGTGCTGTCCGGTCTGTACGTTCATGCACAGGCTGCCGTTCGCTCGCCTAGCCACTGCTCGAGATCCGAAGCGGACAAGGGCTCGGCAAAAAAGAAGCCCTGTGCGCGGGGACAACCGAGGCTGCGCAACATATCCCATTGGCGTTGCGTCTCGACGCCCTCTGCTACCGCGGTAATGCTCAGGTTCTTGGCGAGATTGACGAGCGAGCGCACGATCTGAATGCCACCCTCGCGCGTCTCGGCGCCGTGCACGAAGGCGGTTTCAATCTTAAGAAAATCCACGCGAAAGCGGTGCAAGTAGCTGAGCGATGAGTAGCCAGTGCCAAAGTCGTCCATGCACAGTTTGATGCCCTTGGCGCGCAGCTCTCCAAATAACGCGCCGCCGGCGGGCACCTCTTCGAGAATGACGTCCTCTGTGACCTCGATGCACAAGCGTGCGGGGTCAAAGCCAGTCGTCTGCAAAATCATGTCGATGCGCGCCGGCAGATCGGGGCGCTGAATCTGACGCGGTGACAAGTTCACGTGCACGGTCCACGGGCGATCGGGCACGCGTGCCAAGATGCGTTGTCCGAGCTCGCACGCTTCGCTCATGACGAAATCGCCGAGGTCCATAATCAGGCCCGTCTCTTCAGCGAGCTGAATGAAATCTCCAGGTAACAGCATGCCAAGGCGCGGATGACGCCAGCGCGGCAGGGCTTCCAGGCCCGCAAAGCCGCCCGCGCTATCGACGATAGGTTGATAGAAGATTTCGAACTCGCCCTGCGCCAAGCCGTTGCGCAGCTCGCCTTCCAAGGTCAGCCGCTCCACGGCGCTCGCGCGCATCGAAGAGTCAAACAGAGCCCACTGGCCGCGCCCGCGCGCCTTGGCGCGATACATGGCGGTGTCGGCGTCGCGCACGATGTCCGCAGGCGTAAGGTCCTCCGCGTGGGTGACGACGATGCCGATGCTGCAGCCACTGGTGACGGGACGGCCCTTGATCGCCACGGGTTGAAGCAGCGCTTTGCGCACGCGATCGGCCACGTCGATAGCGTCGTCGATCGTCGCCACATCCTGCAGCAAAAGCGCGAATTCGTCGCCGCCCAGACGCGCCACGGTGTCTTCGGTGCGCACGCAGCTGCGCAGACGCTCTGACACGGCGAGCAACAATCCGTCGCCCGCGGAATGCCCCAGGCTGTCGTTCACACGCTTGAACCGGTCTAGATCGATCAGTAAGACTGCGATGCGGGCATCCCCACGCTCTCGGCAACGCAGGATCGCCTGGCGCAAGCGATCGGTGAACAGGCTGCGATTGGCGAGGCTGGTCAACGGATCGCGAAATGCATGAAAGCGCAGATCCTGCTCGGCATTTTTTCGTGCGCTAATGTCCGTGGTCCAACCGGTAAGCAACGTGGGCCGCGCTTGCCCGACGGCGCTTGCGATGCCGCGCACGTGCACCCAAAGGAAGGATTGATCGGCGCAGCGCAAGCGATGCTCGTGCTCGAGCCGCGGTGACTTGCCTTGCAAATGATCGTCGATCGCCTGGCGCAGGTCGGCGATGTCATCGGGGTGCACGCGCGTCAGCCACTCATCAACGTGAGGTCCAACCTGGGTGCGGGTGAGGCCTATGATTTCGCAGAAGCGCTCAGAAAGGTAAGTTCGGCCCGTGGCAAGCTCCCATTCCCATAGGCCGTCGCTTGCACCACGCGCCGCGCGTTCGTAGCGCTCTTCGCACTCCCTTTGCACTTCGAGCGCGGAACGCAGGCGGTCGAACAGTGAGCCAAACGCATAGCCCACGCAGGCGGTGGCGAAGTTGATGAACAGTGTGGTGCCGATACCTTCGTGACCGGGACCCACGTAGGCGAGTAACAAATGCACGGGCGTCAACGCAAGCGCCATACTCAGGCCACCACGGGCACCGTAAGCCCACGCAGCCAGACCCACCGGCACCACGGACATCGGTCCGAGCGCGATGCCGCGTGTCACGGCGACCGCACAGAGTGCGACCACGTAGATCAACGCACTCGACGCTACATACCAGCGCCACCGCACCCTCGCCCGTTTGCGAGCTTGCTCCGTCATCCCCAGTTACAACGTTCTACCAGCCCATAGTGGGTGTGGGGACCGCTTTCGCCCGTCTATTGCGGATCTTGCACGAGGTGTCCTTACACCTGCGCGCGTGGGATCACGTGCACGCACAAGCTTGCATTACCAAACGCCAGCCGCGCATCAGGCAGCGCATCAGCAACACAACAACAACCCTCACCAACGCGCTGAAAATTCCGTAGCCAGCGCCGTTTGGTAGCGCTCGAGCCGACATGCTCCGAAGCCCGACACCTGGCCGAGCTGCTCACGATCGAGCGCAGGCAGATCAGCAATATCCGCCAAACAATGCCCGGGCAGCACGACCTGCAAATCCACGCCGCGACTTGCCGCCTCGCGCGCACGAAACTCAGTCAGCCATTTACGTCGACGCTTCTTGGTCTCGATCTGCGCCAGACTCGGAGGCGTGGGGCACAGCGCCTGGACCTCGTCGGCGGGCGCATCGCAGACCTCAGCGGCCTGGGCCAGACACGCGATGAAGCACTCCGCATGCGCGGACGCCCGGGAGCCGAGCGCCTGCCTTACGAGTGTCTCGTTGAGCTCAGACTGCAGGGTTAGCCGCAACAGCGCGTCATTGGACAAAAGCCTTCCCGGCGGCACATCGTCGAGGCGTGCGATGCGCTCACGCTCCTCGGCCAGGGCGCGAATCAAGGCGCGCTGTGCGGGCAGCAGCTGTCCTGCACCTTTGATGCGCATCCAGGGCGCGCTCGGCCCCGCACTGTTGGCACCCGCGAGCGCCTGCGACAACACGTAAGCACACTCTTCGCGTACCTCCGGTTCGATGTCTTTGGCGCGCACATCCTCGAGCAGCGAGGCGTAGAGCAACTCCAGGTGACGCACGTCTTCTTCGAGGTAGCGCAACATCGGCTCACTAATCGGTCGCTTGCCCCAGTCTGCTTGCTGGTGCGTCTTCTCCAAGCGAATGTCGAAGCGCGCCGCGAGTAAGCTCGAAAGACCCGTCGCGGCGATGCCGAGAAAGCGTGCGGCTATCGCCGTGTCGAACACGCGCGCAAGCGGCGCGCCGTAGGCTTGCAACATGCGCGCATCGAAGGACGCGTCGTGGATGATCTTTTCCGGGCCATCTGCGCCGAACAAGGGCCCGAGCGCGGCGGACGCGGACACGGCCAGGGTATCGACGATCGCAATCTCGTCCGCCACTGCGAGTTGCACCGTGCACAGCCGCGCGCGGTAGCGGAACATACCGTCCCCTTCGGCGTCGAGGGCGATGCGCGGCTGCCCTGACACGCGGGCAAGCCAACCTGAAAGCGCGCGCTCATCGTCGATCAGCTGAGCCGTGCACGTACTTTCGGCGGACTCGCGCGACATGCTCAGCCCTCGCTCGGGCCTGGCACCTGGCGCAGCGCGAGCATCACAGCTTGTCTGCCACGCACGCGCTCAAAATCGAGCAGCTCGGATAATAACGAAAGACCCTCAGGTGTTTCGAGCACTTCACGCAGCCTGGCGGGCACGGCAATCGTAAGGGGTGCAAGCTCGCACTCACTGAGCAAGTCGACGGTCACGCCGAGTGCACGGGACAGATCCCGGACGTGATTGATGCTGGGATCGGCAACTTGGCCGGCTTCGAGGCGCGCGACGGTGCGCGGACTGATGCCGACTTTTTCTGCGAGCTCAGGCTGGCTCATGCCGCGCACCTTACGCAAAATGCGAAGGTTGGCTGCGATGACGTCTTTTGTGCTCATCGCGAGACGATACTGTCATTGTCGCGACGCACAAGTGGCCAGACGTCGTGTCGCGACAGGCGCGCCGCCGATCACGTGCGCAGGCTCTCAAGCACGTCGAAATAGTGGGGAAAGGTTTTGGAGACGCAGCCGGGATCGGTGATCGCAATGCCCTCGCTCCGCAGCCCGAGCAAGGCAAAGCTCATCGCCATGCGGTGATCATCGTAGGTGCTGATTTGCGCGGGCTGGGGCGTGCCCGGATGCACGACGAACCCATCGGCTTCTTCCTCGGCACGGATGCCGGCCCGTGATAGCTCTCGCACGACTGCGCCGACGCGATCGGTCTCTTTGTTGCGAATGAAGCCGATGCCCGTCACGCGCGTGGGCGACACGGCGAAGGGTGCGACCACCGCCAAGGTCTGGGCGACGTCCGAGAGATCGGCCATGTCGACTTCCACTCCGCGCAGGATGCCATCGGCCGGGCTTTGCACTTCGGTAAAGTCTTGGCCTTCGCGCAACGTGCAACCCATGCGCGCAAGGATGTGCGCAAGCTTGCGATCGCCCTGCAACGAGCGCGTCCCGAGACCATTGACGCGCACACGACCGCCGCGGATCGCAGCGGCCGCAAAGAAGTAAGAGGCGGCAGAAGCGTCGGGCTCGATGCGATAGGCGTGCCCGCGATAACTTTGGCCGCCTGGGACCACGATGCGGCGCTCACCGTCGCGCGTCAGTGAAGCGCCAAAGTCGCGCATCGCTTGAGCCGTCATCTCAACGTAAGGTCGTGAGACAAGCTCGCCTTCGATGTCGATCGTCAGGCCGTCGCGCATGCAGGGCGCGCCCATCATCAAGCCGCTGATGTATTGGGAGCTGATGTGCCCGGCAATCGTCACACGTCCACCCGTGAGCTGACCGCCGTGCACGCGCAGGGGCACACACCCTGGCTTTCCCAGCGCATCGATGCGCACGCCGAGCGCGCTCAACGCCTCGATCAAAGGTGCGATCGGACGTTCGCGCATGCGGGGCACGCCATCGAGCTCGTAGCTGCCTTGCCCGAGCGCCATCAACACCGGCAGAAAGCGTGCAGCTGTGCCGGCATTGCCGACGAAGCACTGGGCATGCTGCGCGGGCACCCAACCGCCCGCTCCTACCACCCGTAAGGTTTGGGCTTCTTCGTCTGCGCTGACCTCGACTCCCAGCGCGCCTAGTGCGGAGGCCATGTAGCGCGTGTCATCGCTGAACAGGGCGCCCGTGAGCAGGGACTCGCCCTCGGCGAGCGCCGCCAGGATAAGCGCGCGATTTGTGTAACTTTTGGAGCCGACAACCTCGACCTCGCGATCGATGGCGGAGCCAAATGGTATGATAACGCGCGTATCGGACATGCGAGCGCAGCGTAGCGCGTGAGGACCCGGTTTGCTGCCAGCTCGCTACTTCGTCGGCATGGCAAGCTTTCTCCGGTCTTTCACGAGCGCGTCTTTGGCGGGCGGGTCCTTCGCGTGTGTGGGCGTGCTCGCTATCGCAAGCAGCGCTAGCGCGCATATCGCCATGCTGTCACCCACGGCGCGCGAGGTGGACGAAAAGCAGGGGCCCTGCGGCGTCACGGGCAGTGTGCGCGGCGATGACTTTACGATCGTGCGCGCGGGCTCGACGCTGCGCGTGACCTGGCGCGAAACCATCAATCATCCGAGTCACTTCCGCATCAGCTTCGACGCGGACGGCGATGACGACTTTGGCGATCCCGAAGGGTACGACGACCGCTTCAGCAATGACGCGGTGCTGATCGACGGCATCTCCGACCAGGCAGGTGGCGTGTTCTCGGCGGATGTCGTGTTGCCGGACATCGAATGTGACAACTGCACGCTGCAGCTGGTCCAGGTGATGTACGACAAGAAACCCTACGTGAAGGGCACCAACGACCTCTACTACCGCTGTGCGGATCTGAAACTGACCAAGAGCGCAAGCGAGCCGCCCGCGCCAGGCACACCCACACCGCCACCTTCGGCTGAGCCTGTTGATCAGCTCGACTCGGGCGTGCCTGACGAGACGGAGAGCGACGCCAACCCCGCGAGCGGCGAGGAGGTCCCGGCACCGAGCAGCCAGCCCGCTCCGGGCTCAGAGCCAGGCGACAGCGCCGGGGACCAGGGCGACCCCGAGGCCGGAGCGTCGGGGTACACCTGCGACGCACTGAGCACGCGCGGAAAGCCACTGCATGTCAGTTGGCCGATCTGTCTATTTCTCAGCGCTTTGCTGATCGCGCAGCGCGCCCGGAGGCGAGCCAGATTAATGCTAGCCTGCGCCCGTGAACCGCAAGCAGCGCGAGAGAAAAGGTAGCAGCACACCGCGCGCCTTGGCTGACCTGGTGCGCGAGGTCTACCCCTCGCGGGAGCCCGACGACATCGCTTCGATCCGCGCTTTTGGTTGGTGGCGTAAGGCGGTGCCGGAACGCATTTTTCGTCGGGCGCGGCCCGTGCGCATGAGCAACGGCGTGCTCTATATCAACACCGCGACCACCGCCTGGGCATCCGAGCTCGACCACATGAAAGAGCAGCTTTTAGCCTCGGTGCAAAACCAGGGGCCAGGCGCGCGCGTACGTGAGCTGCGCTTTCGCGTCGGACCCTTGCCCGAAGCGCCCAAGGTCACCCGCCCGGAACCCCCGCGTCCGCAGCCGATTGCCTTGGCCGTACTTCCTGAGAAGCTGGCGCGCGCGTTGTCCCGAATCGATGACGACGCGCTGCGCGATGTGATCGGCGGGGCAGCCAGCGTCGCTCTCGGCCGCAGGGAGTGATGGGTCGCGCGCCCGCGTATCTGAGCGCGCTAACTCTATTCGCGACGTTGAGCGCATGCCGCGAGCCAGCCAAGCCTGTTAGGCAGCCCGCGGCGCCGCAATGGATGGTGGGCGAGCGCTTTCCGATCGGTGCCGTCTCCTGCCGCGTCGACGCGGCGCAGCCGCGCCTGACAGAGCTGCCCAATAAGCCGAGCTCCCGGCGGGTGTCGCCCGATGTGCACGTGCTTACGCTCGCACTCGCCTGCGAAACGGCCCAAGGCAGCCCCGTCACGCTTGCACAAGCGTTGCCTAAAGCGACGGTGATCTTACTGTCTACTGCAGGCGGCAAGCGTATCGCGCCGAGCACGCGCACCTGGCTCAGCGAAGAGCAGCCAGAGCTGCTGGTGTTTGAAGTGGCGCCCGAAGAGAGCCTGGTGGCAGGCACACGGCGCTATGACGCGATGACCGGACAGCGTACGACAGCGATAACGACGCGCTTCGGTGTGCTCTCGCTGCAGACACCGAAACAGCGCGCCGACGTCCTGCTGCGCGAGCGAGCGGTCGACGCAGCTTTCGAACAGGCGCTAGACGAGCTGCTGGAGCGTCTGGCGACGGGCAGAAGCGTTGAGGGCACAACGGATGATGGCGCAGCTGATCATGGCGCAGCTGATCATGGCGCAGCTGGAGCCGATGATGATCAAGAGCAGGCCCCGCTGGCGGCTCGCAAGCTGCATCTTTCGATTCTGGAGCACACAGGCGCACGCATGTTCTCGGTGCAGGTCACGGCCTCAGGGCAGGGGCCACCCGGGCTGACCCTTTCCTACGAGCAGACTGCGCAAGCGCCCGCGTCGCCAGCGCTGCAAACAGTCAGGCTTACTCTTTCGCCGTTACAGGGCGCCCCGCCATTGCGCATCGAAGCCGTGGAGGAGCAGGCGTTGCTACAGCGTGCCTTGCGCTGCGCACGTGAGCGCGCCGAGCTGCGCACGCGTGCCGCACAAGCCTATGGCGCGCAGCGTCAAAACACGCAGCCGAAAAACACGCAGCCGAAAAACACGCAGCCGAAAATCGCGCAGCCGAAAATTGCGGACTGTCACGTGCTCGGTCTGCTGCTGCCCGGGCCCTGTGAAAGCGGCGATCCCGGTTTGCTCAAAAGCGCGCTCGAGGTGCTCGGGCGCTGCGTCGAGCCTGCAAGCTTGGCTGCTAAAAAAGCGGCGCCTTCCGACTTTCAACTCACGTTGCGCCGCGGACGCACGAGCTCTGCCCTCGATCGTTCGCCGCGCTACACGCTTTCACTATTTTCGCAGGGCCAAGTGGTCTTTCATGGTCGACATTGGGTCAACAGCTTAGGGCGCAGCGATGGTCGCACGGGCCCGGAGATCATCAATGGTCTGTACGCGCACATGCGCAGCCTCGGCTGGTTTGAGCGCAAGGGTGGTGAGTGGTCGGCACGGGGCTGCAGTCCCGAGGACGAGCAAGGCAACGTGCTCACGCTGCACGCAGGCGGGCGCGAGCGGATGATCCTCGATCGCGCCGGCTGTCGCGGTCCGTTCAGCGAACAAGAGCTCTCGACGCTCCACATGTTGATCGAAGCGGCGGCAGGCATCGCGAGCTTCACGCAAGAGCGTGCGATCTATGCCGATCCGGAAGCACGCATCTGGACCGTCGAGTAACGTTCCGCTACGCCAACGCGACGATGAAACGCAGGAGCGCGATAAGAGCGCCGTGTGATGCCGTGACACGCGACCAAGGCCGTGACACGCGACAATAGAAGGAGCGACATGCCGAAGTGGACAGCCGACCAGATCCCAGACCTCACCGGAAAATGCGTGGTGGTCACCGGAGCCAACAGCGGCCTCGGCCTTGAAACCACACGGGAGCTGTCGGGTAAGGGCGCCCACGTGATCATGGCCTGCCGCAGCGCTGACAAGGCCAAGGACGCCGTCGGGGATATCCGCGCCAGTCATCCGCGTGCATCCCTCGAGGTGATGAGCCTAGATCTATCGAACCTGACGTCGGTACACGCATTCGCCAAAGAGCTGCGCAACAAACATCAGCACCTCGATCTACTCGTCAACAACGCCGGGATCATGGCTATCCCCTACACGCAAACGGCGGACGGTTTTGAGATGCAGTTTGGGACCAATCATCTCGGCCACTTTGCGCTGACCGGCCTGTTGTTCGATCTATTACTCGCCTCTAAAGAGGCGCGCATCGTCAACGTATCGAGCCAAGCGCACGTGATGGGCAAAATGCGCTGGGATGATCTGAGCTGGGAGCACGGTTACTCCAAGTGGGCAGCCTACGGCATGAGCAAGCTGGCAAACTTACTGTTCACGTTCGAGCTTGCAAAGCGTGTGGCCGAAAAGAAGCTGCCGATCGTGAGCGTTGCGGCCCACCCCGGATACGCCGCCACCAATCTGCAGTACGTGGGCTCGGACATGTCGGGAGCGGCCCTGGCTGGCAAAATCTCACGGATGGTCAATCCGCTCTTTGGTCAGTCCGCGAGCATGGGCGCCCTCCCACAGCTCTACGCCTCATGCGCAGACGACGTCGTGGCTGGCGATTACATCGGCCCGGACGGTTGGTTTAGTGCGCGCGGTTACCCGCAAAAGGGCACGCCGAACAAGCGCGCACAAGAGCAAGAGGCCTGGCAGAAGCTGTGGGAAGTCAGCGAGACTTTGACTTCCGTACGTTATCCGGCGCTTGCCTAACGCCCGCCTGCTTGGCGGCTGTGTGCTTGGCGGCTGTGTGCTTGGCGGCTGTGCGTGCGGCAGTACGTTTCGCGGCAGTACGCGCGGCAGTACGTTTCGCGGCAGTACGCGCGGCAGCTCTCGCTACGTCAGCGCGCTGCAATGCGCTTGCGCGCGAAGGTAAGGACTTGGCGAGCATCTGCTCTTCTTCGTCCTGGGCGCGGGCCGCACTCACGCAGACGGCGCAGGCCTTACGCAGCAGCGCCAGGAACTGTTGATCCTCGGCCGGCGTCAAACCGGACATGTAGGGCGCGAGCGCTTCGTCGACGATAGGTGACAGCGTGCGCTCCAACGTAAGGCCCTTGTGCGTGAGACGAAACATTCGCTGACGCTTGTCTGCGCTGTCGACCTCTACCGTCACCAATCCGGCCTGGGTCATGTCGCGCAAGAGTCGCGAGGCAGCGGCACGGTCCATCGCCGCATCAAACGCAAGCTCGTGTTGGGGCACGCGTTCATCGTGAGCCAGGCGAAACAACACGCGATATTCGTGCATCGAGCTACCGACGAGCGACAGACGCTTGTTCACGGCAGTCGACGCGAGCCGACGCATTTTCGTCATCAGAAGCGTAATTTCGCGGTGCAGAGGCGACTGCATGGGCCCGGAGAGTAAGACCGGAACCTGTCACACGCAAACGTTACAGACTCGATTGTTTGATTTCTCAACTGTTTACTCAACGTGACATTTCGCAATTACACCGCTGTTTGCTTGACGAAACTAGCGTACGATCCCATATCGTTGACGAATCAATGATTTCCTCCTCTTTCCGTCGTTCACCGTGCTTGGCGTGGTTAGCCGTGGGTGTCGCGCTCATGCTGTCCTCTGCAGAGGCTGCGCGGGCGCAAGTCCCAGCTCCTGGCCCTGCGCCTTCCAACGCTCAGCCGTCGCGCGCCATCCCAGCGCCCCCCACACCGCCTGCTTCCGCGCAGCCTGCGGAGATAAGCATCCCTGCTGTGCCCGTAGTCCCGATGCCCGCTCCGGCTACCCGCGCGCCGGCGTGGCCCGCTCCCGCCAGGCCTGCAACGACGTCACCAGCCAAAGCGGCTCCTAAGAGCATGGCGCCCACCGCCTCCGCGAGCGACGAGGGCGAGCAAGGGCGCGAAGGCATCGGTGCGCTCAAACAGTCGCTCGAGCCCAAGGCCGATGGGCTAACCGAAGCAGAGGTGGTTGCAGCAGCGCTCGCCAACTCGCCCGCGATGCGCAAGGCCGCGCTCGACGCCGACAAGGCAAGCGCTAACAACGCACGCGCCAAGTTGGCGATTTTCCCGCGCCTCGATCTGAGCGCACGCTACACGCGGCTTTCACGCGTCCCCATCCTGGATTTTTCAGTACCAGCCCCGATGGACGTCCCAGGAGCTGACGGAGGCGAAGCCGCAACCGTGGACAGCCCGTTCAAGCAGGTCCTGAATCAATACGCCACGCAGGCTAGCTTGAGGGTTCCGATCACCGATTTGTTTCTCGTGATTCTGCCAACCTACCGCGGAACCGAGATGCTGCGCGATGTAGCCGAACACCAAGAGCGCGCGAGAGAGAGCAGCGTCGCCTACGACGCGCGGTTAGCTTTCTACGACTTCATTCGTGCCCGCGGTGCGGCCATCGTCGCAGCAGATTCCGCGCGGGTGCTCGCCAAGCATCTTGAAGATTTGCAAGTGCTCGCCCAGGCGGGAGCCGCCACCGAGACGGATGTGCTGCGAGCGCGTGCACGCCTCTCCAGTGCACAAGTCGCCACGTCTCAGTTCAGCGGCAACCTCGAAGTGGCAAGCATGCGCCTGTCGCGGATGGCGGGAAGCGGGCTCGATCTCAAGCGCGGGGTTGCCGAGCCGGTGGTTGATTTCGATCCCGGCGAGACACCGCAAGCAGGCGATCTGCTGATCCAAGCCTTCGCCAGTCGTCACGAACTATTGGCCTTGCAGGCGCTGCAGCGTGCGCGCGCAAAGCTGGTGTCAGCGCGGCGCGGGGCGCAACTGCCGCAACTCAGCGCCACGGGCAACGTCTACTACGCGCAACCCAATCCCCGCATTTTTCCTCAAGAAGAGGAGTTCAACTCAAGCTGGGATGTCGGCGTCGCCCTGACCTTTTCGCCCAACGATTTCATGATCGCGCGCACGCAAGCCGACGATGCCGAGATGGATCTTGAGCAAGTGGCGCAAGACATCCGCTTGCTTGAAGACGCGATCGCGGTCGAAGCGGCGATGGCGGTAACCTCCCACAGCACGTCGCGTGAGCGGATCGCGGCCAGCACGCAAAACCTCGAGGCATCCTTACGCTTCTTTGAAGACCAGCAGAGTCTGATGAAAGCGGGAGCCGTGACGCCAAGCGATGTGCTCGAGGCAGAAGCGGAGCTGCGACGGGCACAACTTGAATGGGTGGATGCCTTCATCCAGGCGCGCATCGCGAATGCCGCATTGATCAAAGCGCGTGGCGACACTGGCCTTGCACGCGGACGCGGACGCGGACCAAGGAGCTCACGATGAAACGCGCGATCTGGATCTCGATGTTCATGCTAGCGGCCTGCGGAGGTGGCGACGCCAAGCTGACGCAGTTGCCCGCAAGCGACACCGCAGCCACGCGCACCGAAGCGGTCGAGGTAGGTAGCGCCCCGGTAAAACAAGCGCCGATCGCACGTTTTGTGCGCGCGCAGGGCACCACGGAGCCGGTGCGCGCCGCCGACCTCGGTCCGCAGATGACTGCGCGCGTGGTGGATGTGATGGTGCAAGAGGGCGATCAGGTAAAGGCCGGCCAAGCCCTGGTACGCCTCGATACGAGCGAAGCCACCTTACGGACGCAGCAAAGCGCCGCCCAAGCGACCTCGACCGAGACGCAGTACGCGCAAGCCAAGGCGGACTATGAGCGGCTGGCACCCCTGGTCGGCAAGGGCTCGGTGACCGAACAACAGATCGAGCGGCTCGCGACGCAGCGCGACGCCTTGAAGAGCTCGCTCGACATGGCGCGCGTGTCGCAAGCGAGCGCCAAGCGTGACCTTACCAATGCGATCATACGCGCACCGTTTGCTGGCATCATCTCGCGCGTGTTGGTCGAAGCGGGCGAGGTCGTGACAATGGCGCCGGTAAAAGTGCTGGCGCGCCTGGTCGATCTATCGAGCCTCGATGTGCGACTGCACGTGCACGAAGGCGAGCTTGCGCGCATCGCGCTTGGCAACCGCGCAAGCGCACGTTTTCCCAGCACCGGCGCCGTGTCCGAAGGCGTGATCACCTTCATCAGCCCTGAGATCGATCCACGCACACGCACGGCCGAAGTGGTCGCGCGCATCGGCAACGCGGATGCCAAGTTGCGCGCCGGCATGTTCGCTCAGCTCGAGCTGCGACCGAACGCAGCACAACATGGCCTTACTATTTCCACGAGCGCCGTCGCGGGTACGGGCGAGGATCGCTTCGTGTTCGTGGTCGTCAACGGCGCCGTGCAGAAGCGTAAGGTGCGGGTGGCGCGGATCGACAGCTCGAGCCAAGAAGTCTTGGAAGGGCTCAACGAGTCCGAGGTTGTCGTCGTCGATGGTGTGGCGCGGCTCAGTGAGGGTCTGCGCGTGACAGTGACGGGCACCGGCGCCGATCCAGAGCAGAGCGCCGACACTAAAGCGGAAGCGGGCAAGGCCAAAGCTGACGCTAAAGCCGCAGCGCAAGCGAAGAGCACGCCATGAAGTTATCCGACGTCTCGATCCAGCGGCCGATTTTCACGGCGATGATCATGCTCGCCATCGTCGTGTTCGGCGGCGTCATGTATTCGCGGCTTTCGGTCGACCTGTTTCCCAAAGTCGACTTTCCCATCGTCACGATTACCACGGTCTACGCGGGCGCCGATCCCGAGACCATGGAGACCAAGGTTGCCGACCCGATCGAAGAGGCGGTCAACAGCTTGAGCGGCATCGAGCAGCTGCGCTCCACCAGTCTCGAGGGCGTCGCCCAGGTGTTCGTGCAGTTCGAGCTCGGCGTGAACCTGGACACGGCCGCCCAAGACGTGCGCGATCGCGTGGCCGGCATTCAGCGTGATCTGCCCGCTGGCGCGGAAGCGCCCGTGGTCGAAAAGCTGGATCTCGGGGCGGCTCCGATCATGCAGATCGCCGTTTCCGGCTCGGCTTCGCCCGCCACGCTCGCACGCTTTGCAGAAGATGTGCTGCGGCCGGGACTTGAGCGCATCGACGGCGTAGGTCAGCTCGAGCTCGTAGGCAGCCGCGAGCGCGAAGCGCACGTGTGGATCGATGCCGAGAAGCTGCGCACCTACGCCCTGACCGTGCCCGAGGTCGTGCAGGCGTTGCGCGCGCAAAACGTCGACTTGCCTGGCGGCCGCGTCACCCGCGGCAGCGAAGAGCTGGTGGTGCGCACCAATGCTCAGGCGCGCACGATCGAAGAGCTCGGCAGCGTCGTACTGAGCGCACGCGATGGCGCGATCATTCGCGTCTCAGACGTGGCCAAGGTCGAAGACGGCCTCGAAGAAGAGCGCTCGCTTGCACAGGTCGACGGCCGCGCGGCGATCGCGATCATCGTGCGCAAACAGTCCGATGCGAACACGATCGTCGTCGCCGAAGCCGTCGAAAAGGCGCTGCCCGAGCTGCAGCGCGCGGCTCCACCCGGCACCAAGGTCGAGGTGCTGGTCGACAACTCCAAGAACATCAAGAGCTCGGTGGAAACGGTCGAGCTCGACCTGTTGCTCGGCGCGTTCTTGGCCGTCTTGATCATCTACATCTTCTTGCGTGATGCGCGCGCCACGTTCATCAGCGCCTTGGCACTGCCCACGTCCGTGATCGGCACGTTTGCCTTCGTCAAGGCCATGGGCTTCACGCTCAACATGATGACGACGCTGGCCCTGTCGTTGTCGATCGGTATTTTGATCGACGATGCGATCGTCGTGATCGAGAACATCGTGCGCCACCTGCGGGAGCTCAAGGAGAGCCCGCGTGAGGCCGCGCAAAAGGGCACCTCCGAAATCGGTCTCGCCGTGCTCGCCACCACCATGAGTATCGTGGCCGTGTTCGTGCCTGTGGCCTTCATGGAGGGCATGGTCGGTCAGTTCTTCTACGAGTTCGGCCTTACGGTTGCATTTGCGGTGATGCTTTCGTTGTTCGTCTCGTTCACGCTCACGCCGATGCTGTCCGCGCGTCTGCTCACCGACCATGAGCCCGCTACCACGGGTCTGTCCGGTTGGATCGAACGGCGCTTGAACGGTCTCGAAAGCGGCTATCGCTACGCCATTCGCTGGGCGCTCGGCCATCGTTTGATCACGGTGCTGGTCGCGGTCGCGAGCCTGGTCGGCGCGTTCGCCGTCTCGACACGCCTCGGCTTCGAGTTCATTCCGCCCGAAGATCGCGGGCAGTTTCAGATCAACGTCGAGCTGCCCACCGGCACCTCGCTCGCGCAGGCTGCAGCGGTCACCTTCGATTTGGCAAGCATCGCCAAGAGTGTGCCGGGCGTGGTCTCTACCTTCAGCACCGTCGGCGGCGGCGTACAAGAGAAGGTCAACACCTCTCAGATCATGATCACGCTCGAGCCCAAGGCCGCGCGCGCTTACAAGCAAGAAGACGTGATGGCCTTCATGCGTCGAAAGCTCGCCGGTAAGCCAGGCGTGTTGCTCTCGATCGAGCAGCTTCAAAACGTGAGCGGCGGCGGTCAACGCAACGCGCCGATCCAATACAACCTGCGAGGTCGCGATCTGGCAGAGCTCGAGCGCTACTCCAATCTCGTCGCCGCACGCATGCGTAAGCTCGACGGTTTTGCCGATGTCGACATCACCTATCGCTCGGGCAAACCCGAGGTGGACGTGTCGATCGATCGCGCACGGGCCGCAGACTTGGGCGTACAAGCGATCCAAGTGGCTTCGACCGTCCGCACCTTGATCGCAGGCGAAGTCGCCACCGAGTTCGAACAGGATGGCGATAGGTACGATGTGCGCGTGCAGCTTCCAGACGACGAGCGCACCTCGACCGAGGTGATCTCGCTCGCGCAAGTACGCACCGCGACAGGGCAGCTCGTAGACATCGGTCAATTGGGCGAGGTGGTCGAGCGTCAGGGGCCAAGTCAGATCGAGCGCCAAGCACGACAACGTCAGGTTACGGTGCTCGCAAGCCTCGAAGGTAAGGCTCTGAGCGAAGCGATGACCGAGGTGGAAGCGATCATCAACGAGGTCGTTCCGCCCCACATCACGACCAGCGTGGCCGGTTTTGGCGAACGCTTGAAAGAGTCCAACGCGAGCATGGGCTTTTCCATGCTGCTCGCGGTGTTGTGCATCTACATGATCCTCGCATCGCAGTTCGAGAGCCTGATTCATCCACTCACGATCATGGTCTCCTTACCGTTCGCGTTGATCGGCGCCTTCGGCGGGCTTCTGATCGCAAACATGCGCATGAGCATCTTCGCGATGATCGGCCTGATCATGTTGATGGGCCTCGTCACCAAGAACGCGATCCTGCTCGTCGATTTCGCCGTGCAGCTGCGCGAGCGCGGTCAGAGCATCGCCGAAGCCCTGGAAAACGCCGGTGCCACGCGGCTGCGT
>JBBSJC010000104.1:0-17797 GCA_038257655.1 Polyangiales bacterium | reverse complement strand
AGCGCGAGCATCGGCTCGACCGCTTCGCGTCCCCAGGCGCGCAGCGCACTCAGCGCTTGCGACGAAGGTGCATCCCCCGCCAAGTGCAAGACGATGGCGGACAGCGCTTCGACGTCTTTTGCCCAGGCGAGCAGCTCGGCTGCAGCACGACGTGCTTCGGCGTCGGCTGAGCTCGTGAGCACCACACGCAACCAAGCGCGCGCGCGATCATCGAGACGCCATAGACGTGGCAACGCCGCTTGGGCAGCTTCGGTGGAGCCCGCGATCAGGCGCGCTATCGCAATCGCGGCGGCGCCCACGACGTGTACGGTCGACTCTTCGAGCGCCAAAAACAAAGGCTCGAGCGCTTCGACGCGACCGGTGCGGCCGAGCGCTGAAATCGCCACGCGGCGCAAGAGACGGTCCTGCAAAAGAGGCTCAAGCTCCGCCCACGGGATGACCGCATGCACGCGATTGAGCGCATCGAGGGCGGCCATGCGTAAAAATGGGTCGCTCGCCGTCAGACGTGAGCGCATGACACGCTCAGCTTCCGGGCCACCGATACGCGCCAGGGCCTCGATCGCCTCACCGGCTTCGTTCGGATCGTCCGATGCGGCGGCTTTCGAAAGCTCTGCCACCACGTGGACGCCACCGGACTCTCCCAGCGCTTCGACCACGAACTTGCGCGCGTGCTCGGGCACGCCCGGTAGCGCTGCGATAAGCGCCGGTGCCGCGCTCGGTCCCAAAGCTTCGAGCACATCGAGGGCGGCATTGCGCAGGCCGACGTTTTCGCCCTGACAAATGCCTTGCACGAGCTCTTCGATAAGCCCGAGCCCGACCGCACGCGCATGCACGACTTGCACGGCCTCCTTGCGCACGCGCCAGTCTTCGTCGCCGAGTGCCCGCAACAGTAAGGGTCCGACTTCAGGAGACGTCTCTTGCGCCGCGTGCATGATCGCACGACGACGTACCTCGGGATCGGCATCCCCTAGAGCTTCTCGCAAACGCTCGATGCTCATGCGCCCCTCGTCAGCATGGGTGGAATCGTCGAAGGATCGATCTCGCGCGCGGCCGCCGCGATCACCGCTGCGTCCACGACGAAGACGAGCCCGCCTTCGTGGGAGTAGACTTGGGCAATGCCGCGTCGGTCGGAGCCGCGGCCAAGCTCGGGTACGGTGCGCTGCTCTTGATGTCCAGCGCCGAACACGTCCGTGACGCCGTCGACGATCAGCGCCACGGGTTGCATCTGACCTGACACGCGCACGATGATCCACTTGGTGCGGCGCGTGGCTTGGATCGGCGGCAGACCGAAACGCACGCGCAGGTCGATAATCGGCAGCACTTCGCCACGATGATCGGCCACGCCCCTCACCTCAGGCGGTGCATGTGGCAAAGACACGCTCGGCAGCGGGTTCACAATCTCGCGCACGATGTGGATCTCAACCGCATAACGCACATCACCGACGAGGAAGCTGACCAGGTTTTTCGCCTGATCGCTTCTGTGACGCGCGCTCGATTGAGTGTTCTTGGCCTTCATCGCTTAAGCAGAGGCTCCGCATGCAATAGGATCAGAATATCGTTGGGATCATCGCGATCCTGACTGGACGAGCGGCCGAGCGTACGCACCGCACGCGGACGCCCGATGCCGAGCACGTAATCGTTCATGTCGCCGCCGACGGTCGAGGCCATCTCGATTTCGTCTTCGTAAAGTCGATACACCTGCAGCACGGCATCGACGAGCATGCCCAGAATCTCATCCCCTGCGTCTACGAGCAACACGCGCGTGTTCTTATCGAGCGGGCCCTCCTTGAGCTGCAGCCGGCGCCGTAGGTCGATAACGGTTGTCACACGACCGCGCACAGAGACGATACCGAGCACTTCGTAGGACGAACGCGGCACACGTGTGATGCGCGGCAACTTCAAGATCTCTTGCACGCCTGCGAGCGGCAGGGCGTAGGTCTCGTTACCCAGGCGAAAGGCCAAAAACTCGTGCACCGCATCGTCGGCGCGCTCGGAGCGAATGATCGCGGCGGCCGCCTCACCGCGCACGATGCCCACGGGCTTGTCGCCACTCATGACAGCACCTCCGCTTGGCGCGTGCGCTCGTTGGAGGCGAGCACTTCTTCGAGAATCTGCGGTGTATCGAGCACGAGCGTGACGGATTGATCACCCAAATCTGTGGCGCCCGAAAAGCCGCGCACCTGGCGCAAGCTGCGGCCGAGCGCCTTGATTACGATATCTTGCTGACCCAGGAGCAAGTCGACCACAAGCCCGATGCGGCGCGCGCCAAGCTGACTGACGACCACGAACTGCCGCTGCGTACGGCCACCGCTATGACCATCGCTCAGGCGAAATAAGCCCTGAAGACGGCACAAAGGCAGCGTACCACCGCGCAAGGTCATCACCTCGCGGCCCTCGACCGTGCGAATCGCGTGCGGGTCGAGCAGCAGTGCCTCTTGCACGTTGGCAAGCGGAATGGCGTAGGTGTTGCCCGTGACGCGCACGATAAGCGCACTGATGATCGCGAGCGTGATCGGTAAGGTTATCGTAAAGGTCGTGCCCTTGCCGATTTCGCTCTTTAGATCGATCACCCCGCCAAGCTTGCTGATGTTCGTCTTGACGACGTCCATGCCCACGCCGCGTCCTGACAAGTCGGTCACGACGTCGGTGGTGCTGAAGCCCGGTTGAAAAATCAGATTGAACACGTCGTCGCGGCTGAGCTCACTCCGCGCGTCCGGCCCGACGATTCCTTTGGAAATCGCCTTGGCGATCAAGCGTTCCGGATCCATGCCTGAGCCGTCGTCGCGCACTTCGATAACGACGTGATTGCCCTTTTGATAGGCGACGAGTCCGAGCAATCCCTGAGGGTCTTTGCCCATCTCCACGCGCCGCTTCGGCGTCTCGACGCCGTGATCGATAGCGTTGCGGATCAAGTGCATCAGCGGGTCGCTTAGCTCTTCTACGATCAGCTTGTCGACCTCGGTATCGGAGCCTTTGACCTCGAGGCGAATCTCTTTTTTGGCATCGCGCGCCGCTTGGCGCACCACGCGCGCGAGCTTGTCGAACACCTGCCCGAGCGGCACCATCCGCACGTCGAGGATGCCGTCTTGCAGCTCGGCCAGATTGCGTTCGAAACCGCGCGCAATGCGATGCAGCTCCGCGGACAGCGAGCGCAGCTCCGGCCGCTCGCGCAAACGCTCGGTAATCTGCGACACCGCACCACGCACGATCGCAAGCTCGCCAACCACATTCATCAAGTGATCGAGCTTCTGGATGTTGACGCGCACGGTGTTGGCCACCGAGCGCAACGACAAGGCATCGGCGCCCACCCGCTCGAGCATTTGGGGCGGAATCGAGCCCGGTACGATAGGCTCCACCGGCGCCTGCAAATCGGGGATTTCGTTCGAGTGCGGGATCATGGTCGGCATGCGTTGCGTCGCACGGCGCGGCACTGCTTCGAGCAGCGCATCATCATTGCACAACGCCTCGCGCAGCTTCTCGATGTCGGCGCGACTTGCGAGCAAGACCTCGAGCTCGATCAAGTCGTCATTTCCGCCGCCCATGCTCGGCAGATACGTGATCAGCTCCGCAAGCGATCGCGCACGCGCCTTGAGGTCTTCGAGCGCTGTATCGATCGAGGCGAGCGCAAAACTCACCCGCAGGCGGTACAAGCTCACGCCCTGGGTGATGTTCGTGCGCAGGCGATGCTCTTCGTACTCGGTGAGCACCGACAGCACGTTGTCGCTCAGCTCGTACTCGTGAATCGCGTCGACATCCTGCGGCGCTTCGGCCACGCGATGGACGCTCTCGGCGAAATCCGAGATGTCGACTTTTTCGCCGCCATCGTCGCGACTGGCGGCCAAGATGCGCTGCACGCGCTCGGTGCCATCGAACAACACATCGAGCGTTTCCTGCGTGAGATCGACGCGCCCGAGTCGCAGGTCATCGAGCAGGTTCTCGAGCGCATGGGCCAGGTTCGACAGACTGACCATGCCGAACATGCCCGCGAGGCCCTTGAGCGTATGCACCGCGCGGAAGATGTCGTTCAGCAGATCGGGATCGTTGCGCCCTTCCTTCTGGCTCTGTTCGAGCAGCAGCAAATTGCGCGAAAGCGTCTCGACGATCTCCTGTGCTTCCGACAGGAAATCCTCGTGCGCGCTTTCATTCTCATCCCCCGAACCGACCACAAGCTCTCTGCCCTTCGTTACTGAGTCGACCGCCCCGAAACCCCGGCCGCTCTTACCTTACTGTCCCGTGCTACCTGCTGGCTTTTCCACGAGCCTGCGTGCCGTCGCGCGCAGTTGCTCGGGTTGAAAGGGCTTTGTCAAATACGCATTGGCACCGAGCGACATACCGCGATCGCGATCACGCTGCGCCCCTTCGGTGCTGACGATGATGACCGGCGTCGTCTTGTGCTGCTCGCTCTTACGCATGAACGAAATCAACTCGAGACCATGGATGTCCGGCATGTTGATGTCGGTGACGACTAGGTCGTACTTCTCACGCGGCAGAAGACGCAGCGCCTCGAAGCCATTCGCGGCTTCGGTAACGTCGGCGAGTCCACCCTCTTCCAGCGCAGCGCGCACGAATGTACGCATGGCTGGCGAGTCTTCGACGACGAGCACACGCATGGTCACGTTTCCTCCCTTTGATTCCGCAGCATCCCGCAGCATCCCGCAGCACGGGCCACCATCTCAATCGTATCTCAAAGGGCAATTGCTTTGAAAGATCAGGGAAAATAGATCGTACGCGACGCACCCGTGCGGCAAGGCATGCTCAAAAGCACAGTGTGCGCAGCGAGTGCCCCGACCATCCCGATAACGAAGCGTCCCGGAGCACTAACTGCTGAACAAGCGATGCGCCGTGGCAGGATCGATATGGATCTCGATGAACGCCGCGATCGCTGCGCGCGCTACGCGCAGGTCGGTTTCATCCCACGGCTCACGGGAAACCTGAAGCCAGTCTTCGGTTTGAGCGCGAATCAAACGGGTGCGCGCGCGCGCTGTGAGCAGGAACGGGCCGCCCCCGAAGCGTCGCGATACGACCGCACCGACCGCAGGGTCAAAGTAAGCAGGCCGACCTTCGGGCACCGGCGCTTGGCTGCGACCGCAGGTGTCAAGGCGCGGCGCAAGGCCCGACAAGGCGAGCACCCGTAGCGCAAAACCGAGCAACAGCGCGCGCTCGGGATCGCCTTCGAGGTCGACCAAGGTCAGAAATTGTACGGCGTGGATGAACATGGGCTCATCGGCCACGCGTGCGGGATGGGCCTCGCGCAACAAGTTGAGCGCAGCTCCCGCCACATCCATGCGCGCCAAATCGCGCAGGATGTTGGGATAGGTCCGCACGAGCTCGGCGCTCTTGAGCGTCAGCATGTCGGCGCGCGTCGTTTCGAGCTCGACGCGGATCACGGCGTAGGGTTCGAGCGTGCCGGCGAAGCGCTTTTTGCTCGCGCGTGCGCCCCTCGCGATCGCGCTGACCTTGCCGAAGTGCTGCGTGAAAAGCGTAACCACACGATCGGCGTCGCGATAATCGGTGGCGCGCAGCACGAGCGCGTCGGTGGTCTGGCTGCGTGCCGCACCGGTGCCCGGAGCATGCGCGCTGGGGCTCACACGCTCTGCTGGCTTGCGACCGACGGCGTGTTGATCGGGTCGAGCGGGGCACTTGCAGGCTCGTGCAGCCCAGGCTGCTCCCCACGCGAGAGCTCAAGCGGCGTGTCGCGATGGCGCGGGCGCAACACGATCGACAGCGCCAGCGTAAACAGGATCAGTAGAATCACGAGCGCTATCGCGATCCCAAAACGGCGACCCCGTTCGGGCGTCTGAATCGAGGACAAGAGCGGCGCAGGCGAGGGCTCTTCGATCTTGCGACCTTCGCCGTAGCGACTCAGGACCGCGTCGGCGTTGAGCCCGAGCGCGCGGGCGTAGGCGCGCAAAAACCCGCGTGCAAACACTTCACCGGGCAGCTCGTCGAACTTGTCGTCCTCGATGCGCTGCAGCATGCGCAGCGGGATGCGCGTGATCTGGACGAGCTCCTCCAACGACAAATGCCGTAGCTCTCGTTCGCGACGAAGGTAGGCTCCGATTGAGTCCATTCCCTGCTCCTCAATTCCTTAGTGCGTCGCTTCGAGATAGCCCTGACATGCCCGGCCCGCTTCGCTGTCCGAGGAAAGCTCTACGCAGCGTTCGAAGTCCGCGATGGCATCTTGTCTGAGGCCCAGCTTGGCGCGCGCTTCTCCGCGCAAGCGCCAGGCATCCTGCAGAGTGCGACACCCCTCGTCGGTCACTTCCAAACCGCGCGTAAGCGCATCCTCGGCCCTTTCGAAGTCGCGGATCGCGACATAGGTCTTCCCGAGACGATAAAACCCCAGACAAAAGCGAGTCTGTTGCCGAACAGACTGGGTCAGCGCCTCGATGGCTTGCGTGTACTGACCTTTTTCGTGATAGGCCCAGCCCAAGTTGCCCCAGGCTAGGTGCGGACTGCGACTCAATATGTTGCTCGCCGCTTCGCGCAGCGTCTCGATCGCTTCGTCGTAACGCTTCTGATGCACGAGCACGACACCTAGGCTGTTGTCGACTTCGGCCAAGAACGGGGGCCCGTAGGCATCGTTTTCCTCGCCCAGTTTGTGGGCGATTCGCATTTCCGTTTCGGCCTTGCCGAAATCTTCGCGCAAAAGATACAAATTTCCCAACAATAGGTGCGCTTCTGGATTTTTGTCGTCGAGCTCGATCGCTTTGAACAGGTGCTCGAAGGCCGCGGCAATGTTCTGCTCGCGCATCAGCCCCACGGCGAGCTCGTATTGTTTCTGACCTCGTACCACTCGGTCGGCGGACGATACGGTGCTGCACGCCACTGCCAAAGGCAGCGCAATCAGCAGCGCTAACAGAACTTCCCGTACGTGTCTCAACCAGCCGCTTTCCCCTCGTAACGAACAGGCCCGTGTTTACCGGCATCGCACGCGCAGGTCAACACGTTCCGCGGGGTACGGCTACTCTAGGCGCCACCCCTGGCGGGTACGTGAGACCGAGGGCTAAACGCTGGCATTGGCAGGGAAAACGCCGGAGGCGGAATATTGGACGTAGCTGAATGCCGTGTCAGGACGCGAGGTGACAGGCCGCTTCGTGACCGCTGGCCAAGGTTCGCAGCAGGGGCCGCTCGCGATCGCATAGACCCGCTTGACTGTCTGGACAGCGCGGATGAAACGCGCAGCCGGAGGGGGGAGCAAGTGGACTTGGCACATCGCCGAGTAAGGGCAAACGTTTGCGTGGAGCCGAAGGGTCAAGCCCGGGGATCGCACTGAGCAGTGCGCGCGTGTAGGGATGACGGGGCCCTTCATAAAGAGAGCGCGCTGGACCAAGCTCCACCACGCGCCCCAGGTACATCACCGCGACGCGCTGACTCATGAGCTCGACTACTTTTAGATCGTGGGCGATGAACAGGTAGCTGAGGCCGAGCTCCTCCGAGAGGTCTTTCAGCAAGTTGACGATCTGGGCCTGCACCGACACATCGAGGGCGCTCACCGGCTCGTCGCACACAATGAAGCGCGGCTCGACTGACAGGGCCCGGGCGATGCCGATGCGCTGCCGTTGCCCGCCGCTGAACTCGTGGGGATAGCGCTGCATGTGCTCAGGCCGTAGGCCCACGCGCTTGAGCAACGCTGCCACACGTTGTTCTTCTTCTGAGTCGTTCGAGACGAGCTTGTGCACGCTCAGCGCTTCGCCCAACGCCGCGCGCACCGTCATACGTGGATTGAGCGAGCTTTGCGGATCTTGAAAGACGATTTGCATCTGACGGCGCAGGGCACGCAGAGCATGCGCATCGAGGCTCGTGACCTCTTGCTCGCCAAACATCACACGACCTGCGCTTGGCTCGATCAAACGAAGCACGCAGCGCCCCAAGGTACTCTTGCCGCAGCCGCTTTCGCCGACCAGGCCCAAGGTCTCGCCCTTAGCGATTTCAAGGCTAACATCGCTGACCGCGTGAACGAGGCGGGCATCACGGCTGAACATGCCAGCGCGTGCTGCAAACGTCTTTGATAGATTGTCCACCCGTAGCAAAGGCAGGGTCATGCGACCTCTTCCTGCTTGTCGACGAGATGACAGGCACTGGCACGTCCACCGGACAAGACCGTAAGGACGGGCTCTTCTCGCTTACAACGCTCGTGTACCTCAGCGCAGCGTTCTTGAAACCGACACCCGACCGGTAGCCGCGCGAGATCGGGCACCACACCCGCGATCGTCGGCAAGCGCGTTTGGCCGATGTTTGCGGCATAGCCTGGCACGCTGCGCAACAGACCGCGCGTGTACGGGTGCTGCGGCGCAGCAAACAGCTGAGCGGCCGTGGCACTTTCGACCACCTTGCCTGCGTACATCACAACAACTTCGTGGGCGTGCTCTGCGACCACGCCGAGGTCGTGGGTGATAAGCAACATGCTCATGCCCAGGTCGCGCTGTAGAGAGGCGAGTAGGTCGAGGATTTGCGCCTGAATCGTGACGTCGAGGGCGGTGGTGGGCTCATCGGCGATCAACAGCTCGGGCTCGGACGCGAGCGCAATCGCGATCATTACGCGCTGACGCATGCCGCCAGACAGTTGATGCGGATAGGCCTCGATACGCTCGGCCGGCGCGGGAATGCCCACGCGCGTGAACAGCTCGATCGCGCGTGCCCGGGCCGCAGCGCGCGATACCTTCGCATGGGCGCGCACCGCTTCCATCACCTGCATGCCGACCGTAAACACCGGATTTAGCGCGGTCATCGGCTCTTGAAAGATCATGCCGATTTTGCGGCCGCGCAGCTTTCGTAGCTCGCGTTCGCTCAAGCCGACGAGCTCTCTGCCCTCAAAGCGCATGCTGCCGCGTTCGATGCGACCGGGAGGTGAAGGCACAAGGCCCATGATGCTGAGTGACGTGACGCTCTTGCCGCAGCCGCTTTCGCCCACGAGACCCACGGTCTTGCCGCGGGGCACATCGAAGGAGACGCCGTCCACCGCGCGGATCACGCCTGCATCCGTGTGAAACGACACCACCAAATCGCGCACTTCGAGCAACGCCATCGCCGGCGCAGCTTAGCGTCCGCCAGAAAATAAGGCGACACCCTCAGTCGCAGCTGACGTCTTCGATGCGCAGACCCGGGCGCGGCGTCTGTGAGAAGGCTCCGGTCGGAATCGGCACGTTCACGTCGATGTCAGCAAAGCGCAAGAGCGCATCGGCATCGTGCCGCACATCTTCGACATGCACGCGGAAGGGCAACATCACGCCGCCCTGCACAGAGCGGTAATCATCGTAGGTCACACGCCACAGCGCTTTGTTTTGGGCATCGAACCGCTCCGAGCGCGCAAGTCTCAGGCGCTGCTCAGCCGGAGGCTTCTTCAAGTCAGCCTCGTGCACGGTGAACTCAAGCTCCTGACGCTCCCCGGCCGGCGCCTTCAGATCGACGCGATAGCCGCCTTTCTTCGAGCACTGGATCGCAGGCTGCGCGCCCGGCAAATCCGGCGTGTCGCCGAACAATACGCTCACTACGTCCTCGGCCGACATCGCCACGCCGATCATGCGCGCGATGTTGCGGGCGCAGGCGGGTCCGTTGAGATAGCGGTTTTCCTTGAAGTCGCTGAGCGCAAAGCTCTCCCCGTCACTGGTGAGTACGAGCGCGGGGCCGAACTGCGTAACAGCATCGAAGCGCACGTGATCTGGGCGCTCGAGAAACATCATCACCTTGCCGCGCACGCGACCCTCAGGTCCACGTTGGTCGACTTTGGCTTCGGCGCGTAAGGTGCGCACCACGGCTGAACGCGTTGTGTGCTCGTTGAGCACGCGCATCGGATCGGTGTGCGGCTGCGCAGGACACGCAGGCCCGGCGCAAGCGCTCAGCGAGCATGCGATCAAGCTCGCTCCCGCGAGCCACGCGCGGCAGCTCATCGCACGATGCCTTCGATAACCTGCAAGGCGAGCTCGTAGCGACCAAAGGGCGGCATGATGTAAGCGCCCGCTACCCGATCCTTGAACGCTTCGAGCATTTCGCGCGCGACCGCCACACCTTCTTTGCGTCCGGCTTCGGGCGTACCTGCTTTGCGCATGCGCTCGCGGATGTGCTCAGGGATCTGCATGCCAGGCACCTCGTTGTGCAAGAACTCGGCGTTGCGATAACTCGCAAGTGGCAGCAGACCGACCAGCACCGGAATACCCAAGGGCTCGATTTGGCGCAGCATGCGGTCGAGCATCTCGGGATCGTACACAGGTTGCGTCATCACGAGCTCGGCACCGGCCTCGCGCTTGCGGTGCAGACGCTCAAGCTCGCGCGGCATGTCTTGGGCGCCAGGCTCAGCGCCAGTTGCGCACAAAAAGTGCGTGGCCCCACCGAGCGGTTTGCCGCCCGGATCAAAGCCGCGGTTCATGTTGCGCACCAACCGTAACAGTCCGACTGAATCGGTATCGTACACAGCGGTCGCATCCGGAAAGTCGCCCATCTTCGGCGGGTCACCGGTGATCACGACCAGGTTCTGTACGCCGAGCTCGTGGGCTGCAAGTAGGAAAGCTACTTGACCAAGCAGGTTGCGATCACGCGTGGTGATGTGCATCAGCGTCGGCAGACCGACTTGTTCTTGGATGCGCAGGCACAGCGCGATGTTGCCCATGCGTGCTTGAGCGCGCGCGCCGTCCGCGACGTTGATGATGTCGACGCCGCCCGCCTTGAGTAGCCGCGCGCCCTCGATCGCCGAAGCAAGGGACAAACCGGGCGGAGGGTTGACCTCGACCGAAACGAGAAACTTCTTGCCAAGGTTGGCGCCGATTTCGCCCTGTTCAGAGGTCGGCGTCACGCGCACGCCGGGCGCTATCGCCGCGTTTCGTGGGTCATCTTCGCGCATGCCACCGCCCGTCACCTCGACGCCAGGCGCGGCCTGTCCGCCTGCAGTCATGCGTGCTGCGGCAACGATGCGACGAATGTGTTCGGGCGTGGTGCCACAACAGCCGCCGACGACTGCGACGCCCGCCTTGAACAAGCGTCGCGCGTAGAGCTGAAAGTATTCAGGGGTCGCCATGTACGCGAGGCGACCTTCGACCTGTTGGGGCATACCGGCGTTCGGGATCGCGATAAGCGGCTTGCCGGGCTCGCGCATGCGCGTGACCATCTCGTAGGCGCCGGCGGGACCGGTGGCGCAGTTGACGCCGATCGCATCCGCGCCCCAGGCGGCGATCAAACTCGCGACCTCTTCGGGTTGCTTGCCGTCTGCGGTCGTACCGCCGGCATCAAAGGACACACACGCCAAGATCGCCATCGAGCCCTGTGTGGCTTCGAGCGCAGCCTCGAGCGCGAGCCTGAGCTCTTCGGGCTCACGAAAGGTCTCGAGGATCAGCGCGTCTACGCCGGCTTCGATCAATGCATCGCACTGCTCGCGAAAAGCGGCCTTCACGTCCGACAGCCAGGCACTCGGTAAGGTTTTCAGCACCAGTCCGGTCGGCCCCACGTCCCCGGCGACAAACGCGCGCTTGCCTGCCACTTCGCGCGCGATTCTGACGCCCTCGTGGTTGATCTCGCGCACCTTGCCCTCGAAGCCGTGACGGGCGAGCCGGAAGCGATTGGCGCCGAAGGTGTTGGTCTCCAGCACGTGACAGCCAGCCTCGGCAAAGCCACGGTGCACCTGCCGCACGTCCTCGGGCCGCGACAGGTTGAACTCGTCGAAACAGGCCGTGTACAGGTTACCCTTCTCGTACAGGGCCGTGCCCATGGCACCGTCAAAGACGAGCCCTCCGGCGGCGAGTGCTTCTCGAAAAGCTTGGGGTCGTGCAGCGCTAGGATCGGGGCCGGGATGGGACATCACCGCACGCTCTACCGCGCGTCTGGCCCTGCAGCAATCACGTCATGTTACAGCGCAGGGCTTACATGCCCGCGTCTGACGCCGACATGCCGCCATCGCTCGCGTCGCCGCCACCGCCGCCTGCGCCCGCAGGCTCACCGGGCTTGGATGCACCGTCTGAGATCCACTTGATCAGCTGACGTACGCCGCACTCGAGTACGGGCTGGGCTAACGGCATGGTCGCGCCACATACGGCGAGTGGACTTGCTGCGCCGCCACCCATTTTGGCGACCAAATACGAAGCCGCCGGATCGCCCGGCACCACGAGCGGCGCGCCAGGCATGTTGCAGTCTTCGCTACCACCGGTCGCGCCTGCCTTCGTCAACGAAGCGTAAGCCGTGTCGAGATCGGTCAGATCGAAGCCATCGTAGTTTTCGGGCGATGCGAGGCCGCCTGCAGTGTGACAACCGGCAACGCAAGACTGCTTGAGTACGTTTGCATAAAGGTCATCGAAGCTGATCGGCGCATCGCAGTCCACGCACAGGGGCATTTGCTGGCCCACTGTGCCGGGTTCCCCCGCGGGCTCTTGCATCAACACGCTGACATCGACCGCGACGTCCGAGACCTCGACCACGGGGGCGCCACAGGCCAGCCAATTGCGCACGATCGTCTTGGTTGCCTGCGCGGATATCGGCGCCACCTCTTCGGTGCCACGCTTGCAGGTAGTGCCTTGGACCGTGACGTCTGCGCCGGGTTCGGCTTTACGATAGGCGGCACCGACACCATCAGGCGGCATCAGGCCGTCTTTGATTTGATCCCAAATCTCCGCACGCCGATCGAACACGAGCCGCTGGTTACTGCGCAGCCGCGATAACGCTTTGGCATCGACCTGGAGCTTGCCAGAAGCCACTCCGCCCTCCTGGCCGCCAGGCACCAGAGTCGCAGGCTGCAGATCGAAGTCGAGCCCCTCGGGCACCCCTTGCCGGGCCGACCCGCTAGCGCCCGCAGCGTGGCACTGTCCGGCCGCGCAAGAGAGATTGATAACGGACTGACCGGCGTAAATCGCCTGCCCGCCGCCGTTGATCACAAGCTTACGTGCTTGGGTTTCATCGCACTTGCCGAGGTCGTCACAACCAGTGGCACCGAGTAAGGTCGCTAGGGCCAAAAAGGCGGCAGCCGGTCTGGCGCGGCCCCCTATGTTGAGCGCCAGGTTGAGCGCCAGGTTTACGGATGTGGCGGATGGGAGAACAGTTCGAAATTGCATGCGTCCCGAGCACGATGCCGCCCCGCTGCGTCGTTGGTCAAGCGAACTTTGGAGTAGGACCTAGGCGGGTGCTATAAGCGCCCCTGCTCGGCATGACTACAACTCCTCCCAAACCCAAGCGCGAGCGCAATCCAGAAGAGACGCGCCGGCGCATCCTCGACGCTGCGGAGGCCGAGTTTGCACGCAAGGGTTACGACGGGACCAGGCTGCGCGACGTAGCCCTCGCCGTGGGCGTGCATCACGCGCTCTTGCATCACTACTTCAAGGACAAAGAGGGCTTGTTTCGGGCGGTGCTCGAACGCGCCATCGGCGGTGTGTCCTCAAAAGCCTTCGAGCTGTTGCGCACCACGGATGATATCCGGGCGCTGACCGTTAGCTTCGTGGAGACACTCGTCGATTACCTAGCCGAGAACCAACACCTGGCGTTGATCCTGCACTTTGCCAGCCTGGATGAGGGCTCGCCGGCCTTCACGATCTGCGAGGAGCTTGGCTTTCTGCTCGTGAGACCGTTGCTCGATGCGACCACCGCCGCGATCAAAGTAGGCCAACAAGCGGGCGTCCTGCGCGAAGACATCGACGCCCAAGCGATCGTGATCGCAGGACTCGGCACGGTGGCCTTTCCGTTCCATGCCGACAAGTTGATCAAAGGCGTGTTCGGCCGCGATCCCCGCTCGCCGGCTGAAGTCGAAAGCCACAAGCGCGCCGCCGTCGCGCTGATTCTCGAGGGTGTGACCAAGCGTGTGACCAAGCGTTAGGGCGCGCTGAATCAGGCCGCCGGTGCGAAGTCCGAGAGCGCTGTGCGCAGCTTGTCGCGCACCCGCACTTCGAGTTGACGTACGCGCTCTTTGCTGACGCCAAACTCTTTGCCCAAGGCTTCGAGCGTGCTCGGTTCATCGCTCAGTAACCGGGCGTGCGCGATGCGTCGCTCACGTTTGTCGAGGCGACGCAGTGCCAGGCGCACTGCGCTCACGGTCGATACGCTCTCGCGGCGTGCGAGCGCGATCTCCTCGGGCGTGGGCGAACCGCTCTGCATCCGTTCGACGACCGGGCCGCTAGTATCGTCGTAGGTTGCATCGAGCGAGGAGTCGCGCTGCGCGAGCACCGGCCACAACATCTCGCAACGGGCAAGCGGCATCCCGCTGCGCTCGGCCAGCTGCGCGACGTTGTCGATCGATTCGCGGCGAAACGCGCGCAAAGCCTTGCGCTCCGAGCGTGTGGTGCCGAGGCGAACGATGCGGTAGCTGCGCATCAAGTAGTCACGAATCTCAGCGCGCATCCAGTAGACCGCGTAGCTTATCAAGCGCACTTCTTTGTCGCCGTCGAACTTCTCCGCGGCGCGCAACAGGCCCAGATTGCCCTGCTGCACCAGGTCCTCCATCGGCACGCCCCAGCGGCGATACTCGACCGCGATGCGAATCACGAAGGGCAGACACGCTTCGATAAGCTTGACGCCGGCTTCACGATCGCCAGCGCGATAATCGCGCGCCAGGTTGCGCTCGGTCTGGGCATCGAGCGGCGCAAGTCCTCGCAGGGAGAGCATGTACTCATCGAGTCCTGAGCGCAGCAAGGGACACCTCTGCCCGCCCCATTGCAGCAGGCGTGCCGAGGACATTCCCCTGTGATTTCGTACCGTTTACGGCGCGAAACACGCGAATACGCAGACGTGCCGCGGCAAGTTGCCGCGGCAGAAGAGCGCTGCAGACGCGCTCGATCAGGCTAGTGGCGCAAGCGCGGCAGACCGGGTGCCATGAACCAGCCAAGTTTCATTCAGGGGACTCGCAGTGGACTGCACGAGCTCGGGTCTCCTTGAACGCGCGCCAGGTCCTCCGGGCAGGTGCAGCGCGCACCCTCCATGCCGTCGGCTTTACAGACGAGGCCCGGACTGCAGTCCGCGTGACCCGCGCACAGTTGTCCAGGCCCCGAGCTCCCGTCGAACGGCCAGGGGCGACAATCGACGTCGAGCCCCGCGCAACAAGCCTTGGCTTTGCCCTGAGCTGACACACACGCGCTGCAGCTCCCGTCAAGCGAGGTAAGCATCAGGCAGCCAGGGGCCCGGGCGTCTCGGTTGACGCACAGCGCGCTATCGGCGCTACCGGCGCCAAAACAGGCGGAACACTGCCACGCGCTATTGGCATCGTAGCTTTGGCAGGTGGGATAGCTCTCGACGCCTTCGTCCGTGCACGCGTGGTCGCGAAACAGATCGAACAGCGGGCGTCCGCGCGCGTCGCTCGGCACGCTGACGAAAGGTAAGTCAGCAGGTGCGCTCTGCGTACAGCTGCCATGCTGCGCCGGCCCGGGACTCGTTCCATCCGGACCTCCATCGTGCGCTATGCCTGCTTCGTCTTTCGGTGGCACCTCGCGACCACGGCCTGCGTCATCCACGACGTCCGCATCAAGCAGCATGCCGCTGTCTTGCCCCTGAAAAGCGGACTCATCGGAGACGGGCACGTCGCTCAAACTAAACTCGCAGCCGCCCCAGAGCAGCAGGCCGAGCGTAAGGAAACGTGAGAATCGCACAGTGAGCCTCATCATGTGGACAGGTGGTAGACAGAGACGAAGCGCAACGTCTTGTGAAGGTCGGCGGACGAAAACAGCTAAGCTGTCGCTGGATGGCCGCCCGGCGCTTTTGTCTGCCTCTGCTCGTGCTCCTGATCGCGCCTATGTTGGCTACTCTGTTCGCGCCCATGTTCGTGTCGACCCTGTGCGCGCCGGCGCGCGCCGACGAGCCCCCCCCCGCAAACGAGCCCGACGCTAATGTTGCGGCGACACCCGCGAGCTATCAGGCGACCGTCCGCGCCGCGATCGCTGCCCAGGCCACGGGTGATTTCGACGGCGCCCACGCGCTTTTCAAGCAAGCCAATGGCCTCGAGCCCAATGCCCGCACCCTGCGCGGGATGGGAGTCGCCTCCTTTCAAGCCATGCGCTTTGCGCGTGCGCTGCGCGAACTCGACGCCGCCCTGGTCCACCCTGAAAAGCCGCTCGACGCCGAGCTGAGGCGTGCCGTCGAAGACCTACGCGTGCGTGCGAGCGCCGAAGTGGGGGTATGGATCCTAAGAGTCGAGCCGCCCGAAGCCCGCATCGCCATCGACGACGGGGAACCTGCACCGAGCCAGCGACCCCTCGTGCTCGATCCCGGCCTTCATCAGCTCGCGCTGACCGCCGAAGGCTTTGTGGAGCAGCGGATCGAGATCTCAGTCATGCCGGGCACCCGCGGCCCCATGGCCGTGCGACTTGCGAAGGTTGACGCCGGCAGAGACCCCAACGATCAACCACCTGTCCCGGCCGTGCTGACGGAGCTTCCGGAAGCCGCGTCGGGCCCCGTGCTCAGGCGACCCGTGGCCCGAGCCCATCGGCGACGTCTGATCGCCAGCTGGACCATGTTGAGCGTGGCCGGCGCAGCTGGCCTGACGAGCGGCGCGTTTTGGGTCACGGGTGTCGTTCGCATCAACGAAATTGCAAAAGAATGCCGCAAGCAGCCAGGGGGCAAGTGCACCATCGCGCAACGCGAGCGCGAGTGGAGGGCAGCTAACATCAGCGACCTAGAGCGCAATACCACGATCGGCGTAAGCGTCGCAGGCGCGGCGCTCGTGGCTGCTGGGACCGTGCTCGGGTGGGATTACTTCGCCAACGGCGGCCGCTTCGATTTGCGTCTTTCAGCGAGCTCGGTCAGCGTCCAAACCCGATTTTGAGGCGCAGCTTTGACGCCCTCAAAAGTCTTCGGGATTGAGCTTGGTGGCACGATCGCCGCGCGGCGCTTCCGACGCGGGCCCAGGTCTTGAGCTTACGCTAGCCCGTATCTTCTTGGATGCAGCGCGTCTCACCGGCCGTTCTGGCTCAGCCTGGCCCAGGTCAGGCTCGGCCGAGATCGCGGCGTCGGCGGTATTGTTGGCCTCGGGCGTGATCTCGGGCGCGGCTGTAGCCTCGGGCCTAAGCAGCGCGTCAGGTGTCTGGGTCGGTATCTTTGTCGGTGTCCACGGGCGCGCAGGCGTGCTTGCAGTGGACCGTTCGCTGCCCACGCTCTGCCCGACTGACGACGGCAGCGACTCAGCGCTCTGCCGCGTCGCCACCACAAGTGCCGCCGTGAGCGCCACAAGCAACAGCGCCAACAGCGCCCCGACGTTACGATAACTGCGCCGCTTCGCGTTCGTACGCTGCAGACTCGTCTGGTCAGGCTGAGCCGGATCAGCCTGTGGCGGATCACTACTGCGCTCGCCGTCAAGCCAGCGTTCAAGCGCCCCAGCAAAGCTCTCAACGTCTTGAAAGCGCTCACCCGCAGCGCGCGCCAGGGCCTTGACTACGATCTCAGCCAGCGATCGGTCGATGCTCGGCATCTTTTGAGCAAGCGGCGTCGGCGGTTCAGTCGCCATGCGGATCACAAGCTCGTGATCATTGCGCGCTTCGTAGGGCCGCGCGCCGCACAGTGCTTCGTACAAAATCACACCGAGCGCGTAGACGTCGGCACGCGCATCCACGTCTGGCTCGCCGCGCAGTTGCTCAAGCGGCATGTAAGACGGAGTGCCCAAGATGTAGCCCGCACGCGTGAGCGTGGTTTGCCGCGGTTCGATCCCCTCGCGCACCACGATCCGCGACACCCCAAAGTCGAGCACCTTCGGCACTGGCGCTCCGCCATTGGGCGCCTGCGCCAAGAAAATGTTGTCCGGCTTCAGATCGCGATGGACCACGCCTTGTCGATGCACTTCGGCCACGCCGCGCATGGCCGCGATCAGTACGCGCACCGCCTCTTCTGCCGGCAACGCGCCGCGTTT
>JBBSJC010000103.1:0-17811 GCA_038257655.1 Polyangiales bacterium | reverse complement strand
TTCCGCCCGTAGTCGTTTCCGGATTGCCAAAAGTGACGCCGATTTTCTGCCGCAGCTGGTTGATAAAGATGATCGACGTGCCCGAACGATGAGCAGGTGAAGTAATCTTACGCAGTGCCTGGCTCATCAGGCGCGCCTGCATACCCATCTGAGGATCCCCCATGTCCCCCTCGATCTCGGATTTGGGCACGAGCGCGGCTACGGAGTCGACTACGATCAGGTCCACGGCGTTGCTTCGCACGAGCGTCTCGACGATTTCGAGTGCCTGCTCTCCGGTGTCGGGTTGGCTTATCAGTAAGGTGTCGGGCATCACCCCTAAGCTCTTGGCATAGGTGACATCGAGGGCGTGCTCTGCATCGATGAAAGCTGCGATTCCACCTGCCTTTTGGCATTCTGCGATCGCGTGCAAGGTGAGGGTGGTCTTACCACTCGATTCTGGTCCGAAGATCTCGACCACGCGGCCGCGCGGGTAACCACCGCAGCCCATGGCGCGCGCCAGCGAAGGCATGCCGCAGTTGATCACGTCCACGTCGGGTGCAACTTCCTGGCCCAGGGGCATGATCGAGTTCTTTCCGAACTGTTTCTCGATGCTGGCGATGGCGGCTTTCATGGCTTTAAGTTTGTCTTGGATACTCATGGCTCTATCTCCTCTGCGCTCACCACGTTGGCGAGCGCTTCATCTGGTTGGATGCGTCGTGCGCCGGTGCGGGCGCGATCGAGCAAGCGGTACTGAACGGCTTCCGCCACGTGCTCGACTGCGATTTGATCGCGCTGGTCGAGGTCGGCGATCGTGCTCGCGACGCGCAGGGATTTGACGTAGGCGCGAACACTCAGGCCCAGGGCATCGACCGCGCTCTCGAGCAGGCACAGCGCCTCTGGTGCCACGCGTTTGATCAGCGCGTCCAGGGCTAGGTCGCCGTGGCCGCGTGCGCGTGCGCGCTGGGAGGCGTGCTCGACACGGGCACGCACGACGGCGCTCGACTCGCCGCGGTCGCCTTCGCGCAGGGTGCGGGCCTCGACCGGCTTGAGTGCGATGTGCATGTCGAAGCGATCGAGCAAGGGCCCGGAGATGCGCGCGCGATAACGTTCGATGCGCTCCATGCTGCACGTGCACACCCGACGCGGGTCGCCTTCGTAGCCACACGGGCACGGGTTCATCGCCGCGCACACGAGCGGGCGCGCAGGCCAGACCACGCGTTCGGACGCGCGCACCACCACGGCCAAGCCGGATTCCATCGTGGGCCGCAGGGCTTCGAGCGTGCCGCGGGCAAACTCAGGCAGCTCGTCGAGGAACAACACGCCGCCGTGGGCCAGCGTGACCTCGCCCGGACGAATCGGAACGCCGCCGCCCACCAAGGCGGGCTGACTGGCGCTGTGGTGGGGCGCGCGAAACGGTCGACGCACGCTCGCCAAACGCGAGGGCGGGGAGGCGCCGGCAGCGCTTGCGATCGTGGCGATCTCGAGGGCCTCTGACTCGCTGGGCGTGGGCATGATCGAGCCCAGCCGTTGCGCGAGCATTGTCTTACCCGTGCCGGGCGGGCCGAACATGAGCAGGTTGTGCCCCCCGGCCGCTGCCACCTCGAGCGCGCGCTTGGCGGCGAGCTGGCCGCGCACATCGCTCAGATCCGGGTCGAGAGCGTAGTCGTCCTCGCGCTCATCGACGCGTGCGCGCGGCAAGTCGGACGAGCCGACAAGGTGATTGACGACATCGCGCAGCGTCAGCGCGCAGCGCACATCGAGCTCGGAGACGAGCGCCGCCTCGTGGGCATTGCCACTGGGTACGATCGCGTGGCGAAAGCCGCGGGCACGCGCCGCACGTAAATGCGAGAGCATGCCGCGTACCGGCCGCAGCTCCCCACTCAACGACAGCTCGCCGAGAATGAACGTCTCGAGCAGGCGCGTGGGCACGGCGACGCCGCCCGCACACAGTAAGGCGAGCGCGATCGGTAGGTCGAGGGAAGACCCTGTCTTCTTCACATCGGCGGGCGCCAGGTTGAGCACCACGTGGCGGCTAGGTAGGACGAGCCCTGAGCTTTCGAGCGCGGATTGCACGCGCACGCGGCTCTCGCGCACAGCCATCTCGGCCAAGCCGACAATATCGATGCCGGGAAGGCCGCGGCCGTAGAACGCTTGAACTTCGACCGGGATCGAATCGAGACCGGTGAGAGAGGCAGCATGAACGATGGCGAGCATGCCGCAGCGCAATGCGACGACGGTGCCGGGCGGGGCAGCCGTGATCTCGCGGGCTTAGCTCCCTGATACGCACGCTTCCGCCAGGCTGCGCCGGCGGGCGTCAGATCAAACGAAAAAAGCCACCCCGCGAGGAGTGGCCTTTCCTTGGTCGGCCCCCTGCAACGTGCAGCAGAAGGCGGCTGATACGCTCAGCTCACTGCGGAGGGCAGGTCGGGTTCAGGCAGATGCCTTCCTTACCATCTGCGCCCTTGTCGCAGACCCAACCGTCAGGGCAGTTTGCATCTTCGTTGCACTTGATCTGACAGGTGTTGCGCGAGGTGTCGCAGAATAGACCCGGGTATTCGGGGGTCTGCGCGTCGGTACACACCTTCTTGTTATCTTCACAGGGCTTGTTGACGGCATCGACGCCCTTGGGCTCGGCAAAGACGCTGAACACGGGCTGCAGACACTCAAAGCGAATCTCGGAGCCCTTCTCCTGCTCGGCGCCTTCGGTAAAGGCGATGCGCTGCTCGTTGCACTGGGGATTCTTCTTCAGCTCGGCCGAGAAGTCATCGTAGTACCAGCCCACGAGCGCGTCGGTCACCTTGGGGTTGTCGCTGTCGTCAGTGGGGTTGGGGTTCTGCTTCAAGCAGTCCTTGGGACTCGTTTCACCAGTGCCACCCGCATCGCAGCCGGTCTTGGCCGTGTCGACGGCGAGCTGATTGAGCTGGCAGACGACGCGCGGCATACCGTTTTCGTCTTCGCGCATCTCAAAGAACTTGCGGCCCTTGGCGGCGACGCAGTCGGCGGGCGTCTTCTTGCTGAGACTCAGGTATTCCACTAGGCCGCAGGGAGCAAGGCCCGTCTCCGGATCGGCGATAAGCTTGCGTGTCAGGCATGCGCCCTGCAGCTGGTCTGCAATCTTGTCGATAATCGAGGTGAGCGCGCTCGAGAAGTCGTCCTGGCAGATCGAACGAATGATGCCGTTTTTGCCAAAGCCCTTGGCGGTCTCGACCAGACGTCGCGGTGGGTATGCTTCGCTATCTGCGCTGACGCAGGATTGTTCAGGAAGGACCACGCCGTTTTCATTTGGCGCCCTCTCTCGGAACTGCATCGCGGGCAGCGCGAGGATAGCGTCGAAGTCCTGGCTGCCGTTCTTCACTAGCTTCTCGGCTTCCACCGGGACCCCGACGATGCCGGCGAAAATCACCTGATCTTGATTCTCAGGACGCAGGCGCTGGAGGCCCTCGACATAACGGCTGACCGGGTGCTGCGCGTCCGGATTGCGTCCGCATTTTACGTTAAGAAAGTTCTGCTCCGCGCCCGTGCCGGGGTTGAACAAGTCGCGCGACTTATCGGGGATCGAGCAGTCTTCCTCGTCGGTGACTGCGATCACCGCGATGACCGACTCATCGCGCAAAAAGCCCGCGTTCGCCGCATCGCCGTGACCGGCCGTGCCCTGCGAGAAGCTCGTGATCGAGGAGGGAGCGAGCGCCTTGTAGATGGCCTCGAGCTGTTGCTCAAAGCCGCAGCCGTTGGTGCCCACGTTCGTGATACAGGCAAAGTCGGCACCGAGCGCGGCCGGATCGTCCACGCCGGCGGTAAACTCCAGGTACTTCTTGTCAAAGGTCTTACCTTCGCAGCCCGCGATCGTCGTGCTGGTCGCATTGAGCAAGAGCCCATCGCCGCCGGCACCGACACAGCTGACGCGATTCTGGATCTCCGCGCTCAGTCCGTTGACGCCCATATCGGAGTTGATCACGCCCAAGTGCAGGCTCTTGACCGGTGGGAACTCGCGAATGACCTCGCCCGCTGCGTTCGTGATCTTGCCCGTGGCCAAGATGGTCACGAGTCTAGGCAACTGCACGGCAAGATTTGCCTGCTCTTCTCTCATGGACTGCGAGTTATCGACCATGAACAACAAGTCGACCTTGTCGTTGGCGTTCTGCGTGATCGTCTCGAACACGCCCGAGACGGTGCACGGGCCGATCGGCGCCAGCTCTTCGTTGGGACAGCCCAGCAGGCCGAGGGCGGCCGCAGGCCAAAGCCAGGCCAGGCGCGGCGATACGCGCGGGGAAAGATTGGGGAGCTTCTTGATCATGATTTCCTCACTGACTGCTGGGGGTGAGCTTAGGCAAGCGGGCGGATTGATTGCCATTTGCTGACCGCCGTTTGCCGACGCCCACCTGTGTGCCGGGGGCGCTTGCCGGACCAAATTAAGACGAACGCCGTCCGCTGCGACCGGACGACCGGAAGTGCGAAACACCATACTGCTATCTCGGTGCAGAGATCAACGAGTCGTATAGAGCACGGAGCGTGCCGAAAATGCTCACCTAATTCCGTGCACTTAGCAGCCTCAACGACGGACGGGTGCCAACTAAGTTGGCGGAATTTTGGGCACGGTTGGCACTTTGGGCAGGCTACGGCGCCGGTCTGCGCTCGCTAGCGACGACAGCCGCGCCTCACCTCACCGATCCCTGTACCAGCGGCCCGGTCATGGTAGGTGCTCGCAGCATGCGCGAGGCCGAAGCAAACCGAACCCAGCGTTCAGGCAGGCCGTGCTGGCTGTGCTGGCTTGCGGTCGTGGTCTGTGTGGCGGGCCTCAGCGCCGGGCGCTTTGCCAACGGCTTTGTTCACGATGACTTGGCCATGCTGCGCGCGGGCCTGATCGACGAGCCCAGTCGCATCGGCGAAGTCTTCGGCACGCACGCGCTCGTAGCCCACGGCACCTCGGAAGTGCTGCCGATGGATACCTACCGGCCGATCAGCATCCTAAGTTTCTTTTGGGATGCCTGGCTGTCGGGGAGGTCGCCCTGGTCTTACCATCTTACGAATCTGCTCCTGCATCTTGCTTGCGTGAGCTGCGTATTCGCCTTGATACGCGTGCTCGTGCCGCAAGCAAGTTTATGGGTGGTGATCGGCGCGAACCTGTTCTTTGGGCTGTCGCCGCAGCTGGTCGAGGCGCACGTGTGGATCAACGGACGCTCCGATCCGCTAGCGACGATGTTTGGCCTCAGCGCCCTGCTGCTCTGGCAGCGCACAGTTAAGCGCTCGGGTTCAAGCGCGAGCTCACAAGCGCTGAGCGAGCTGTTGGTGGGGCTGCTGTTTCTGGCGGGTCTGCTCAGTAAGGAAATCTTACTGTTTACGCTGCCAGCGATCCTGCTGTGGCCCGCACGCGAGCGCACAGGTTGGGCGGCGCGCGTGCGCCAGGCCTTACCGTTCATGCTCGCCAGCGCCGTGTACCTCGGCTTGCGCACCTGGGCACTCGGCGGCCTGCGCTCAAGCCGTGACGTCGCGCAACTACGCGAGGCCGCAATCAACCTACCGATGCTTTGGCTCGACGGTGTGCAAGAGCTGCTGTGGCCGACGCAGCTTTATTTGCGCGGCTTACGCGAGGAGTACGCGGCACTGACGACGTTAGCGTACAGCGCGACCGTGATCGGGGTGCTGGTGATCGCTGCTTTGGCTTTCTCAGCACGCAGGCGCCTGCCCGTGCTCGGCTGGTCTTTGCTTTGGTATGCCTTGAGCTTGGCACCGGCCGCGCTGATTAGCGCGGTGCTATGGCCCGGCTTTGGGCGTTACCTTTACATGCCCTGCGCCGGGTTAGCCCTGGGTGTGGCTGAGATCTTAGCTGCGGGCGAGGCTAAGCTTATCTCCACTACCAGAGCCGATAAGCAACCCTGGCTGCGCGGCGGAGTGCTAGCGGCGTGCTGTCTATACTTAGTCTTCATGAGCGTCCGGCTTGTCCAGTACACCCGAGACTACGCAAGCGAAAGGACGCTCTACGCGCGCGCTATCACCAGCGCACCCGAACGCGCCAGTGGCTATGCGCGCATGGCGGGGTTACTCGTCACAGAAGGCAAGGTGAGTGAGGCCATCCCCCTCTACCTACAGGCGATCGAACGCGAACCGAGCGAGCCGAGTTATGCCCTGCAAGCTATTTTTTGGAACCTCCGATCCGGTCAATTCTCGGCGGCCGAGCGGCTTGCGCGAGCTGCACAGGCGCGCGCGCCTGCAGACCAGGTCAACGCGTTTCGTGGTCTATTGATGCGTGCCCTTGCTGAGCGCCAACCCCAGGCAGCCGTAGCGGAGTTGTGTCTATGCTTGACGCAAGATCCTGACGACGTTGGCTGCGCCAAAGCGGCGCGCTGGATGCTGGACCCGAGAAACGCTCGTGCTCGGGACTTGCGCGAGGCGCTCGCGAGTTTTGCGCAGACCTGTCCTTCCGTAGCAGCGCAACGCGCACTCGCGAAAAGTTTACGGACGGGCGTAACTGCTGGGGCACCTTGAGCGACTCGCGTGCCTGCTGGCCAGCGTGTGTGGCGCGCTGGCCGCGGCTTTAAGCCTAAATGGGGCAAGCAGACCCAGAAGCGCCGTCTTTGCACTAGACACTCAGCACGCGGAAGCACCATCAGCTGGATGGAACGCGCTTTGCTTTCGTAGCGAGCATGGCTTTCCGCGAGCGTCGTTTGTTCATGTGTCCGCCCGATCATTTTCAGTTGGACTACGCAATCAACGATTGGACTGATCCGGCGCAACGCGTGCTACCGAAGTTGGCGCGAGAGCAGTGGGAGCAACTGCTTGCGACCTACCGAAGTCTGGGAGCCGAGGTGCACGTGCTCGAAGCCGAGCCCGGCGTCTCGGAGATGACGTTTGCCGGCGACTCGATCTTCGTGTTTGGAGATCAAGCGATAAGCGGCCGTTTTCGCCATCCGGAGCGGATGCCCGAGGTAGCTCCAATGGCGCAGCGTTTTGCGCACACAGGTTACCGTGTCCAGCGCTTGCCTGCCGGCATGTGCTTTGAAGGCAATGCGGAAGCGCTGTACTGGAATGGTATGTTGCTCGGCGGTTGGGGCGTGCGCAGCGATCGGGCTGCGCTTTCGTATCTGGGTGCCTTGCTCGATGTGCAAGTGCACGCGTTTGAGCTCTGTCGACCTTACTATCACTTCGACGTGTGCTTTGCGCCGATCGACGAGCAGCTTGCGCTGTACTATCCGGGGGCGTTCACGCCTGAGGGGCGGGCTCTACTCGCGCGTCTATGCCCGCAACTTATCGCGGTCGACGCGCGCGAGGCCAAAGCGCTCGCCTGCAACTCCGTGACGGTCAACGACACGGTGGTGATGAGCACGGTTGGAGCAAAGCGCGTCGAAGGGGAGCTGCGCGCCCATGGCAAGCGCGTGATCGCGCTGAGCTTGTCCGAGTTCCACAAGGCCGGCGGCGGCGCCAAGTGCCTGACGCTCGAAGCCTATGCACCCGCTCACCGCTCTCGCGCGGTCGCCTAAACGGCAGCAGCGACGGCCAGTCGGCGGGCCGGCAGGGCCGGGCGGCAGGCCCAGACGGCAGGGCCAGGCACCAGCAAACGGGGGCAACAAATGCCCAGCCGTCAAGCGCGGCGTGGCAAAACGTCGATCGCGGCCTTGTTTGTACCGTTTCGCGACTAAATGCCTGATACTAGGAAACTTGAAGCGGGGTCATGTCGGCGAATGAATACCTGAGACGAGCCGTGGAGCTTGCCCGGGACGGCGATCTGGAGGCTGCGCTAGCCGAGGTGAAGCAGGCGCTGCGGGTCGAGCCCGGTCACGAGAAGGGGCTTATTTTTCGCTTCACCTTGGAAGCGAGGCTGCTGCGCCGGGAGCGTCGCTTCGGAGACGCAGCGGTGCGGTATCACGCGGTGCTTGCGCTCGATGCAGAGAACCGAGAGGCACGTCAAATGCTACGCGAACATGCCGAGGGGGCGCGCCTTTCGGCCGTCGACAGCGGCAGGCCAGCGACGGTAGACAGCGCGCGGTCCGCTGCCACCCAGCATGACAAGTCAGCGCGCGCCGCTGGCGCAAATGAGCTGCCCGCACAGCGAGCCGATCCCGCGATCGATGCGTCAGCTGCACGGGCTGCCGGCGAAAGGGCCTCGAACCGCCCCACCATGCCTCCGCCCACGGCCGGCGCATACGAGTCCGCGGAGTCTGAGTCGCGGTCGTCCCAGGGCGCGCCTGCGCGCAATCTCTCTTCTGCACCACCCATGGTCGAGGTTGTCACGATGAGGAAAGAACGTCGTACGGGCCCCATCAAGCTCACATTGCAGGCAACCACTGTCGAGTCGCGGTTACCGCGATCGCTGCCGCCCGACTCCGAACCCCCGATCGTAACGCTAGCTGGATCGACCGAGGCAGACGATAATAACGGTGATTTTATGGCTGAAGACCTGCCCCCACCCTCTGTGGAAACGCCGCTCGAACAAGAGCGTCGAATCGCGCGTCGCGTCGCTATCGAAGTCAACGTCGGCGTGAGCAGTGAAAGTAACTTTTTCACCGGCTTTAGCGGCGACATCTCCGAAGGCGGATTGTTCATCGCCACGTACAACCTCGTGCCGATCGGCTCGCACGTGCGCGTGTCGTTCGGTGTCATGGGCCGCGAGATCGACTGCGATGCGACCGTGTGCTGGCTACGCGATCCCATCGATATCAATTTGATGCCAGGCTTCGGCGTGCGTTTTGGTGAGCTCAGCGACGACGATCACGCCGCTATTCTCAAGTTCATCAACACCCGCACGCCCATGTTTTACGACGACGACTGAACGCTGGGCGCAAGCTCGCGCTAATGTCGCGCCGATGAACTATCAGCGGGTGTCTGCCGGTGTGAATGTCGTGCTGCTTTTGGGCGCAAGCCTCGGGGCCTGCGCGCAGCAAGCCTTACCATGTTCGCAAACGCTGGCGGCGCCTTTCACGGCCGCGGCAGCGAACCCCGCAGCACGCGCGGAACGCGATGTGGCAAGCGTTATCGATGCCTTCCACGCGGCCGCTGCGGCGTCCGACGAGGGGGCCTACTTCGCTCTGTTTGCCCGTCAGGGCGTGTTTTTGGGTACCGACGCCAGCGAGCGCTGGAGCGTTTCTGCCTTTCGAGAGTACGCGCACCCGCACTTTGCGGCCGGACGCGGCTGGACCTACGTGCCACGCGACCGGCACATCAGCTTCGCGGCCGCCGGGGAGGTGGCCTGGTTTGATGAGCTGCTAGATCACGGAAAGTACGGCGAGCTGCGCGGCTCAGGCGTGTTGGTGCGCGAAGCCCGCGCGTCCGGTGCGTCTGATGCATCCGGCGCGTCCGCTGGATCTGGCGCATCCGGCGCATGGAAGATCGCGCAGTATAATCTTACCTTTACGGTGCCCAACGCCGCCGCAGCTCAAGTCGTGCCTCTGCTGCGCATAGGCGCGGCGCCCCAGCCCACGCCGTGACGTAGGGCAGGGCTGTCAGGGCCTCTGAAGCTTGTCGAGCTTGGCTTCGTAACGTCATTCAGTGCGCGTCGTGGCCGCGGCCGAGCCTGCGCGCGTCTTACGAGGCTAGGCCCTTGACTGCACGCACGGGCGCGCTGTCGTCGAGCGGCCATTGCAGGCGCGGACGCTCGCCGGTCGTCTCTTCGGCAAACAGCGTACTGTCGTCGCGGTAGGTCGCCTTGCTCTCCTCGGCCGAGAGGCCCCAATCAGCGGGTGCATCTGCGTAAGCGAAAGCGGACTCGATCATGCGCGCATACAGGGCTCCGGTAACACGCATCGCATAGATGGCGGATTGAAGCTCGCGTTCGCTCGTGATCAGCGTCTTGATATAACCATCCATCAACTGATTGTGTGCGATGTCGATCGTGGAATGGTCGTGAAGGAAACGCATCGCTTCGCGCGGCACGCCTGCATTCGCGAGAGCGCTCATGATAGCTACCCCGCTGCCAGTAGGCAGAAACTCAAGGAAGTATAGGTAACCGATGTACCCGACGGGGTTCAGGTTATAGATCTGATGAAAGGGGAACGAGATAAGCGCAGTGGTCTCGGGTAAGGGGTTCTCGAATGCCAAATTATGAGTGTCATAGCCAAGCTCGTCCAAATCGCCCTGAGCGAGCTGATCATGGCCGATTTCGGAGCTTGCGTGCTTGAAGAAGCGCTTGATCGCGGCGCGCTGGTGACCGCGAAAATACACAGTTGCCAGGGCCTGGATCTGCGGGTTTTCGCGCGTGTGGTGAAAGACCTGGCGCAGGTACGATGCGTAGTGGTCTAGGCCTATTTCCCGTTTGCTTACCCGCACGAGCGCGCAGCTGCGCAGGAAGGTGCCCTGTACTGATTCGAAGGCGGACTGAAGGTGGTCTCTGGCTTCCATGATGGTTTTCCTCGGGGACTACGCGGCGGCTTGGGCGTGCTGGAGAAACCGTAAGAATGGGGAGCCGACGCGTTGAAAGTGAGCTGCATCCAGCATGTCCACTTTCATGACAGCGACGGTTCCATACTCCGGGTGCTGTGTCTCCGGCACGTGCACTCGGTATCCGAGACGCTCGAAAAATGCGACTCGTTGTGGATAAACATCGATAAAGTTGAACAGGATGCCATCGCATAGCCCCTGGGAATATGCGGCCATCGACAGACGGTAAGCCAAGGTGGTGTTGCGATGATCGGCTGCCACGAGCAGTTTCGTGGTGATGCTCGTGTAATCGGGATGCGCCGCTCCCGCCCGCTGCATCTGATACAAGCTTTCGTACTCACTCAGGTTGCAGGTACGCGCATAGTTGATGCGCAGCGTGCCCACGACCCTGTCGTCTTGGTAAGCAGCTAGCAGCTTGCCGCTGTGGTCGAGCGGCTCTTCGATCGTGCGCCGTCCATGATCTGCATAGCGCTGGCTGCGCTCCAGCTCTTGGATGTAAACGTCATAGCGCAACCGGAAGACCGCCTGCGCTTCCTCTGCTGTTTCGACAGCGCGAACTCGGATCGCCATCGCCTATCCCCCTACGTGTGCAGTTCTCCCTTGGCAGGTAGCACGTATTGGGTAGTAGCTTCTATGAGAACTGGTGACCTTTCGACCACGCTCTGCAAACAAGTTGGTGTCTAACCGACGACCCGTAGGGCGGGCGCAAAGGTTGCAAACCATTGTTGAGGATTGCTGACGCCTTCCCGCGTTGCCCAGTCTAAGGCCCGGGTGCTTAGCGCGCGGCCCTCTTCACCACCCATAAGCTTGCCTGCGAGGTAGCTCGTTGGGTACTGGTAAACACTGTGCTGTTCGCTAAGCGCCTTGGCGGCGGAACACAAAAGGGGAACCGCCTCCGAGCCCCGCCCCTCTAGGAACATGACTTGGGCCTGGATCTGGTCGGCAAAGGCGCAGGCCAGCGGCCATTTCGTGCGACGTATCGCGCGCGCATGACGAAGCGCTTCGCGCGTGAGCGTTGAACGTTCAGTGGCTTCGGAGCGCGCGCCTTGATCCAGGCACGCCCATCCCCAATCCGTATGGGTCAGCAGCCCGAGGTAGGGTACGCGCAGTAGCTGCGAGCCGCGCATGCCAGGCGAGCTTGCCTGCATCAGGGGGTAGGCACTGCCGTCACCCCGATACAAGGCTACAAGCTGGCGGCCTATCCCCTGACCCCAATGGGGAAGTTGAAATGTTTCGGGCCAGCCCTGCAAGATCGTCTGCAGTGCCTCTTCGGCGGCGGCGGGCTTGTCGCTGCGCAAGGACGACTGATAGCTCAGACCGATGGTAGTCAACTGAGTGCACGCATAGCGGTCACCGCGATCGCGCGCGTCGCGCTGCCACTCCCGTACGAGCTCTTCATGGCGCGCGAGCCGCCCGGTGTTCCACAGCGCGTTCAGTAGACCGGCTCGGGCGTTCGTCAGCTCCCAGGCGACGTCGACGCAGCGATTGTTGAACAAACGCTCCGCTTGCACGAGCGAGGCGACGGCCTCCTCGACGCGAAAGCTCATCCAGTGCGCGTAGCCATGGGCCATCCACACGCTTGCGCGAAGGTAAGGGTCGTCGGAGCTGCCTGCGACCTCGCGCAGCTGCTGCAAGATTTTCGTGGCGCGCGTTTGCGGCGGCGCATCCATGGTCGAGCGCGAGATGGCTTCGATCGAGAGCGAACGCACCACGTGCTGCAGGTCGCCACTGGACAGGGCCATGCGCGCGTAGCGGCTCTGCAGCGCGCTGCCTCCGATCAGGTCGACAAACGCCAGCGATGGCGCAACGGCCCACAGCAGCTCGAGAATGTCTTCGTTGGCCGCGCTCTGCTTACCCGGCACCGGCACGGGCGTAGCGTGCTCGTAGCTGCGCAGTCGCGCCGATAGCCGGGTGCGCTCCCAAGCCAGGCGCATCACGGCTCCCGCAGGCGAGCGCGGACGCGACAGACCGACTTCGCTCAGCACGTCATCGGCAAGCTCGAGCCCTTCACTGATGCGGCCGCTGCGCAGCATGAGCTGGGTTGCTTTGCGGCGAAAGAAGCGCGCTTCACCAGGCGGGCAGCCTTCCGAGGCAAGCAGGTACATGTCTGCCGCGCGCGCCGAAAACCCGGCGCTCGATAGCGCTTGCGCTTGGGCTGCGCGCAGCTTCGCAAGCTGCTCGTCGTCAAATGCGTCTGGTTGCGCCAACGCTTCGTCGTAAAGACGTGCTGCGCGATTGAATGCGAGCGCGCGATAGGAAGCTTCGGCCGCTTGCGCGCAGTAATGAGCCGCCTTGCGTACCTCACCTGCCGAGCGCCATTCGTACGCCACTTGCTCGGGATCGGCACCTCCCACCACCGACAATGCATGGGCCAGCGAGAGATGTCGTTGGCGCTGCAGCTCAGGCGAGAGCGCGTTGACGACCGTGCGTCTGACGCGATCGTGGTAGCACTCCGCGTGCAAGCGATCTTCGCTGCGCACCAAGTGAGCGGCGCGCAGTTGCGCGAGCCTGCGACTCAACTGCGTTGCGTTGAGCTGCAGCGCATGGGCCAACACGCTGTGAACTGTGGGAGCCCCCGCCACGGCCAAGGTCTCGAGGAGCAAACGGGTAGGGGGCTCGAGCAGGCTTAAGCGGTTGCGCAGCGCATCGTCCACTTCCCACGAGACTCCGAGCGCGTGGCCGGCCTCCACGTGGCGAATCAGCTCGGCTGCGAACAAAGGATGGCCCTTGGCTTCGTCGGCGATGCGCTTAAACACGGCGCTGTCATGGGGTTGTTGGGCCAAGCTGCGCACGAGCAGCTCCGCCTCGTCTCCGGCCAGTCCTGCGATCTCGATTTGCTCCGATGTGTGCAAACCGAGCAGGGGCTCTAGTCCTTGCCGCAGCTCCGCGGGCATCTGGGTGAGCGGACGGCCCGTAGCAAGCAGCATGCACGCGGGGGCGTCTGCAGACGTCAGCAGCTCTTCCATGATCGTCAGGCTGTCGAGGTCAGTCCACTGCAGATCATCGATCAAGAGCAACAGTGGGCAATGTTGCGCTAGGCGCGCCAGGATCTCGCGCAAGACAGCGAAGGTTTGGCTGCGCAACACCAGCGGATCGCGCGGCACGCTCGGGAGCGCGAGCCGAGTCAACGGCTTGACGCGCGAAAGCACGGGAAAGATCTGCGCGAGCAACTTCGCATTGCTTGGTAAGAGCGCGCGGCACTGCCGGGCATCGAGCGTGCCGAGGTGGCGCGCCAGATCATCGACGATGCCGTCAAAGGCCTTGTACGGCACCGTTTCGCGTTCGTAGCAGCGGCTACGCAATACCAACGTGCCGTTGAGCCGCAGCGTCTGATCGGCAAAAGCGCGCGCCAGGGCGGTCTTTCCGACGCCTGACTCACCGGCGAGGTAGACAAAGCCCGGCCCGGAAGCTTGGGTGCGTGCCAGATGTTTGCCGAGCTGAGCAAGCTGCTCCGTGCGTCCGATAAACCTTACGATGTCTGGTGAGGATGGACGCACGCTGCGCAAGCTCGGCTCACCTGCCTGCGCGTCGTTGTCATTGAGCAAAAGAGACAGCACGCTCTCGCCTGTCGGCCGATCGGCAGGTTCAATGCTCAAGAGCTGCATGGTCAGGTCTGACAGATCTCGAGGAACGTCATGGGCCAGTGCGAGCGGCGAAGGTGGAATTAGATGCTGCTTGTCGAGAAAGACCTGGGCGCCTCCGCCATCGAAGGGAAGCCTTCCTGTCAATACTTCGTAGAGCAGTACCCCGACCCCATACCAATCGGCGGCCGGTGTGATCGCTTCGCCTCGGCACTGCTCAGGCGCCATGTAAGAAGGCGTGCCGAGCACGGCTTCGGTTTGCACAGCGATATGGCTGGGCATGACGGCCGTGACCAGGCCAAAGTCGAGCAGCACCACGCGTCCGTTCGGTTCGACGCGGATGTTGGAGGGTTTGATGTCGCAGTGGACCCTGCCGCTTGCGTGTACGGCCACGAGCCCATCGACAAGCTGGACCAGGGCAGAGCGCAGACGCTGCTCGTCGAGCTTGCGCACTGCAATGGCGCCCACTCGTTCTGCGATCGGTCGTATCCAATCGAAGAAGTCGGTGCCGTCGATGAGCTCCATCGTGAAGAACCACACCCCATCCGAGCAGGTGAGCTCACCGAGGTGAACGAGGTTGGGATGCTCCAGGTCCTGCAGCGAGCGGAACTCTGCTTTGAAGCGCAAGAGCGCGTCCGGGTCCATTCGCTGCAGCGTCTTGAGCGCAAGCCGCGTCTTCCACTCGAGGTCAAAGGCTTCGTACACGGCGCCATAGCCGCCGCGACCGAGGGTCTGCAGCACCTGATAACGCCCGGCCAACAATCCGGCTTTGTCCGAATCGTCAGTTTCATTGACCATCTGAGCTAGTCCAGACACGGACTCGAGGCGCCGCACACGCTTCCCTTGGCCAAGCGCTTCCCGGACGGCGTAGCACCGTCCCCCCCCTCGCGTCGGCATTTGGAAGACTACTTAGTACCAACCCTGGAGACCACGCAAAAACTCTGGCGTCCGCTGCTCACATTCGCTCGCTAGCTGGGGATGGCGACGGCAACGCATGTGTACCTAATCAGGCACGTAGCTGTCACATGGGGAGCCGGGACGGCGCGCCATTGTCGTCAAAAGTAAGGCGCACTCCCTCGACCGCGGCCATTGGGCGGCGCGCCTGGGGCACGAAGCTCAGTTCGGAACGACTTTGTACAGGGTCTTACGGTTACCTACGAAGTACATCTCGTGGTCGTTGCCTTCTACAATCGCCATCAGCTGACCGAGATCGTCCGCATTACCCTTGGCTTCGAAGCACGCCTCGTTGATGCCGACTGCGCACTGCTTGCGCACAGGAGCGACGGGCGAGGTGGTGCTGCCGCAGTGATAGAGGGCACCCATGCGTGCGCCCCGGTAGTCGCCAAAGAAGTAGGCACCCTGGAGTTTCGGAATGGCCGCGCCGCGATACACGATGCCGCCGATCACGGAGACATAGTCTTTGTAAAGAGGCGTCGTGTTGCCGGGATTTTGATGAGCGGCGAAGATCGGCGGTGTGTGAACAGAGTCTGCTCTCAGCTTACGGTTGGCGCTGCAGGTATCGGCGACGTTGGCCTCGTAGTCTGCCCAGCCGTAGTTCAAGCCCTTACTGTCTTTGGGTGCGAAATCGACCTCCTCGTAGGTGTCCTGGCCGACATCGCCGATGTAGAGATCGCCAGTGACGCGATCGAAGCCAAAGCGGAAAGGATTGCGCAGTCCGTAGTGCAAGACGAGCGAGGCGTTGTCGCCGTCGCTGTCGAACGGATTGCCGGCGGCCGCATGGGGGAAGGGCTTACTCACATCCAGGCGTAGGATCTTACCAAATAAGCTTTTGATCTCCTGGGGCGTGTCGGGCTTGTCGTCGTTGCAGCCGCCGCCGCCATCGCCGGTGCCCACGTACAAGAGCTTGTCCGGGCCGAACATCACCGTGCCGCCGTTGTGATTGCCGGCCGATGGAGGGAGGACGACGATATCGCGAACCTTAGTCGGATCTGCCTTGTACGGATCGGCGGCGGAACGCTTGTACTCGCGTACTTGGTCGACGCTGGTCTTGGTGGGCGTGATCATCACGTAGAATAGGCCGTTGCTCGCGTAGTCAGGATGAAAGGTAAGGCCAAGCAGACCCTGTTCGCCGCCTTCGTTCTGATCGTCATTTTCGCCCGAGAGGTCGAGGAAGTGTTCCGTCTTCACGGCGCCGGCGGTGAAGACGTCGACGAAGCCACGGCGCCGCACGAGATACCAGTCGCTCGAGCCCGGTGGCTGGGCGGCCATCACCAGCTCGTCTGCGACGCTTGCTACCTCTTGCAAAAACAGCTTGCCCACGTCTGGCGCGCTGGCTGCATTACAGACGGGCGGGACCGTGCCGGCGTCTTTCATGCCTGCTTCGCCGCCGGTGGTGGCGCCTGCTTCACCCGGGCGACCTGAGTCTTTGCTGCCGCCGTTGCCGGTGCTGCCATTGCTACCGGCGTTGCTTGCGTTGCTGCCGGCATTGCCAGCATTGTTGCCGCTGCCATTGGCGTTGCCACTTGCATCGGCAGCGGGGGAGGACGAGCTCGAGCAGGCGGCCAGTAGGGCCAGCGAGCATAGGGTTGCGCGGGAGGGCAGATAAAACATGCCAGCACTCTAACAGGTCTCAAGCCGTTCGGCGCTCTAGGGAAGCCTGCCCTACCATGTGAAGGGGCTGACTCTGACCGGCGCGCTGGTCGCCCAGCAGCCCGACGTCGAAAAAGACGGCCCAGCATTGAGAGCTTCACCACCATTGTGAGTTGGTGAGGCCCGCGGTTGCCGTCATAGTGCGCGCGCGCGCAAGCCGGACGGCTGCGCGTTTAGCTGTGGGAGCAGGCCGCTGAGTGAGCTTTTTGAAATCGGCGACGAACACGTCGGGATGCGTTTGGATCGCGCGTTGTGTGAGCGATATGGCCTGTCCCGGGCAGCGGCCAAGCGTTTGATCGAACAAGGCGGCGTGCGAATTGGCGGCAGAATCACGCAAAAGGGCATGCTTGTGAGCGCAGGCATGCAGCTTGCCGTGGAGTTGCAGAACGACGACGTGGTCGCGCTGCCTGATCCGAACATGCAGCTTGCCGTGCGCTTCGAGGATGAGGCGCTGGTGGTGGTCGACAAACCCGCAGGCGTGCCAAGCCATCCCTTACGCCCAGGCGAGCTTGGTTGCGCGGCGAACATGTTGCTGGCGCGCTATCCAGAAATGGCAGGCGTAGGCTATGGGCCGCGCGAGCCAGGGCTTGTGCATCGTCTCGACAACGATACGAGTGGCCTGCTGATCGCGGCGCGCACGCAGACGGCCTTTGCGGCGCTGCGCGATGCGCTGATGGGCGGGCTCATCGACAAGTCTTACTTTGCGCTCGTGTCCCGCCCGATCGCAGTTCCGCGCACGGTGTCGCTCGCGTTGCAGCCGAGCCAAAAGAACAGCCGCCGGGTCGAGGTCAACAGCGACCCCCATGCACGCCCGACCGTCACCGAAATCGTGCGCTGCGAGCCACGCGGCCAATCTTACTTGGTCGAGGCCCGTGCATCGCACGCCTACCGCCATCAAATTCGCGCGCATCTTGCCGCGATCGACGCACCGATCGCGGGTGACGTCTTATACGGCGGCGAGCCTGTCGAGGGTATTAACCGTCATCTGTTGCATGCGGCGCGGGTACGCTTTCGTCACCCTCAGCACGACCAGTGGCTCGAGATCGAAAGCCCGTTGCCCCGTGACTGGCCTTAGTACAGCTCCCCAGAAGTAGGTGATCAGTCGATGTCGGGCGGGAGGGGCGGTTTTGTCAGAAAGTTGCCAGGCTCGAGCGTTGTGATCGTATGCGGGCATGGCGATGCAAACCCCGATTCGGCTCGAACTCACAGACGATGAGCGCTCGGAGCTTGCGCGTCGGGCTCGCTCGCATGCGGTAGCCCATCACATCGTGGT
>JBBSJC010000102.1:0-17895 GCA_038257655.1 Polyangiales bacterium | reverse complement strand
GCTGCTCTTCACCCGGCGCCTTACCGCTAACCTCACGTAGAAACGCTTCTGCTGCTGCGCGTGCCTTGGGCTCACGTGCGGACCCGTCCGTCTTGAACAACACGTGGGTGACGCTGCGCTGCTCGGGTTTCTCATCCCGCTCTTTGAGCTTCTCGAACCGCGCCGCAACTTCCGCCGCAGTCACATCCTCAGGTGCGGTGCCTTGCTCGACAGCGGTTTTGAGGATTGCGCGAACCCGAGCCTGCTTGAGCGCACGCGCAGCCTGAGCATCCTGACCGTAGCCCTTCCGCTCCGCATCGGCGGCGAGGACAAGCTCCTCTTCCAATCGAGCCAGTGCCTCGGTTGGCGTAAGATCCGTAGCGCGCGAGAGCTCTTCGACCTCCGCCAGCGTGATGACCTCTCCGTCGACGCGCGCGACCACGACCCCGTTGGCGCTGGACTGAACCTGCTTAGCGCTTGGCTTCGACTCACTGGTGGAGCGTTCGCAGGCAGTCAGCACCAGCCACAACGCGACGAGCGACCACGTACTACCCGTTTTGCCCGTCCTGACTGGCAACCGGCCTTGCCCAGCGTCCCGCTCTAACACTTGTCCCCCAGCTTCCGTCATTCGCCGATCGAGGGCCGCAGCAGCTCCACGCCCGCTCGCAGCAGGGAAAGCCCCGTGGTTACCAGCAGCAGCGCGCCCACGTATTCCTGGTCACGTAAGTGTGCGATCGACAGGCCGACCACGCCTAGCGAGCTCAGCACGAGCAGCCCCCCCGAGCCCTCTCGTATCCACTTGTTCATGGCGAATTCTATGCCGCAAGCCGGGACAACGAGTCGTCTTTTTTACTTCGAGCGTGCCATCAGCTTCGCCTGCGTAGCGAGGGCGCGATCTTTGATGTGATTCCAGATCGCGCGGCCTTCTTCGGCTTTGCGGATTTTTTCGATCTTGACCACGGCTTCCGGCGAGCCGCCTACCGCCGCAAAGTCGAGGGCACTGAGCACATCGCCACGCACCATCTCCTTGGGGTGGTCAAGCTTACTGACCAATGCGCTAACCGCCTCGGCATTGCCTCGGCCCAGGCGTGCGAGCATGTAGGTGGCTTTGCGCGCCACGTTCTCGTCTTTGTCGTCGAGACGCTTGGTCCAGCACGCGACATCGACGTCACAGGCGGCGGCAGCCTCGAGTAGCGCCTTGTTCTGCTGCTCGAACGTCTGCTTGTAGGGGCTCTTGTCGCTGTCGATGAAGGACTGCGCCGCAGCGGCTTCGACCTTGTTGGCGAGCAATGCGTAGGCATTGAGCGCGATCACGCGGATATCGGGCAGCTCTTCCTCGGGCGTTTTGGCCACACCGAGCAAGAACGGCAGGCTGCCGGGATCATAGAGATGCTGCATCGCGCGCAATACCTGCATGCGCTGCATCTTTTCCTGGCCCTCGTACACCTTGATCATTACGTCGCGGATGCGTGCCGTGTCGGCTTCCTTGCGATTGATCGAGGCGAGCGCCGCAGCGGCTGCGAGCTGAACGGCCTTGTCGTCATCGGCGCTGGCGGCGATCAGCGCATCGATCGCTTCCGGAAAACCCAGCACGCCCAGCGCGTAGGCGGCTTCTTTCTTCATTTCCGCGGCAGGCGACATGGTTTTGGCGATGTCGGGGGCGCGCTGACGAATCGCTTCGATGTAGGCCTTGCTCTGAGCCAAGGCCTTGGGATCTTCGCCGCGCAATACCTTGAGCAGGGGCTCGAGCGCAGGACGTCCGATGCGCACGAGGGCCGCGGGCACCGACTGATTGAGCTTGTTTCGCGGATCGGCCGGATCGAACAAAAATAAGGCTTCGACCAGCGAGGGCACCGACCCTGGCGCAGCCAGCCTACCCAGCTGCTCGACGGCCAAATTGTTGATCAAAAAGTTCTGTTCCTCAGACTGGCGCAGCGCGACCTTGGTCAACACTTCAGAGGCCGCTGGATCGTTGATCTCCCCGAGCGCGCGCAAGAACTCGATGCGCATGCGGTTATCGACGGGCCGCTTGCCGCTCACACGATCCAGGGCTTCCGCGATCTTGGTCGCAACCTCTGCCTTTTTCCCAGGAGGCACCTCGATCGCCGCCAGGGTCCGGGCGGCGAGCACCGCGTGCTCCTCGTTGACTTCGGTCCGCCACTCGAGCGCCTTCATCAGGGCGGGCATCGCTCGCGGGTCACGCATCTCAATCAGCAGCCCGATGATGAGCGAGCCGTTCTGCGTGTCTTCAGGATGCTCGATATAGGTCTTCACGAGCGGTTCGATCGTGGCGTCGGCGAACTGCTTCACGGGTGCCGCGCTGCGATCGCTTTTCGCTTCGCTCAGCGCCTTTCCGTACAGGCGCGTCAGATTCCCGAGCGCGTACTCTCGGCGCACGGGGTCGGAGAGCTCTCCCGCTTGACCTGCGGCGTCATCGGGGTCTGCGTGGCAGCCCACGCTGCCCATTGCAGCGAGTGATAGGGCCACCGAAAGGGCCAAGGGCCTCATCATATCCAGAAGCTTTGCCATGGCGTCGCACCGTCCTCTGCTCGCGACGCGCCCGGCAAGAATCACCGATTTCGGCGTTGATCCGGGGGTTTACGCGAGATGGGGCGCACTATAACTGCGGCGAAAAACCGAAGTCAACGGAATCCCGGGTGCCAAGGTGTGGGTGCGCGCACTTCAGGGCCGCCGCTTGTCTCGCTCAGAGCTGAAACGGGTAACTCACCCGGATGCTCGGATCGCTGAATGCGGGGAACTGCGCCTGCCGGATCACACGCGCGATGCAAGAGCCTTCGGGCGTCCCAGCAAAGCTGCCGCCGACGAGTGCATACGTGACTGCGCCGCTCGAGCGCACGGTCATCGTCACGGTCGCAGCGCCGTGTTTCTCGCCTACGCAGCGCGTGAGCTCGGGCAGTACCCTGTCCATCGCGGTAACCACCTGCTCGCGCGTGGGTTGTGCCATCACAGCGCTTGCAGGCACACCGGCATTCGTCGCCGAGCGGCCACGCCCGGATAAGGGGTTCGCTGCTGTGTCGGACGCGCTTGCCAGGCTCGCGGGCAGTGCTGGCGACTGCGCGCCCCCGGCCGTTCCGCTTGCACGTTCTGCACGACGACGATCGCGCTCACGTTTTCGCGCCTGTGCGGGCGTTTCCTCCACAGGCTCATCAGCCGGCGAGGTCGAGGGCACGGCGACAGTTGCCGGTGCGTCAGAAACAGCAACCGCGTCGGGTACGACTGCTTCTCGGGTCATGGCAGTCGCGGGCACAGATGGGGACGCAATCGGGGCTGAGGTTGCCGAAGTCTGCGATGAGGCGCTGTCGACGCTGCCCGATCGCCAGCGCCCGATCCCGGCCCCGAGCCCGACGAGCAGCAGCGCGGCGGCCACAACCAGCCAGGTCGGCATGCGCTGGCCAGCGGGCAACGGTCTGACGCTCGTGGCTGTGGGTGCCAGTGAGTTGGCCAGCGGATGCGTGGACGGCATGTGGGAGAAGCGCTCAGTTGCGTCATTGCGCATGCTCGCGCCCGGCCCCAACAAGATGCTCGACACCTGGCCGTTGCCGTTCGAACGTGGAATCGGGGGCAATCCGCGCGGTAGGGGCGTCTGCCCCGTGGTTTTCGGGCCGGCCGGGTTAGCGGCGTCGGACCTGGGAGGAGTCGGGAGCGGACGCAGCGGCTTGGTATCGATCTGCGAGCTCGGCGCGAGCATCTGCACATCACTATCTCGTAATTCCTCCGCGCTATCGCGCCCATCGCTGCCTTCCAGAGCCTCAGCGAGGTCTCGCAGATCAGGTGCAGGCGGCAATTGCTGCGGGTGCACACCCGAGCGCTGCAGGTCGGTTCCTAACGGTCGCGATGACTCGCGCTTGGCTGCCGTCGCAAGCTCCTCATCGAGAGCGCCCGTCTGGCGCAGCCGTTCGTAGAGAGAGGGTCGCCCGGCGCCCGACGGCCCGTGCTCACCGGTCCCGGGCGGCCAACTCGAGCGGGGCGTGCCGAAGCTGGATAGGCTACGCGCCTGGGAACGCGACAAATCCGCTGCGGGTGCGGGGCTGCTGCGAAGCAGCGGATTACGCGCTACCTGCGTCTGCTCGTTGTCATCTTCGCCCTCTTCGCTCCAAAGGTCATCGCCGGTTCGGGTCGTATCCGCCACAGATCCCCCTAGAAGTAACGTTCGTCGCCGCTGCGCCACCCCGTTACGTGCTCGTTGCCTGCCCGTTACATCGAGCGGGGACGCCGAACCCAACCTGGTCAACCGGAATGGCGCTTAGAATACGGACCTGAGGCCGCTAGTTCCATACCTGGTGTCCGCAAATCGACGGTTCGGTTGGCAAGCTCACTCGCACCCACATCAGGCGAAAAAGGGTTTGTATGTCGGCCTCCCTTTGACCGCATAAGGGTAAGCACACTAAGTTGTGCGCGTGTCCATCCCGCCGAGCAGTGAACGAAGACGAGAGGCGCGAGCGCCTATCGAGCTCAAGGTCGAGTACAAGCGTCTCAACTCCTTCTTTGCCGACTACACGCGCAATATCAGCCGCGACGGCATGTTCATCAAGACCCAGAAGCCCCTGGGAATCGGTACGGAGTTCGTCTTCAAACTGCAGGTTCCGCAGCTTGACAATGCCCTGGAGCTGCACGGACGGGTGCAGTGGACGGTCAAGCCCGAGCAGGCCGGTGAAGGCCAAGAGCCGGGCATGGGCATCGGTTTCATCTACGAATCCGAGGCGCAGCGCCAAGCGGTCGTGACGATCGTCGAGCGCCTGATGGTCAAGAGCTTGGGCAAAGCCCTCTACAACAAGCTTGTTGCCGAGCGGCGTAGACAGCAGCCCTGAGCTAGATCTGGCCCATGGAGAAGGCTGTACTTCCGCAGGCAGGCATCAAGGCAGGTGGCGCAGCCGTAGAGGCGATCGACCCAAGCCTCGATCTCGAAGAAGAGATCAAGCGCCTAAAGCGCGAACGCAATGCCGTGATCCTCGCCCACTATTACCAAGACGGTGAGGTGCAAGACCTCGCCGATCACATCGGCGACTCGCTGCAGCTGGCGCAGGCGGCCAAGAAGACCGACGCGGACGTGATCGTGTTCTGCGGGGTGCACTTCATGGCCGAGACCGCGAAGATTCTGAATCCGACCCGCACGGTAGTGATCCCCGATCTCGAAGCGGGCTGCTCGCTCGCTGCAGGCTGTCCCGCAGACAAGTTTCGGGCGTGGCAGGCCAAGTACCCTGGCTCGGTCACGATCAGCTACATCAACTGTTCGGCTGAGGTGAAAGCCCTAAGTGATCTGATCTGCACGTCTTCAAACGCCGAAAAGCTCGTGCGCTCGATCCCGGAAGGCACCCGCATCCTATTTGGTCCGGACAAGAACCTCGGCCGCTATCTGGTTGAGAAGACCGGACGCGACATGGTGCTATGGCAGGGCAGCTGCATCGTTCACGAGACCTTCAGCGAGAAGAAGCTTATCGGGATCAAGACCCGACATCCGAACGCGGAGATCATCGCGCACCCCGAATGCGAGACGGCGATCTTGCGCATGTCTAGTTTCATCGGGTCGACGAGCGCGCTGCTCAAGTACGCCGTCGATAGCCCGTGTCAGGAGTTCATCGTCGCCACCGAGTCAGGCATCCTGCACCAGATGGAAAAGGCCGCGCCGCACAAGACGTTCATTCCGGCCCCGCCCAACGCAAACTGCGCGTGCAATGAGTGCCCTTTCATGCGACTCAACACGCTTGAAAAGCTCTATCTCGCCCTGCGTGATCTGAGCCCCGAGATCACGATGAGCGAGGAGCTGCGCCTGGCTGCCCTCAAGCCCATCGAGCGCATGCTCGCGCTATCCTAGCGCTATCCTGGCGCCGCTCCCAGAGCGTCGTTGCCTGAAAGCCGCGTCCTTTCCGAAAGAATCAAGCCACCATGTCTGAAACGATCAGCGAACAGCGCGAGATTCTCGCGGACCTGATCCAGCGCCTTGGGGTGCTGGGGAGGTATCTTTGACGTCGACGGCCTTAGACACCGGATCGAAAGCCTGAACCACGACACACAAGCGCCCGGCTTTTGGGAAGACCAGGAGCGAGCGCAAAAGCTGTTGCGTGAACGTTCGGGCTTTGAAAGTACGGTCGAGCGTTTCGACAAGTTCACTAAGGAAGCGGCCGATCTGAGTGAGCTGCTCGATCTAGCCGCCGCCGACGACGATCAAAGTCTGGTCGCCGAAGTTGCAGAGCAGCTGCCAGCGCTGGTCGAAGGCCTACGCAAGCTCGAGCTGATGCGCATGCTGTCCGGCCCCGAAGATAAGTCCGACGCGATCGTTTCAATCCATCCCGGCATGGGTGGCGTCGACGCTCAGGATTGGGCCGAGATCCTGATGCGCATGTACCTGCGCTGGTGCGAAAAAAAGGGTTTCAAGACCGAAATCATCGAGCACCAGCCCGGCGAGCAAGCAGGCATCAAAGACGTGAGCTTTACGGTGACCGGACCGAATGCTTACGGTTTTCTGCGCTCCGAAAACGGGGTCCATCGTTTGATTCGCATCAGTCCCTTCGATGCGAACGCACGCAGGCAAACGTCATTCGCGGCGGTGTTCGTGGTGCCCGATCTCGACGAAGACATCGGCGACATCGAAGTGAAGATGGAAGACATCAAGGTCGACACTTACCGTTCGAGCGGCGCCGGCGGACAGCACGTCAATAAGACGGAGTCAGCCGTCCGTTTTACGCATATCCCGAGCGGGATCGTGGTCGCATGTCAGCAAGAACGTTCGCAACATAAGAATCGCGCCCTGGCGATGAAGATGCTGCGCGGTCGCTTGTACGAAAGGCAGCGTCAGGAGCGCGAAGCAGCCTTCGAAAAGTCTTACGGTTCGAGCAAGACCGACATGGACATGGGCTCGCAGATTCGCTCGTACACGATGTCCCCGTACACGCTGGTAAAAGACGAGCGCACCGAGCACAAGATGTCCCAGGTCGATGCCGTGCTGGGCGGCGAAATCGATGAGTTCATCGAAGCCTACCTGCTGATGAAAGCAAACCGTAAGGTCGGCGCAGAGAAGGCCATACCCGCCTGACACCGGCGCTTTCCCTGATTTATTTGGCTGAGGAGATTCATCGTGGCATCCGAAGAGGATCTGATCCGCGCACGACGCGCGAAGTTCGAGAAGCTCGAAGCAGCGGGCACGCGCGCGTTCCCGAATACGTTTCGCGCAGACGAAGACTCGCGTCGCGAAGCGCTGGCCGTGGCGAACGATGAGACACGTCGCGCAAGCCTTCCGCCTGAGCCCGAGCTGACCGGCAACGAGATTATCTACACGTTGTTCGGCCGTGTGATCGCCAAACGTGGCCCGTTCTTGGTGTTGCGCACCCCCTACGGCGACATGCAGGCCCTCGTCCGTAAGGATCGCCTGAGCGAAACGCAGGCTGCGCAGCTTGCCACGGTCGACCTCTCGGACTTCGTTGGCGTGCGCGGGCCCCTTATCCGCACCGGCACGGGCGCTGCCGCCGTACGCAGCGATCATTACGAGCACGTGGGCAAAGCGCTGTTGCCGCCCCCGGACAAGTGGCACGGCCTGACCGACGTCGAAAAGCGGTACCGCGAACGGTATGTCGACTTGTTTGCAAGCCCCGAGGTCGCAAGCGTGTTCCGCGCGCGCTCGCAAGTGGTCAAGAGCTTGCGCGCCTTCCTCGATGAACGCGCGTTTCTCGAAGTCGAGACGCCACTACTGCACTCGGTGCGCGGTGGGGCAACGGCCAAGCCGTTTCATACCCATCACAATGCCCTCGACCTCGACCTGTTTTTGCGCATCGCACCCGAACTCTACCTCAAGCGCTTGGTCGTGGGCGGCCTCGATCGCGTGTACGAAATCGGTCGTTGCTTCCGCAACGAGGGCGTGTCCACGCGCCACAATCCCGAATTCACGATCCTCGAATTCTACATGGCTTACGCGACGGTCGAGGATCTGATCCCCTTGACCGAACAGCTCGTAAGGGACGTCGATGCCGCGCTGCAAAAAGCGTTTCCCGCGCTCGTCGCCCAACGTCCGTTTTCGATCGCGGGTGCCTTCAAGCGCGTGACCATGCGCGACGCGATCGTCGAACGCGTCAGCCGCTCGGGCCAAGACCATGCGGCGACGCCGTTTGACGGTGGACTGGATCACGAGGTGCTGTCGTCGCCTGAGCGTTTGAGCGCGCTACTTGCGGATCGCCGCGCGCAGACTCCGAAGGAAATGACCATCCCACTGGGCAAATGCAGAACCCATGGGGACCGCATCTTCGTGCTGTACGAGCTACTCGTCGAACCCGACCTGACGACCCTTTATCGCACCGAGGATGGCGCGCACTCGGTCCCCGTATTCATCACGGAGTATCCTTTCGAGGTCTCTCCGCTCGCGCGACGCAATGATCAGGACCCGGCCTTTGTTGACCGCTTCGAGCTCTTCCTCGATGGCCGTGAAATCGCCAACGCGTTTAGCGAGCTCAACGATCCCGAAGATCAAGCCGCACGCTTTGAAGCGCAACTTACCAATCGTGCGAGTGGCGATGACGAAGCAATGGATTTTGACGCCGATTACATTCGCGCCCTCTCCTATGGCATGCCGCCGGCCGCCGGCTTCGGGCTCGGCGTCGATCGGCTGGTGATGTTGCTCTGCAACCAACCGTCGATTCGAGACGTGTTGTTGTTTCCCGCGATGAGACCGGAGGCGAAGTGACGAAGGGACGCGCCCAACCCACACGGATAGGGGTTCTGGGCGCATTGGTTGCACTCATGACGCTGGTAGTGCCGACGGCGGCAGTCTTACCATTTACAGCTTCCGGCGGGCTTGCCTGGATCGCGGATGAAGTGCTGCGGCGACCGGCGCTTTCGTTCGTGGGGGCCCTACCCTTCGGGCTGTACACGCTTTGCGCCCTAGGCCTTTGGCTGCGAGCCCGCCGCATGCCCCGGGGCGCCGCTGGCCGCACCCGTGGCTTTGCACTAGCCAGCGCCGGCACGATCGCAGGCGCACTCCTGACGGCCCTGGCCGTGCTCCTACCGACCCAGCTCGCGCCCATGCCCAAGCTGGTGTTGATCTCGTTCGAGGACGCTTGGCTGTCGCTTCCTCAAGCGATGCAGCTCACGCTTGGGGCCCTGGGCGCTGGCGCGGCGCTGGCGCTGCTGGTCGCCCTACCCGCGGCGTTCGGCTGCTGGTTTCTGCTGCCACGCAAGCTCCGGCAAGGGTTCTTCCTACTGGTCGACGGCGTGTTGATCGGCGCGACTTGCTGGGTTTGGTACCGCTTCCTCGCAACGCCTGCTCGCGACCTTGAAACCGCGCGCCTCGGTTTAAGCTTCGTGCTCGGGGTTCGCATGGGGGTGCGCGCCTTACCGATGATCCTCAATCAGGTCGAAAAGCTCAGCTTCGAAGCCATGGTCGCAGCGCGGATGCTGCGCGCAAAAAAGAGCGGTTTCCTAGCGGCCATCGGCGGTCTATCGATCCTTGCCGTGACGGTTTCGTCTTGTGCGCTGACGACGACACTTTCGGTCATGGGCGGTTTTCGCCAGGACCTGAAGCGCAAAATCCTCGGAAATAACGCCCATATCGTGGTCGACCAGCAAGACGGCACGATCGACGACTACGCCTCCACCCTCGCGTTTGCTCGCACTGCCCCCGGCGTAAAGGGCGTATCGCCCTACGTCTCAGGCGAAGTGATGATCTCGAGCGCATCAAACCTTGCAGGCGCCGTGTTGCGAGGCATCGATCCGGCGCACATTGGCAACGTGAGCGAGCTGCCGGCCAACATGCGCATCGGCTCGCTCGATTATCTCGCGCACCCTGAGCAGCTGACACGCCTATCCAGCAGCCAGCTCAATCTGGGCTTGGGCGCGCCCAAGGTCACACGACAACGCGTCGAAGACGATGCACCCGCGGCCAAGAACAATCGCATGCTCGAAGACCTCGAACGCATGCTCGACCGGGTCGATGCGATTCCCAAGGTCAAGCCCAAGACCGATCAGGACGAGCCTGCACCGGCTCCGACAGAAGTCTTACCCGGCATCGTGGTGGGTCAAGAGCTCGCACGCAGCTTACGGTTGTACCTTGGAGACGAGGTGAACGTGGTCACGCCGCTCGGTGACCTCGGCCCCTCCGGTCCCATGCCCAAGGCACGACCGTTTCGCGTGGCCGGCATCTTCTACAGCGGCATGTACGAGTACGACATGAAGTTTGCGTACATTACGCTCGCCGCGGCGCAGCGCTTTCTGAACCGTGGCGATACCATCAGCGGCATCGAAATTACGGTGCACGAGCCCGATCGAGCCCAGGAAGTTGCAAGCGCGCTCGCCATCGCACCGCAAAGCAAGGGCTTACGAGTGCGCGCCTGGCAAGAGCTCAACAAGAACTTGTTCGGCGCTTTGGCACTCGAGAAGCTGGCCATGTTCATCGCGCTCGGGATCGCGATCTTGGTCGCAAGCTTTTGCATCGTCGGCACGCTCACGCTGATGGTTCAGGAAAAGGGCCGCGAGGTCGGCGTGCTCAAAGCGATGGGAGCGGCCGATCGCGCCATCGTCTTTGTATTCGTGCTCGAGGGCCTGTTGATAGGCGCGTTCGGCTCACTGCTTGGCCTCGCACTCGGTTACGTCATGTGCTTTGGGGCCGAACACTTCGGCGTTCGCTTGAATCCTGAGGTGTACTACATCGACCGTTTGCCAGTGCACATCGATGTCACCGAGTTCTTGGCCGTAGGTATCGCCGCTGTTGCGGTTTGCCTGGTCGCAACCATTTACCCCGCGCTCCTCGCATCACGGCTCAGGCCGGTCGATGCACTGCGCTACGAGTGACGATGTCCGAAGCAAGCCCAGGCACGCCCCCTCTCGTCGAAGTTCGCGGCGTGAACAAGCAGTTCTTTCACGAGGGGCGCGAGCTGCCGATTCTGCGTGATATCGATCTGACGATTGAGCGCGGGGAGATGCTCAGCATCGTGGGCGCCTCGGGTGCGGGCAAGAGCACGTTGCTGCATCTGCTCGGTACCCTGGATCTACCCAGCTCCGGTCAAATCTTCTTCGGTGGCCGTGACGTCACGGCCTATTCGAGTGCGCAACTTGCGGCCTTCCGCAACGAAACGATCGGTTTCGTTTTTCAGTTTCACCATCTGCTGCCTGAATTCACCGCCCTCGAAAACGTGCTGATGCCCGGCATGATCGGCGGACATGCGCGCAAACGTCTCGAGCCGGCTGCGCGCGCGCTGCTCCACGAGGTGGGCCTGTCTCATCGACTCGGACATCGCCCGGGCGAGCTCTCGGGCGGCGAGCAGCAACGTGTGGCCTTGGCGCGCGCGCTCGTCATGAACCCGCAGCTTGTGTTGGCCGATGAGCCCACCGGCAATCTGGATAGCGCCACGAGCGAAGCTATCCACGATCTTTTCTTTCGACTCAATCAGGGGCACGGCACCACCTTTTTGATCGTGACCCACAGCGGAGACCTCGCCGCACGCATGCCGCGTGTCGTGCATATGCGCGACGGCCGCATTGAGCGCGACGAGCGCCGCGAGCGCCGACAACCCACGGTGGCTAGCGCTCCCTGAAGGGGGCTTTCTTCCCTTGCCCCGGACGGCCTAACCCACTAAACCGCCGAAGCTTTCGGGGCCCTTCTAGCCTCGTTCGAATCCATCGGAATGACGCGCCCCGCCCAGCTCATCGCTCTCCTTGCGATCGCCCTGTTTGCCTTCGGGAGCAGCGCGTCCGCACAAGGCGCGAATCCCCCTGCTTCTCCAGAAGCGGCCGAGGACGCTGGCGTGGAGCCAGCTGAGCCACCACCAGCCGAGCCGGGCACCGAGCCAACAGAACCCGGCACCGAGGCCGCAGAACCCGGCACCGAGGCGGCAGAGCCCGCGCCGGAAACCGATCTCGAGCCGGCCGCCGAAGCGCCCACCGTGCTTGTGCCCAAGACGCTGTGCGAGGGTCGCACGATTAGAGCGATCGATGTCAGCGGCAACGGCCGCGTGTCGGCAGACGACGTGCGCGCGAGCATGAAGCTCAAGGTCGGGGTGCCCTGTCGCGACAGCGAGGTGGCCCGCGACGCCCGTGCGCTCTGGGATCTCGGTTACTTCGATGATTTGATTTTTCGCGCCACGGCCCAAGGCAACGATCTCACCCTTTACGTGATCGTCCGCGAGCGCGCCGCCATCGGCAAAGTCACCTTCGAAGGCGATGAAGCGATCGAGGAAGAGGACATCGACGAGAAGGTCACGCTCGAAATCGGAGCGATTCTCTCCGAGAACGAAGTCCGCGGGCAGATGACGAAGATTCGCGATCTCTACGCCGAAGAGGGCTATTTCCTCGCCAAGGTTAGCTATCGGCTGATCGCGATGCCAAACAACCAGGTCGAAGTCCGCTACGACATCGTCGAGGGCCCCGAGGTTTCGGTAAGGCGCATTCAGTTCATCGGCAATGACCACATTCCAGATGACGACATCCTAGAGTTCATGCGCACGCGGCCCACGGGCTTCTTCTCGTTTCTGTCCTCGAACGACACGTTCAAACGGGAGTTCTTCGAAGAAGACGTGCTGCGCCTGCAGGCGCTCTACTATGATCGCGGCTACCTGAACGTTCAGGTCAGCCCGCCGCGCGTCGAGCTCACGCCCGATCGCCACCAGATCGACATTACCGTGCCGATCCGCGAAGGTCCGCGGTTCCGCATCGGACGCTTGCGCGTCATCGAAATGAATGACGAAGGCAGCGAAATCGAGCCGCTGGGGGGCCGTCGTGTCGTGCGCGAAAAAATCAACGCGCAGCCCGGCGAATGGTTCAGTCGCACCAAGCTCACCGAGGGCATCGAAGCCATCACGCGCCATTACCGTGACGCCAGCTTCGCCAAGGCCGTCATCGAGCCCGAGACCGAGCTCGACGCTGATCGCCGGATCGTAAACATCACGGTCGTCATCCATCGCGGTCCGTCGGTCCACATCGAACGCATCGAAATCCAAGGCAATGAAAAGACGCGCGATCGGGTAATTCGTCGCGAGCTACTCATTGTGGAAGGCGATAAGTACAGCCAGAGCGAGCTCGAAAACAGTAAGGCCCGGATCACGGCGCTAGGCTATTTCGAAAGCGTCAGTATGTCCGAGGCCGATGGCAAAGAGTCCGATGGGCTCGTCATCACCTTCGACGTCAAAGAGCGCGCCACTGGCACGTTCCAGGTAGGCGCCGGCTTTTCGTCGATCGAGCAATTCATCCTGACCGCTCAAGTCGACCAGCAAAACCTTTTTGGCCACGGCCAATCGCTTTCGCTGCAGGCGCAGGTCTCGGGGATACGGCAGCTGATCCAGGTCCAGTTCGTCGAACCGTACTTCATGAGCACGATGTGGAGCCTGTCGCTCGATGCCACCCGCACGAGCAACGCCTACCAGACCTTCACTCAGAAATCGACCGGCGGCGGCCTGGCCTTTGGCCACCCATTGTTCAATCGCAACTTGCGTCTAGCCCTGCGCTACGGCGCCGACATTGTCGAGATTGCTCCCACCACGGGTAGCTTTCTCAACGTCGACGCACCAGGCCGCAACATCCAGTCGCAAACCGTGCTCGCCAATCAACAGCTCGGCGGTTTCACAAGCTCCCTTCGCCTCTCCCTTACCTGGGATTCTCGCGACAATCGGCTGTTTCCGACCAAGGGCATCTACACGTCCGTCTCGACCGAGGCGGCCGACCCTTACATCGGCTCCGAGCGCACCTTCTCGCGCCAGCGCTACTTCGGTCGCTTTTATTACCCACTCTTTGGCGGCATGGTGTTGCGCCTAAATACCGAGGGGGGCCTTATCACCTCACGCAAAGCTCGCGGCGTGCCCCAGTACGAGCGGTTCTACCTCGGAGGCATTCTCAGCTTGCGCGGCTTTGATCTTCAGAGCGTCGGGCCGCAGGTCGGCGTTCCGGCCACCCTCGATCCCAACGGCGGGCAACGTCGTTTCTTTCTCGGTGGCAACGTGATGTTGCGCTCGAATCTGGAGCTCGAGATCCCGATCTTGCCCGCGGTCGGCATCAAGGGCGTCATCTTTACGGATGCGGGCAACACATGGAACCTTGAGCGCGTGAATTGCCAGCTGCCCTCCGCAAGCCCTGGTGATCCTGCCCGTGATCCATGCGGCTTTGACCCGCTCGCGTTGCGGACATCCTGGGGCTTCGGCGTACGCTGGTTTTCCCCAATGGGCCCGCTGCGCTTCGAGTGGGGTTTCCCGTTCGACCGGCGCCCAGGCGAAGACAAAGTCAACTTCCAGTTCACCATCGGCCAGTTCTTCTAAGCCTTGGTTTGCGGCACGGTTCAGCGAAGCATGCCACGATCGAGCTCAGCCGAGCGCTGGGCGCCGCAGCCCCCCTCGTAGTCAGCAACGCCACCAAGGTCAGCAATCGCGCTTGAATACAGCCCCGGACACCCCGTCCGTCCTCAAGCCGACTGCTTGACCGCCCAAGGCCGACCGGGTAGCAAGCCCGACTCAACTCAAAGGACCGCACGAATGAAGCTCTCGCGCCTCGCCCTCGCCGTATTTGCCGCGGCGTTGTTCTCGACCTCGCTCACCGCGATCACACCCAGGACGGTCTCGGCCCAAGCCAAAATCGCCGTGGTTGATCTGCAGCGAGCGATCAACGAGACCGAAGAAGGCCGCAAGGCCAAGGCCAACCTGAAGAAGCTCTTCGAGAGCCGTCAGCAGGGTCTCGACAAGAAGCAAACAGACCTGAAGAAGCTCAAAGACGAGATCGAGAGCCAAAAGAACGTGCTGGCTCGCGATGCACTCGAGAAAAAGGTCGAGTCGTATCAGAAGCAACTCGTCGAGCTGCAGCAAGTCTACGTCGACTATCAACGCGAGCTGGCCGAGAAGGAAGGCGAGCTTACCAAGGTCATCATCGAACGCATGGAGAAGATCCTGCGCCGGATAGGTCAGGCCGAGGGCTACTCGCTGATCGTCGAGCGCAACGAATCCGGTGTCATCTTCGCACCGACCAACCTCGATCTCACCGACGTGGTGATCCAGCGCTACAACGCCGGCGAAGGTAACGAAGGGGGCCCCGCCAAGAAGCCCGCAGCTGCCAAGCCCGCGGCGGCTGCCAAGCCCGCGGTAGCCGGTACGCCCTAAGCTCCGGGGTAAAACATGACCCGCGAACGGCGATCTGCGAAAGCGGGTCGCCGTTGTGGTAATTTCGCGCAGCTTCGATGGCCAACCCGAATAACGTCACGTTCGACCTGACACGCATTCTGCGCATCCTTCCGCACCGCTCGCCCTTTGTATTGCTCGACCGGGTCACAGAGATCGAGCCTCGCAAGTCGGCCCGCGCCTTGAAATGCGTGACCTACAACGAGCCGTTTTTTCCAGGCCACTTTCCAGGCAAGCCCATCTTCCCTGGCGTGTTGATCCTGGAGGCGCTCGCGCAGCTGATCGGCGTGCTCGCGTACGCATCCGAGCCCTTCGATAGCAGCCAAAAGATCATGTACTTCATGGGCATCGATCGTGCGCGCTTTCGAGCGCCCGTCGTGCCCGGTGATCGCATGGTGCTCGAGGTTGAAGTCATCCAGCGTAAGTCGAACATCTGGAAGTGCGCAGGCACGGCCAAGGTGGACGAAGCATTGTGCGCGGAAGCTGAGCTACTTGCGGCCATCGTCGACCGGGAAGACGGCGCCTGAGCGATCGGATCTCCACATGAGAGATCACACGTATGAAGGATCGACTGCCGAATGAGGCCGACTTCTAGGTTTCGGCGCCCTGCCCTAAGCGTTGTGCCAACTGCTGCGCATCGCTGCGCTCGATGACATCCAGGCGCATCAAGAAACGGCCGAAATCCTTATACCCGGCGCGGTACGTGCCCCTCAGATAGACGTCGATCATCCGCGTGGTCGCAAAACGCAGACAGGCAGCGCGCAGTTGCCACCAGAGAGCCTCCCACTCCGCCACTTCGAGCTCACGCTCTTGGCGATAACCATCGACCAGCGCACGGGCGAGGTCCCAGTCCAACGTGTCACCGCAGCACCAGGCCAGGATGGTCACGGCCAAATCGTAGACGAGGACGCCGTCACTCGCACTCTCCCAGTCGAGCAGCGCCATCAGCCGGTCGCCTTGCCACAGCACATTGTCGCGAAACAAGTCGCCGTGGATCACGCCGGTGGGCAGCTCGGTCGGCAGCTTGTCGACCAGCTCGGCGTGAAGTGAGCGCAGCGTATGGATGGGAGCAGCGAGCTCCGCTCGGTCTGAAAGCTCTGCTTGCGCCAGCAGGCGAGCGACGTCCGGCAGGCCGAAGCGGCCGGCGCGAACGATCGGAAACGCGCGACCTACGCGTGCGGCACGCGCCAGGGCGCCTCCCACGGCCCGTACGCGGACCGCGTCGACGCGCTTTTGACACAGGTCCTCGCCCACCACCTGTGCGTAGACGACCACGGGCTTGCCGCCCACGCGCAGCTCCCCCGGGCCCGGGCCCTTTAGGCGCGCCGGCAGAGGCACCCCGGCCTCGGCGAGGAAGTCGACGAGAGCCCATTCATAAGCGACGCCTTCGACTTCTTGTTGCTCGTAGAGCCGCACGAAGTATCGGCCCGACGCTGTGTCCACGAAGTAGTTGGAGTTGACCGTGCCTGCCGAGATCGGGACCACGTCCCGGGCCGCTCCGAGCCCGTGCGCAAGGACGATTCGCTGTGCATCTGCGAGCCCTAACTCAGTAAAACGACCCATCCCGACTGCTCCCTAACCCATATGTGTAGGCGCATGCCCCACTTGTCCTGCGTACACCGGGTACACTAATTGCTGCGCGTCGAACTTTACACCCCGAAGCCAGGGTGGTACGAGGAATCGACGGGGCGTTGTTCGAGCGCCAAGAGGGGGGCCAAGTGGGCATCGATACAAAGAAATCCGCTGCGCGGGTGAAGGTGGAGCCACGTGCCGCCGCCGCGAAGAATCAAGAACGTACTCAGGTAGCTGCCAAGCGGCCCAGTGTACCGCCCGCGGCGCCAAAGAAGAGCGGGAAAACCATCCCGCCTCCAGCTGCGAATGACAACGACCGCAACGCGAAGCGTCCCATGGGAGCTCTGCAGCCCATGCGAGCGCCCACGCCGATCGGAAGGGGTCGTCTGCCTACGGGAAGCTTGCACACGGAGGCGCGTCAGCCTCAGCAAGCCGAATCGATCAAAGCGCGGCTGACGACGCTTATCGCCACGCAACAGAAGCTCGCCGAGCTCAAGCGATCGGCCAACAAGAACTTCTACGAAATCGGACAGCTTTTGCACCGCGTGCGCGAACAGCGCTTGTTCGAGGTGAAAGGCTACGGGTCCTTCGAGAGCTTCGTGGAGCGCGAAGTGAACCTTGGTCAGCAGTTTTGCCTGACAGCAGTGCGCATTTACGAGACGTTTCTGCCAGAAGCCGTGGCGACGCTCGGTATGGCGCGCTTGGCTGCAGCCATTCGCGCCATTGATGACGAGCCCTCGTCCGTCACGTCGACTGATTCGATTCGCAGTGCGCGTTCCCCCATTCCACCGCACAAGCTGTAAACTCCGCTCCGTGATTGCATCCGGAGCCTGGGCGAAGTGCTAGCGCTGCTACTCGCCCTCTTTTGCGTCTTGGCGAATGGCTTCTTCGTCGCGGCGGAGTTTGCCCTTGTTAAAGTTCGGCCGACCTCACTCTCCGCGCAGGCGACGGCCGGAGATAAGCGGGCCAAACGCGCGCTGTTGGCGCTCGACAATCTCGACGCCTATCTGAGTGCAGCGCAGCTCGGGATTACGCTCGCGTCGCTTGCGTTAGGTTGGGTCGGCGAGCCTGCGATTAGCCACATCATCGAGCCTCGGCTGGGGTTGCTCGGCTTGCCAGAAAGCTTCGGGCGTCCGATTGCCATGACTATCGCCTTTGCGGTGATCACGAGTTTGCACATCATCGTCGGCGAGCAAGCTCCGAAGTACGTCGCCATTCAGCGTTCTGAGAAGGTCGTGCTCGCCTGCATCAT
>JBBSJC010000101.1:0-17971 GCA_038257655.1 Polyangiales bacterium | reverse complement strand
GATTGGCATGGACGAGCACGAATGGCGCGACGCGGATCCGGCCGTGGCCAAGGCCTGCGAGCATGCGCTCAAGGCGCTATCGCGGGAAGGCGTGGAGATCGTGGATATCCGGCTCAAGGGCGCGCAGCACGCGCTGGCGATCGGGGCCTTGACCTTGGCCGCCGAGGCTTACGCGACGACGGCGTACGAGTTTGCGCGGCACATGGATGCCTATGGGGCCGACGTACAAGCGTTCATGCACATCGCTGCCGTGCTCGATGCCAAAGAGTACTTGTGCGCGCAGGCGCTGCGCGAGCGCTTGCGACGGGAGGTGGCAGCAGCCTTGCTCGAGGTCGATCTGATCGCGTTTCCCACCACGGCCAAGACGGCGCTCCCAGTGAGTCAAAGCGAGGAACGCACCGGTCGGCTCGATGCGCAGGGCGTGCGCGCCATGTGTCGCTACACGTTCCTCGGCAACCTGACCGGCTTGCCGGCAGGCTCGGTGCCGGTGGGGCTTGATCCAGACGGCCTGCCAATAGGGCTTCAGCTCGTTGGCGACGCCTGGGACGAAGCGACGGTGCTCGCCGGTATGGCCGAGCTTGAACGCTGCGGGGCCGCCCGGGCCCCCCGCGCGCCCCATCGCGCGACCCTGTTTGAAAGCGCGCTAGACGTCTAAGCGCGCCCGCATCGTGCACCGCGCTCAGTTCTTGGGGGTGAAGTTGTACGGCGCATCGAACACCGCACACGTGCCACCCGTCGGCGATGGAAACGACCAGTTCTTCGCTAGCGACTGCACGCAGGACTTTACTTCGGCGTCCTGCAGAGTGCCGCGGATGCGTGTGCCGGTAACCTTCCCCGTGGTGCCGATCTTGACCTGCAGATTGACCGTGCCTTGCAACATGTTGTTGTTGCGCAGCCGACGCTCATAGCAGCTTCGCACCTGCGTCTGCGAGTCGCTGAGGATGCGCCTGATATCTGTCGCAGGCACATCCCCTTCGCACGCCCACTGATCACCGACCGGACGGTTTGGCGGCTTCTTGGCCACCTCAACCTTTTCGGGTGCACCCGCGTCGGGCTCGGCAGCCTCGGGGATCTCCAGAGCATCGTTGGCTAGCGACGTCGACCGCTCCGCTGCCTTGGGTGGCTCCGGCGCAGGTGGCGCTGCCACGGGCGCTTCTGGAGAGCGAAAGGTGAAGAACAGACCCAAACCTCCCGCGATCAGAATCAAGAGTACGAGCAGATATTTAGCCCCACCGCCGCTTTTGGGCGGGGGTGGCATCGAGGACTGACCAGCCATGGCTGCGAAGGGTAGCGCAGGCGGCGAGCCTTGCCACGCACGAAACTCAGGGCTCGGGTGCTCCCGGATCAACGCTGAGCGTTCGCCGCTGTTCAGTGCGCTCGTTCCGCGTTGCCAATCCGATGACAACACCGCCCAAGACGGCAGCTGAGGCAGCCGACGCCCAGACCGGCCAACGCTTCCACCAGCGCTGTTTGTCGGGAATCTCGGCCTCGAGTGGGGAGTCGGACCTGCGTATATGGACGGACGGTGGGTTAGGGCTTGGAAGCTCGGCCGATGCTGCGAGACGTTCCTGCTCTTGTGGGTTGGGCGTGAGCGCCAGGACGAACGGGCGGCGCATGCCAGGCAAGGCATCGACCAACGTACCCTGCGCGCGATAACCCGGCGCCTCGAGTAGAAGGAGGTGTAGGCCCGGCGTGAGCTCAACCTCGGTAGCTCCGCTGCCGCGCATACGTCCATCGATCGAGAAGGTCGCCTGATTTGGGCTGGGCTCAATGCGAAAGCGGCTCGGTTGGGCGGCATCGCGGGTACGAGCCACCGCCTGGGAGCGCGCGATCACCGGTGGCGCTGCTTCCGCAGCCCCGACGCTTCGTGTGGGATCGAGGGTCAGTGCCTGCGCAAATAAGCTGTCTGCCAGTGCAAGCTCCCCGCGCTGGGCCGCTACGAGCGCCATCTGCAGCCAGACTTCGGCCAGCCAGGCGTGAACGCCGGGCACCTGCAAGATGTCGCGCAGGGAGCGTTCGGCGCTGAGTAGACGCGCGAGTGCGGCGGGTTCGTCGAGCTTGGCCGCGAGCTCCCGCGCTGCCACGAGTGCGCGCTGGGCGTCTGCCAGGACCGCCAGGGCCTCTGGCGAGATCCCGGAGCCTTCGGCTTTTTCGGCGGTTTGAGCCGGGCTTTCGTCTGCTCGGGCGGATGCAACCAGGGAGCCTGACCTGAACAGGGGCAGGGAGAACGCCAACGCGAGCGTCGCTGTCGAGGCGCTACGCGTGAGGCCCATCACCCTCGACCCTACACCTTTTTCCCCGTCAAACCGAAGAATGTCAGAGCACTGCGTCTGCTTGCTCAGGGGGGGGAGGTTCGATATCTTCGCGCCCTTCATGCGCAAGACGATTACAAACGCCGGTCTTCTCATCATCGTGTTCGCTCTGAGCGCTGTGTTCCTGCTCGAGTTCGGAGGTCCGCAGTCGCAGGGCTGCACCGATGTCGCGGGTGCCAAGTACGCGGCGACCGTGCACGGCGACACGATCAGCATGGGTGAGCTCAAATCGGCGTACATCCTGGCCAACGGTCCGCGCTACAGCACCGAGGTGGCCAAACAGATGAAGCTCAAAGAGCTGGTGCTCGAGGGGCTGATCGAGCGCGACCTGCTTGCCCGTCAGGCCAAGGAGCTCGGTTTCGAGGTCGAGCAAGATGACGTCATGCGGCGCCTTGCCGAAGACGGGGTCATCTACACCTCGGCTCCCGTGGGCGCACCGCCTTCGATCCCAAGCGGCCCCCAGCCGATCGATTTCAAGGATAAAGAAGGCGTTTTCAGCGCGGAGAACGCCCGCCGTTTCATCCAGAATCGCTTGAACCGCAGCATCGAAGAGTTTGCGCTGTCGCAGATTCAAGAGACGCTCGCTCAGAACATGCGCGATGTGGTTGCAGGCGGCGTCGTCGTCAGCCCGGGTGAAGTATGGGAAGCCTTCGTGCGCGAGCGCGACAAGGTCGAGCTCAAGTACGTGCGCCACGACCTTGGCTTTTACCGCGACGGATTGGCGCCGAGCGAAGCCGAGCTAGCAGCCTGGCAAAAGGATCATCAGAAAGAGATCGACGCCGAGTACGAAAAGCAGAAGCACCGCTACACCGGGCTCGAGAAGCAAGTGCGCTCGCGACACATCCTGATCAAGGCTGCCACCGATGCCGATGAAGCCACGCGCGAGGCGGCCAAGAAGAAGGCGGAAGCCGCGCGTTTGCGGGCGATGGCTGGCGAAGACTTTGCCACGCTTGCCCGTACGCTCAGCGAAGACACGGGCAGTGCACGTCAGGGCGGCGACCTTGGCTACAACACCAAAGGTAAGATGGTCGGCCCGTTCGATGACGCGCAGTTTGCGCTCAAGGCGGACGACATCTCGGACGTGGTCGAGACGCGCTTCGGTTACCACGTGATCAAGGTCGAGGACATGCGCGAAGGCGACGTGCCCGTGGCCGACGCCAGGGCCGAGATAGCAGAGAAGCAGTGGAAAGATGCCCGCGCCGAGCAGCGCGCGAAGGCGGCCGCCGAGAAGACACTTACCGCGTTGCGTGGTGGTGAGAGCCTCGACGCGCTCAGCACGCGCCTTGAAGCCGAAAAGAAGTCGGGCGGCGAGCTGCCCCTTGCGCCGGTCGTGAAAGAGACGCGGCCCTTTGGTCGTGGCGCTACGCCGATCCCGGGGTTGGAGTCGAGCGAGCTTGTGCAGGCGGCGTTTGCGCTCACCGAAGAAGCACCGTTGCCCGAGGCGCCGATCAAAGCGGGTGACAGCTACGTCGTCTTCCGCCTGATGTCCCACGAGGTCGCTACCAAAGAGGCATTTGCTGGCGCCGAAGAGCAGCGTCTGACCGAGGCGCTGATTCGTCGCAAGCAGGCTGAAGTCGTCGAGCACTACATCCGGCGTCTGCGTAAGCAAGCGGACGCGGATAACGCCGTACGCGTCAATCCTGCGGCGATTGAGTACAGCACGGGCCAGGAGACTGCGTCATTGTGACCGTGCAGGCCGGGCGGACATCTCGCGCAAAAGCGTTGCTCGCGCCTGAGCCTCTTGGAGAGATGCTGCCCAATGGCCTGCGGGTGCTCGTCGTGCCTCAGACGCATCTGCAGGGCGCTACGCTCGGCGTGTTCATCAAAGTGGGCCCGCGTTACGAGCGCATCGAGACCAACGGCATCAGCCACTTTCTTGAGCACATGCTGTTTCGCGGCACGCCCAAGTACGCTTCGGCCTACGACCTTACTTTTGCGGCTGAGGCCATGGGCGGCACGCTCGATGCGGCAACCTATGCAGACTTCACCCACTACCAGATCAGCGTGCCTTCTGAGCATGCGAGCGACGCGCTGACGTTACTGGCCGATCTACTGACCGGCCCTCGTTTTACCGACATGGATCTCGAAAAGCAGATCGTGCGCGAGGAAATCCTCGCCGATTTGGACGAGGACGGTCGTGAGGTGGATGCCGAGAATCTCTCGCGCATGTTGATGTTCGGCTCGCATCCGCTCGGCTTCAAGATCACGGGCGAGGCAGACAACGTCGATAATTTTTCAGTCGAGCATCTGCGCGCGCATTTGGCGGACCATTACGGTGCTTCCAACATGGCGCTCGTCGCCACCGGCGCTGTCGATGCCGATGCGATCGTCGCCCAAGCGCGTGACTTGTTTGGCGAGTTGCCTCGCGGGCGCGTGACGTTGGTCGATTCACCTCCGCCGCCGCGCACGGGCCAACGCATCTCGTTTGTAAAAAACGACAGCAGCCAGAGCGATGCACGCCTATTGCTGCGCGCGTTCGGATCGGACGACCCCGATTTCACTGCGCTCAAGCTGCTCGTGCGGATACTCGACGATGGCATGAGCACACGCTTGCACCGACGTCTGACCGACGACACTGGGCTTGCGTATGATGTGTTTGCGGCGCTCGATCCCTACGAAGAAACGGGTCTGGTCGAGGTCGGTGCCAGCGTCGAGCATGACAAGCTGCCGAGCCTGCTCGAAGCTGCGCTGGGCTTGCTGAGCGAGCTGCGTGACGACGAGATCAGTGCGGCCGAGCTCGCCAAGGCCAAGAGCCGTTATCGCTGGACCTTACGTCGCATCGTCGACTCGCCCGAAGACATGGCGGTGTACGTCGGCACGCAGGCGGTGTTTGGTCGTCGGGCAAGCTTGAGCGAGCTGCTCGAGGACGTCGACAACGTGACGCCCGACATGCTCAGGGCCGTGGCCCGCCGTGTGATCCGCCCGGAGAACCTGTGTGTGCTGTGTGTGGGTAAGCACCAGGCGGCACGCGAGAAGGCGTGTCGCGAAGTCATCGGGGTGTGGTCTCGAGCCAACGGGCTTTTGTAGACGTTAGAGCCACGACAGAGCGCAAAAGCCTTGGGTTTTTGCTGCCTCGTGTGAGCCAGATCGCCGGCCTGAGCGTGGCACGGACAGTGCGAAGCATCCCGTTCGAGGAGCAACGCCATGACCGCCACCATCACCGCCCTGCCCAGCATCGCCCCCATGCCGAGCTTTCGCGAGATTTACAAAAGCAACGTGGCCTTCGTCTGGTCGTATGCATCACGCCGCGGCGTGCCCCATGCGTACATCGAGGACGTCGTGCAGGAAGTCTTCCTAGCCGTGCATCAAAGCCTGGCTTCATTCGCCGGCAAATCGACGCTGCGCGCTTGGATCGCGGGCGTCGTACGCCACGTGACGATCGCCCACCTGCGCCGCAACAGCTTCGGCAACGGCTTGCTCAGGCCGGAGGAAGACAGTGAGTTCTTCCGCGACTTGGTGACGCCGGCCGAGATCGCCGATCGCAACGAGCGGGTCAAGGTTATCGTCAATATTCTTGACGACATGACGGAGCTCTCACGCGAGGCTTACTGGCTCTACGAAATCGAAGAGCGGCCCGGCAGCGAGGTGGCCGAGGTGCTTGGCGTCAGCGAAAACACGGTCCGTATGCGCGTTCGTACCGCGCGACGCAGCTTGCGGCCGGTGGTGACGCGCTTCCGCGAGTCGGCGTAGGGATGTTGTGCAGGAGCCACTCACATTCGGTGACTTGATCGGCACCTCGGATGTCATGCGTTGCGTGTTCTCGGCTCTTGCCCAGTGCGCAGCCAGCGATGCCACGGTGTTGATCGAGGGCGAGACGGGAACCGGCAAGGAAGGCGCAGCCCACGCCATCCATGCTGCAAGCTCGCGCGCCCATGCACCGTTCGTGGTGGTCGATTGTGGTGCTGTCGCTAACAGCCTGATTGAGAGTGAGCTGTTTGGACATGAGCGTGGCGCGTTTACCGATGCTGTGGTGCGGCGCACGGGCGCCTTCGAAGAGGCCGATGGCGGCACGATTTTCCTCGATGAGCTGGGCGAGCTCCCCCTTTCGCTCCAGCCCAAGTTGCTGCGCGTGCTGGAACAGAAGACCGTAAGGCGTGTGGGTTCCGGCGAGCAGCACAAGCTCAACGTGCGCATCGTGGCTGCGACCCATCGCGATTTGCGGCGCGAGATGCAAGAGGGCCGCTTTCGACCCGACCTGTACTTTCGTTTGTCCGTATTGAAAGTGAACTTGCCGCCCCTGGCTGCGCGCAAGGAGGACGTGCCGGCTCTGGTCGGCGTGCTTCTCGATCGATTTGGCGTGAACGCGACTCAGCGTGCGCGCTTTACGGCACCAGACTTTCTAGCGTCTGTGGCCGCTGCCCCCTGGCCCGGAAACGTGCGCGAGCTGCGCAACTACCTGGAGCGATGTTTGGTGATGGACAAGGAGTTACCTATGAGCGAGCTACTAGACACGCAAGAGCGGGAAGCCCCTGCCTATTCCTCACCCCCGAGCGGCCAACCGATCGACGCATCGGTCTCCTATGAGGAGGCGCGAAAACGCGCGATCGCGGCCTTTGAGCGCACGTTCCTCGAGGCTTTGCTCGACCGCAGCCAAGGCAACGTGTCGCGGGCCGCGCGTGATGCCGGGATGGATCGGGTGTATTTGCACCGTTTGATCCGTCGCCACGCGCTGCGCTAGACGCAGGGCGACAAGTGTTTGCTGACCGGTAGGGCAGGCCTGACCTGACCTTACCGTTTCAGCGAGCCGTTGTTACCACAGAAAGGCGTGCTCAACAGCCAGCGTGTCCCGTCTTGGGCATGAAGATCTTGCCCGGGTTCAGGATGCCCTTGGGGTCGAATAGCGCCTTGATTCGGCGTTGCCAATCGATGAGCTCGGCAGACTGCTCGATGTGAAGGTAAGGTGCCTTCAGCGTGCCGATGCCGTGTTCGCCGCTGAGCGTGCCGCGCAGCGCCACGACTTTACGAAACAAGCCCTCGATGGCCGCTTTCACCCGCGGCTCATCGCTGGGGTCGTTCCACAGGAAGTTCACGTGCAAGTTGCCGTCGCCTGCGTGTCCGTAGGTGGGCATCGGCACGTTGTGCTGTGCGCTCAGGATGCGGCAGTGATCGAGCAGCGTGCTTATCTGGCTCCGCGGCACCACGATGTCTTCGGCGAGCTTGAACTTCGCACTGCGCCTAAGAGCACGCGAGAGCTCGCGCCGCGCAGCCCACAGCTTTTCGCGTTCGCCTGCGTGGCGCGCGACGAGCACTTCGATCGCGCCCGCTGCGATGATCGCGTTGCCGACGGGCTCAAGCGCCGCTTCACACTCGCGCTCTGTGCCATCGAGCTCGACGAGCAGGGCAGCACCGGCCATCTCAGGAATGGTAAGGGCGACCTCGGGGCGCACCAGGTTGAGCGTGTAACTGTCCATCAGCTCCAGGCAGCGTGGCACCACGCCTGTTTCGATCAGTGCGCTGACCGCGCGCGCGGCGGTGGCGACGTCGGGCAAGAGCGCGAGCATCGTGACGATGCTGGCAGGCTTGGGTATTAACTTCAGGGTGGCGCGTGTGATCACGCCGAGCGTGCCTTCGCTGCCGACCATCAACGCGGTCAAGTCGTAGCCGGTCACGCCCTTGATCGTGCGCTTACCGAGCGAGAGCGCCGTGCCGTCCGGCGTCACGATCTCCATGCCGAGCGCCCAGTCGCGCGTCACGCCATATTTGAACGCGCGCGGTCCGCCTGCATTTTCCGCAAGGTTGCCGCCGAGCGTGCAAGTAAGGAGCGAGTTGGGATCGGGGCCGTAGAACAACCCTTCGGCTTCGACGGCACTGTGTAGCTGACCGAGCACGAGCCCGGGCTCGACCACGCATACGAGATCTTCGCGATCGATCTCGTCAAGCTGCTTCATGCCCTCGAAGGCGAGCACGATGCCGCCTTGCACCGGGACCGCGCCGCCCGTGCGCCCGGTCCCCGCCGCGCGCGGCGTGACGAACACCTCGTGGGCATGACAGGCCTTCATCACCGCGATCACATCGGCCTGACTCTTGGCGCGCACCACGGCGTCTGGCGTGCGTGGCTCGGTCTCGCTCTCGTCTCTGGCGTAGCTTGCGCAGATGTCGGGATCGGTGAGCACCTGGTCGCTTGAAAGCTGCCTCCCGATCTCGATCAATGCGCGTTCGATTCGGGCTGATGTGCTCATCGCCTAAGCCAAACGCAAAACAGGACCGTGTGCAATGCGTCGCTGCTCCCGCGCCAGCGTCGCTGCTCCCGCTTCAAAAGGCGGGAGGGCGCCCTGCAAGCTCTTTGACAGGCGGTGAGGCCCGCCTACGATGGCGGCCGGATGAGCGTGGCGCGAGAGCTCGGTCTTGACACAAACGGTCCCGAGCGACGTGGCGCAAGATCAGAAAGGCCGTCGCAGCGCCCAGGCATGCAGACGCTATCGGGCGAATCGCGGGTACCGCGCTGGGCGAGTGCCTGGTGGTTGCTGTTCCTGGGACTGGCGGTGGCCGAGGTCGTCGCGCTGCTCGTGCGCATCGAACGGGTACCAACGGATGCCGAGTGGACGCGCGCCGCGCAGATCGTCCGCGAAAGCCTGGAGAGCACTGACGCGGTGATCGCAGCGCCCGCCTGGGCCGATCCGATTTTGCGTTTACAGCTGGGCGATCGCATCACCGCCAAGCTCGCGGGCCGCGTCGATCTCTCACCTTTTGAGCGGCTTTGGGTGTTGTCGATCCGTGGTGCGACCGCACCGGAAGCACCGACGCGTACGCCCGACTTCGAGCAAGTGGTCGGCAGGGTCACCGTCAGGCGTTATGACTTTGGTCCGACGCCGGTGGTGCTGGACTTGGTGGATGCCTTACGAAGCGCAACCGTCGACATCACGCGCGGCGGTGTCCGACAAGAGTGTCCGTGGCGCGAGCGCCTGGGCGGCCCGTCTCGCGGTGGCTTAGGTTTTGGTCCCGTCGTGCCCCGTCAACGCTTCGTGTGTGACGAAAGCAAGTCATGGCTGTGGGTCGGCACGACGCTGATCGAGGACCTGTCGCTGTCGCCGCGCCGCTGCATCTGGCAACACCCGCAGGGCAAAGAGCCGGTCTCGATCACCTATCACAACGTGCACCTCGGACAGAAGCTCGTGCTCTACGGCGGTCTGTATTACCTGGACGAGCGCGACGAAGAGGGGGCGCCTGTGACGATGCGTGTGCTCGTCGACGGCGTTGAGGTCGGTCGCATGGTGCATCGCGACGGAGACGGCATGCTGCGCGTCGAGATCCCCACCGATTCCAAGGCCCGCAAGAGTGCGAACGCGCGCGGCGATCTGCGGCTCGAAGTGACCACCCCCCAGCCTTTTCATCGCTCATTTTGCTGGGCGGGCTCGATTCGCGATGCGACACGGCGGGAGGCGCCATGAGCGGGCTCTCCTCTCCTGCGCGCATCGGCGCCCGGGATCACGGGTTTGGCGCATTGCTGGCCGTGCTGTACGTCGCGGTGCTGCTCTGGTCATCGTCCGGGCTTGGCATGTCGCGTGACGAGAGCTTCTACGTGATCGCGGCCGAGCGCTACGGCACCTGGTATCGCCTGCTGATCGAGGATCCGGGCACCGCCCTTGAGCAGCAGGCGATCGATCGCCTGTGGGCGTACAACAACGAGCATCCCGCGCTGATGAAGACCGTCTTTGCCTGGACGTGGCTGCTCGATCAGGAAGCTGCGCCGCGCCTGCGTGCCTCCCTTGGGCTTGCGCCCACCAGGCTGTTTTCCGAACCCTCCATGGCCTTTCGCTTCGGCGGCATGCTGAGCGCAGGCCTTACGCTGTGGCTTATCTACATCTTTGGTGCGCGCGCTGCAGATCGGCGTATCGGCGCCTTTGCTGCGCTGGCTTTTGCCAGCATGCCGCGGATTTTCTACCACGCGCATCTCGATTGCTTCGACGTGCCGATCGTCTTGATGCTCACCTGGGTCGTGTACTGCTACTGGCGCTCGCTCGTCTCGCCGCGCTGGGCGATCATGACCGGCGTAGCTTACGGTCTGGCGCTTGCGACCAAACACAATGCCTGGATTTTGCCTGGCATCTTACTGATTCACTGGGCTTGGGTCCTCGCCACGGAGCTGCCGCGCAGACGTCAGGGCAAGCACTCGCGGGTCGTGCTGACACCTTACTGGTTGCTCGCGATGGCTACGATAGGACCCTTACTGTTCGTAGGGAGCTGGCCGTGGCTATGGCACGACACGCTTGCGCGTTTCGCTGACTACGCGGGCTTTCATCTGCACCACGTCTACTACAACATCGAATACTTGGGCGTGAACTACTTCCGCCCGCCATTTCCCGTGAGCGTGCCGTTCGTGCTCACGCTCTTTACGCTGCCTTTCACGATCGTGGCGCTCAGCCTGACTGGCGTGTTCATGCGGCTGCGCGCGCTGTTGCCGCGCTTTGTCAGCGAGCGCTTTTGGACGCGCGGTGAGCTGAAAGCCGATGGCCGCGCGACCGATGTGTTGTGGCTCGGCTGCGCGCTTGCGCCGCTTATCGTGATCGCCTGGCCCTCGACGCCGATCTTCGGCGGCACCAAACATTGGTTTCCCGCCTATCCCTTTATCGCGCTGTTCGCAGGCCATGCGGCGCTCTACGTGCTGGTGTCCGCCGAGTCGCGCCTGATCAGTCGAGGGCTATCGCACGCCACCCTGGTCGCGGCGTTGACGATGGCGCTGCTCTTGGCACCCGGTTTTGCAGAAACGATTTACAGTCACCGGTTCGGTCTCTCGCACTACACGCTGCCCGCAGGCGGTGTGGCTGGCGCCGCTGACAAAGGCATGAACCGCCAGTTCTGGGGTTTCACCACCGGTAGCCTGGTGGAGTTCCTCAAGCAAAAGCTGCCCAAGGGCGGCTCGGTCTACATCCACGACACGACCGTGCAGGCCTTCGACATGCTGAAGCGCGACGGCTTCTTACCGCCGTCGATCCGCGTGGCCGCTTATCTATCGGAGGCCGACTACGTGCTCGTGCATCACGAAAAGCACATGGTCGAAGTCGACTTTCAGGCCTGGCAAGCCTTCGGCAGCGTGCAGCCGGTCCACGTTCTGACCTACGGGGGCGTCCCGATCGTGACCGTCTACGAGCATCCGCGCAGACGCACGAGCAGCAAGCTCTGAGCACACCAGCGCCCGTTCCAGCGTGCAGCCAAAGCCACCCCGACCGACAAGACCCCAGCCTGGACATGGAGCATGGGGACCGGTACTCTGAACGGCCTTGCCTGGAGGCCGTCCATCTCGTGCGCGTGAAACTTCGTAAGAGCCTGTTTTTGCTGCCGAATCTGATTACGCTTAGCAGCGTTTTCTGTGGCTTCTACGCGATAATTCTCTGCGGAAGAGGCGCCGAGCCGGCTGACTTCTATCGGGCCGCCCTATTGATCGTCTACGCCATGTTCTTCGACACCATCGATGGTCGTGTGGCGCGGCTGACCAAGACGCAGAGCGCACTGGGCGTGCAGTTGGACTCGCTGGCCGATGTGATTAGCTTCGGTGTCGCGCCGGCCGCGCTGCTTTATCGCTGGTCTCTCGAGGCGCTCGGGCCGATGGGGGTGGTCGCCTGTTTTGCTTACGTCTCCTGCGGCGTGATTCGCCTGGCGCGCTTCAACGTGCTGACCATGGGCGAAACCGGCGCTCCAAAGAAGCCGAGCAAGTTCATCATCGGTCTGCCTATCCCGGGTGCTGCCGGCATCATCGTGTCACTCGTGGTCGCCAATCACGCGGTCGCGGGGGACCTGCCCCAGATGTCCCCAGTGGTGCTGACGGTGGTGCTCGTGCTGTCCGCATGCATGGTCAGCACGATCCGTTTCCGCTCGTTCAAAGACCTCAAGCTCAGTGTGGGCTCGGCCCTGGTGGTGTTGTTTGCGGTCGGCTCCACGGCGTTCATTGCGCTGCAGTTTCAGCCTGCGTTCGCCCTGGTCTGGTTGCTGTCGAGCTACGTGGCGATAGGGCTGGTCGAAGCTGTCTTCGGGCTATCGGCCCGGACCTTCAAGCGCGCGCGCCCAGCCCGCGACGAGCCCGTCGAGCGCTGAAGGCCCGGTTTGACTCGGTGCACTCGGTGCACTCCCGCGCCCAGCCTCTTCCTACGCTGGCTCACGCCTGTAAAAGCTCTCGTCGTGCCGATCATTCAGGCACAATCGACGCGGGGGCGACATGGCAGAACATGCTGAGCAAAAGCCAGGGCGCGATCGACAGCTCACTGCCGTACTCGCCTTGATCACGACCGCCACGGCGTGCGCCATGTTCGTGCTGGCGACGCCGCGGGCGATTGTGCCCGTCGAGTTGCCGCCGCTCGTGCTCGATGCTGACCGCGTCGAAAAAGCCATCGCGGCCGATGCCGCATTGGCCGAGCGAGCGCCGGGCGGGCTGGATGTGGACGAGTTGCACGCGCGATACCTCGAAGAAGGCGTCGCAGAGCGTGGCGGCGTCGAGGAGATGGGCGATGTGAAAGCGCGTCAGTACGGCACGCGAGCCTTGGCAGCACGCGTGTTCGCGCGGGTCGGGCCTGCGGGCGTCAACGCATTGCGCGCGAGCGGCGTAGCAGACTTTCTGCGCGCGCTACGTGGTGAGACGCAGGATGAGCACGAGATTGCCGGTGCGCTCGGAGACTTCCCGCAACTGCTCAAGGACTACGGGCTGATCGACGCTGAGGGCCACACGCTCGCTCCAGAGCTTTCGCTGCGCGCGATGGCCAAGGCCCGCTGGAACCTGATTCACGGTCTACCGGTGGGCGAAGGCCTGAGTCCGATCGAAGTGCAAGCCTTCGAAGGCTATATCGCGCTACACGCCGCGACGGCACCCAGCGGCCGCCGAGCCGAGGCTGCGAGCGCTTTTCACAAGGCCGGTGGAAAGCGCAGCGCCCAAGCTCACGCGACCTGGTTGTTTCATGGCGGGCGAGTCAAAGAAGCAGTGAGCATGATGGAGAGTGCGCACGCGCTCAGGCCCGCGCTATCGACGCGCAACTACCTGATCGGCATGACGGCACCCGCGCTGTGAGGCGGGCCCTTACTGCCGCTCGCTGAGTTGATTGGGCGTCTGTGGTGGGCTTGCCAGACGCAACAGCATGCCAGGCACCGCTGTGCCCAGGCGACTTGTGATCACACGGTCCGTCTCGCTCAGGCCCTCGCGCACGAGCACGCTGTCAGGCGTGCGCCAAATGATGTTGAGCTTGCGGATCTCGAGGCGAGCATCCTTGCCAAAGGCGTACACCTGATCGCCATCGCGCAGCGCCACGCGCGGGATTTCCAGCACGTTATCGAGCACACCGCCTGCGATCTCGACATTGACGAAAGCGCCGATCAGGAGCGGTAGACCGCGATCGTCCTCGACGCCGAGGTTGAAGGGGTCTTCGATCTCGACGAGCACGCGTGCCATGCGACCGACGGGATCGAGATCGCCGAGCAAGCGCACCACGCGGCCTTTGCGTTCGATGCGCTGATCGCCCACCTGTTGCCACACCTTGGCAAGGGCGCCCTCTTTCGCATTCAGACCCGGCACGTCGATGTGGGACAGGTTTTCGAGCGGCACCGAAATCTGCACCCAGCAGCGATCGACGCCGACCAAGGTCGCCATCTGCGAACCGGGCGCGACGAGCTGCCCGCGATCGGCCGCGGCGCGCTGGACGAACGCGTTGAACGGCGAGACGAGCGTCGTCCGCGACACGTTGAGCTTAGCGGAATCGAGCGCGCTTTTAGCGGCGTCGACCGACACCTGCGCCGTCTTCATCTGAGGGTCGCGAATCGCTAATGGATTGGGGGCGCGGGCCTCGCTGTCTTTCTGGGTGGACAAGAGCTGCCACTCGCGTTGCGCGACCTCTTTGCGACTGGCTTCGACCTGCAGATCGAGCTCGGCGCGATTGACTTGCGCTTCCTGCGAGCGCAACGCGAGCTGATAGTTGCTGGCATCGATGCGCACGAGCGTTTCCCCAGCGCGCACGAGTGCTCCCGGCACCAGGTTTTCGCTGCGCCAGACAATGCGTCCCCCGACCTCGGGCTGCAGCACGATCTGTTGCGCAGGCATCACGCTGCCCTGGGCGTGGACCACGACCGTATGATCGCTGCGCACGATGGACGCCACGTCGACCAAGGTGCCTTGTTCATCGCGTGCTCTCTTTTTCGCCTCGGGCTTAGTCTTGACGAAGAACATGAAAATGCCGATGCCCACGGCCAGGGACAAGAGGGGCAACAGGACGCGAAGGGCTGCTTTCATGGCGATTCCTTTGCGGGATCTGGACGCGACAGCGCCGCAGTCCACGTACCCCCGAGGGCGCGATACAACTGCACACGTGCGGAAAGACGCTGGCGCTCGGCATCGAGCAGACTGCGCTCGAGGGTCTGCAAGCCCGTGAGTGCCGACAGCACCGGCAGATAATCCGTAAGACCTTGCTCGTAGCGCGCGCGGGCTTCGCGCAGGGTCGCCTGCGCAATCTCATGCTGCGCACGCAAGGGCGTCAGGCTCTTGTCTTGCTGCGTTTCCCGGGCAAGGGCGCTGTCGACTTCCAGTAACGCCTGCAGCAAGACCTGACTGTAGCTGGCCACGATCTCGTGCAGAAGTGCGCGCTGCCGGCGCGCTTCTGCGGCGCGCCTACCGCCGTCAAAGAGCGGCGCCGACAGGGTGCCTGAGATCGACTTGAGCAGCGTATCGAGCAGGTCGGCAGGCTTGGTCGACGAGAACGAGAGCGAGCCGTTGACGATGAACGTGGGCAGACGCGCCGCGATCGCCGCCGCGAGCTGATAGTCTTGGGCCACGATCCTATCGCGCGCTGCACGCAGATCAGGCCGTCTCTCCAAGAGGTCCGCTGGGATACCGAGCCCCGGCAAAGTCGGTACGGTCGGTAGCGTATCGGTTGTAGGCAGCACCAGGTCAGGCACCGGCTGACCGAGCAGAATCGCGAGACGGTTCAGGGCGAGCCGCAGCTGACCCTCGAGCAAGGCCAACTGGGCCTCGCCCGCAAGCACCTGCTGCCGTTGCTGATAAACGTCGATCGCTGCCGCGATGCCGCGTTCGAAGCGGAACGTGACCAGCTCGTCCAGCGTGCGATTGATCGCGAGCTGCGCGTCGACCAGCTTCTTTGCAGCACGCGTATTGACTACATCAAACCAAGCTTCTGAGACTTCGGCTGAAATGCTCATGGCCGTGGCTTCGACATCGTTGCGCGTAGCCTGCACGTTGGCGGAGGCGGCGTGAGCGCCCGCGCCATAACGATTCCACACGTCCACTTCGTAGGAGACGGGCATGGAGAGCGAATACGTGCGCTGATCGATGGTGCCGAAGGGTGGAAAGAAGTTTTCGCGATACGCCGCGCTCGCCTGCAGATCAGCGATAGGAAAGCGCGGCGCGCGTGCGGCATCTCCGAGCGCTTCGGACTGCGCGAGACGTGCCCATGCGATCTGCATGCGAGGGCTTGCGCTGAGCGCCCTGCCGACGAGTGAATCGAGCCCTTTATCGCCGAACTGTTGCCACCAGCGATCGGGCAGATCGGCTGTGGTCTGCTCGCTGCCGTAGCTCTTGGGCAGGGCGACTTGCGGCTGAGGCTTATCGTTCACGCGATGGGGATTACAGCCATAGAGAGCGAGCGCCGCGACGATCAGTTGCGCGGGGCAACCGGAGCGAGCGACAGCGGCGAGCATCATGGCGTGGGCGGAGCGCAGAGCAGCAAGCATGGCGAATGGTAAAAACCGGTCCACACAAGGGGTAGACTCGGCTGCTAGGCTAGCAGGTGTGCGCGCTCCTGCCTTCACCGATGCCGTTCGTTGTTTGTTGAGCGAGGCCGGTTGGTCCCCCAGCCGAATCTTCGACAGCAGCCTTGCCCGTATTGCCCACACCGCGCGCGGGCTAGTGCTTCATCCCGCTGCGGAGAGCTTTGTGCGCTCGTACGGCGGGCTGACCTTACCAAGTCAGCGCGATGACTATGGAACTGCGTTGTTCCCTGTCGAGGCCCTCGCGCGCATGAGCGATCAGCGGCTGCAGGCCACGCAAGCCTGGCTGGGTGAATCGTTTGCGGCGTTGGGGCTGACCGGACCGAGCAACAAGCTGCTGCTCATGTCTGCGCGCGGCGCGGTATACGCGGCGAGTGAGCACCTGCTCGTGTGTTACGGCACGGACATCGCCGAGTTGTTCATGCGCCTCTCGGGCACCGCGCGCGCCGCGCAACGCGCCTGGAACTGACGAGCCGCTCATCTGCAGCTGCTCTCACCTCCGCCGAGCTAGGGTTGTCCTGCTTTTAGCTGCGGTTTGCCGCTGTCCAAAACCTCGCGGACCTTCTTTCCGATCTGCTCGGCCGTGAACGGCTTGGGCAGCGTGGAGCCGAGCGAGGCGTCGTAGCCGCTGAGCATCTCTTTGCTGTAGCCGGTGATGAAGAGAATCTTCAGGTCGGGCACGAGCTCACGCAAGCGCGCCGCCACCACAGGCCCACTTGCGCGCGGCATGACGATGTCCGAAACGAGTAGATCGAAGGTCTTTTGCTGCTTTGCGCACTCGAGTGCTTCGTCGATGTTCGACGCTGCAAAAACGCGGTAGCCGAGGTCGCGCAGGATAAGCGTCGTCACCTCACGTACCTGAGGCTCATCTTCGACGAGCAAGAGTTTTTCCGTGCCGAGCAATGCTGTCTTATCGGGGGTCACCGAAGCGCGTGCCGCTTCGGGCGGAGCCTCCGCAAAGCGCACGGTAAAGCACGAGCCGCGCTTGGGAGCGCTCGCCACCTCGATCGCAGCGCCCATCTGGTCGACTGCGCCCCACACTGTAAACAGGCCGAGGCCGCTGCCACGCCCGATTTCCTTGGTGGTGAAGAACGGTTCGAAAATCCGCGCCTTGACCTCCGAGGTCATGCCGACGCCTTTGTCTTCGACCTCGAGCAAGCACGGCATCTGCTTGGGGTTCTTTTTGGTACCCGCATCGCGGCGCGTGCGAATGGTAATGCTGCCACCCTCGGGTGCCGCGGCATCGCGGGCGTTGATCGCGAGGTTCAAGATGATCTGTTCGACCTGACCCGGATCTGCACGGAGGATCAGCGGCTCTTTGTGGACCTCGATACTCAGGGCGATGTGCTCGCCGATCAGCCTGCGCAAAAACATTTCCATGCCGCGCACGACCAAATTGAGGTCGAAGACGCGAGGGGCGACTGGATCGCGGCGCGTCAGTGCGAGCAGCTTGCGCGTGATGTCCGCCGCGCGCTCGGCAGCCTTACCGATTTCGGCGACGGGGCCCTGCAGCGGGTCGTTTTTATCGAGCTTCTTCGCGAGTAAGAATGCGTAGCTCGACACGACCGTGATCACGTTGTTGAAGTCGTGGGCGACTCCCCCGGCCAGTCGTCCCACCGCTTCGATCCGCCGGGCTTCTTCGAGCTGCTTATTACTGGACAGAAGCGCGTCTTCGGCGCGGCCATGCTCGTGCGATTCGATCGCGAGCGCCACGAAATCGGCCAGGCTGCCTGCGACACTCTGATCCTCATCGGTGAACTCGCGCGGGGCTCCGACGTGCTCGTGACACAGCACGCCGAGCACACGTCCGCCCGCCCGGATAGGTGCGTCAAGGAGTGAGGCAATGCCGTGTTGTCCGAGATAACCGGCCGCGAAGCCACGCGTCGCCGGGTGGGAGCTCGCGTCCGTGGCGATGATCACCCGCTCTTCTTCGAGCGCTGTGAAATACTCAGGAAAAGCCTCGG
>JBBSJC010000100.1:0-18056 GCA_038257655.1 Polyangiales bacterium | reverse complement strand
GCCATGCCGCCCGAGGCGATTTCGCGCACGAGACGATAGCGACCGAGTCGTTGCATCTGCGGAGCACGCGGCGCGCGGTCCCCGATCACGCTCTCTTCGAGATCGTCTAACAACTCGGGCTCCATATCCGCGTACTTCGCGCTACTGCTCTCAGACATGACTACACCTCACGCCGTTTCCCCCTCGTGCTAAGTTGTGCACCCCAACTCGCTTACCTCGCGGGTGGCCGTATCCTGAATGCGAGCCGTGCCGGGAGACCGTTTGCTCCAAACGGCCCGCAGCAAGCCACAAGGCAAGCGCTTTCGCGCCCCAGCTCCCCATGATATCCCCCGTGATGCAGTGACGACCGCGTGGTGCCGCGCGTCACCCATTCATCATCCGTCGGAAAAAACCAAAGGCTGACGGCCTTCATGAAAACTTTAGAAAACCACTAAGCGACCAGCAGGCCGCCGTCGATCCTGAGCGTGGTGCCCGTGATCCAGCTCGCATCGAGTAAAAACAGAATTGCTTGCGCAACCTCTGCTGGCGTGCCCAATCGACCGAGTGGATGCAGCGCAGCAAGCGTCTGAAGCTGCGCATCCAGTGCGTGGGGATGTGTGCTTGCATCTCCAACGACCGGTTCGCGCAGCACACGGATCATGTCTGTATCAACGATACCCGGCGCCACCGCGTTGACACGAACCTGCGGCGCGAGCTCAAGAGCGAGTGAACGCGTAGCCTGTATGAGCGCCGCTTTGCTTGCCCCATACGCCGCAGTGCTCGCAGCGGGATGCAAGCCCAGAGTGCTTGCGACATGAACGATCACGCCGGCACCGCGTGTACGCAGGTGCAGGCCCAAGCGCTGCGATATGAGGAAAGGCGCGACGAAGTTCAGCTCGAGCTGGGCACGCAGTGAACGCTCACTCACCTTACCGATGCTCGCGTAATGCACCACGCCTGCTGAATAGACAACTTCATTGACCATCGGTGCAAGGCGCAGCACCTCCTCCACGAGCTCGTCGGCTGCGCCCGTTTGGCTCAGATCGGCGGCGATGGTTTGGATGCGCCCGGGATGTGCCTGCGCCAACGCGTCAAGGGCGGTCCTATCCCGTCCACTTGCGACTACTTGGCGACCGGCAGAGATCAGGGCTTCGACAGTGGCGCGACCGATGCCTCGCGTCGCGCCCGTCACGAGCGCCACCTTACTATCGCTCATCGCACTGGCACCGCACCCTCGGGCCAGGTGGGTGCGGGCGCTACGTCGGCCGGCTCCCCCTCCACGTCGATCTCATCTTCTTCCATGAAACGCGGCGAATCCACGCACAGAATGGTCTGATGACGATCGGTGGGATTGTCGTAGCGGTGGGCCGCGCCCTGGGGCCAGTGATGCACCGTGCCCGAAGCGACAGGTTTGCCCTGACACAGGAGCCCATCGCTCAGCACCATCTCCGACTCCCGCATGCTCTTGTGCATGTGCAGCGGGATGCTTCCGTGCGGGGCCACGTTCAAGCGATAGATGCCCGCGTCACTCGTCTCATACAGGATGTCGACGCGACCAAAGCGCGTTTGCTCGGTCTCGATCGTGACGTCCGAAGCATCGCGACGAATCTCGAGATAAGGAACGGCATGGCCTGCCAACGCGGCCGGCTTTGTCAGTCTCAAGCGCAACGCTTCGATCGGAGCGCGGCGCTCGCCAAGCGCGGTGGGCGCGAGCAGCAGGCGTGATAATGCGTGGGCCGCCGTTTCCAGCATCTGAAAGCGGCAGGTGGTGAGCAGAAACCAGACTTGGGCTGCGACCACTGCGTAGTCGACGGACTCACGCAGACGCTCACGCTCGGCAGCGTTGCGGGTCGCAACTTCCATGTAGAGGTCCACGCGCAGCGGCTGAGGCGTATCGCGCTCGTGCGGATACACGCCCACGACGCAGTCCACGACCAACCCTTCCAGCGCGATCACATCGGTTTTCGACATCGTGCTCGCTCTAGCACCTCGCAGGCTCGGAGCGCTCGCCAACGGACACTGTCCGATCTGTCCCGCTTTTTTGGACTGATCGATCAGGTAGGATAGCGTCGCACCAATGCCTACACGTAGTGCCGCACGCGAGGCCGTCGCCTCACCGCTTCGTCCCGCCCCGGTCGCTAGCCCCTTCATCAAGTGGGTCGGAGGCAAAGGCAAGTTACGCCACGCCTTGAGCGCGATGTTGCCCCCAGGCGTCGCGCTGATGCGTCATGTGGAGCCGTTCGTCGGCGGCGGCGCGATGTTTTTCGCGCTGCGCCCCGAGCGCGCCCTGCTCTGCGACGTCAATCCTGACCTAATCACCACCTACTTGGCAGTTCGTGACCAGGTATCCTCTGTGATTCAGCACCTGTCGAAGCTCGCCCATGGCCACGGGGAAGAGCGCTACTACGAAGTGCGCGAGCGCTACAACGCACGTACCCAAAAGAGCGATGCCGAGCGCGCCGCGCTGTTCATCTACTTGAACAAGACCTGTTTCAACGGTCTGCACCGCGTGAACAAAAAAGGCGCCTTCAACGTGCCCATGGGCCGCTACAGCAACCCCACGATTCTCGATGCGCCCCTGCTCTATGCGGCCAGCGCACAACTCGCTCTTGCAGACATCAAGCGTCAGCCCTTCGAAGCGCAGCTGAGCGACGCGCGGCCGGGTGACTTTGTCTATCTCGACCCGCCCTACGAGCCGGTCTCGCGCACGGCCAACTTCACAAGCTACGCCCAGGACGGCTTCGGACAAGAGCATCAGACCAAGCTGCGCGATGTGTACCGCGAGCTCGATCGCCGCGGCTGCAAGCTCATGCTCTCGAACAGTGATGTGCCGTTCATCCGTGACCTGTACCGCGGCTTTCAAATCGATGGCGTGCTCGCGCCGCGCGCGGTCAGCTGCGACAGTAAGAACCGCGGGCCTGCGCAAGAAGTCGTCGTGCGCAACTATCGCTAACGTGCGACCGTTGGAAACGTTGTCGCGGGCCGCGCGCTCTAGCGCGTCGCAGCGTGGATATCGACGCCGCTCGCTTCCAAGATCTCACGCACGTGCACGTTGTCGCTTTGCGCAAAAGTCTCTTTGTCGCTGCTGACTTCGATCTTCCCTTTGTAGAGCAGGCTGATGCGGTGGCCGATCGAGAACACCGACTGCATGTCATGACTGATCACGACCGAAGTCACGCCGAAGCGCTCGCGGGTGGTGTCGATCAGCTCGTCGACGGTGCGCGAGGTGATCGGATCAAGTCCGGTGGTCGGCTCGTCGTAGATCAGAATCTCGGGCTCGACCACCAGCGCGCGCGCTACCGCCACGCGCTTTTTCATGCCGCCTGAGAGCTCTGCGGGGCTTTTGTTGATCGCATGCGCGACGCCCAGCGCTTCCAGACCCTTTTCGACCTTATCGCGAATCTCGCTCTTTGAGAGCTTACTGTGCTCGCGCAGGGGAAACGCCACGTTGTCGAACACGTTCATCGAATCGAAGAGCGCCGACATCTGAAACACCATGCCGAACTTGCGCCGGAAGGTGTTCAGCTCGACTTCGTCGAGGCCGACCATGTCGACGCCATCGACCTCGATGCGACCAGAGTCTGGCTTCTCGAGGCGGATCAACTGCCTAAAGAATACTGTTTTGCCGGAGCCGCTGGCCCCCACGATCACATTCGTGAGCCCGCGATGCAGGTCGAAGGTGACGCCGCGCAGAATCTGAAAATCGCCGTAGGACTTGTGCACATCGATGATGCGCACCTGGACCGGATCCTTACCCTCCATCTTCTTGCGGGCTTGATCGCCGCTCTCGCCGCTTTGAGGGGACTCGCTCACGTTCCTGTCACCATGCTCGTGATCATATAGTCGAGCGCGAGGATCGAGACAGCGCTCTGCACGACGGCACTGGTGGTCGCCTGCCCGACGCCCGCAGCGCCGCCCTTGGCGTAGAAGCCGTGTCGGCAGGCGATAAGCGAGACCGCGATCCCGAAGACGACGGCTTTGATCATGCCTTGCCGCAGATCCGGCGCGTCGACGAACCAGCGGACTTTATCGACGAATACGCCGTGATCGAGCCCCAGCAGTTGCACGCACACGATCCAGGCCCCGAAGATGCCGATCAGGTTGAAAATCATGGTCAGGATCGGAAACATCACGACACCCGCGACCAAACGCGGCACCACCAAGTACTGCACCGGGTTCACACCCATGGTCGTGAGCGCATCGATTTGGTCGGTGACGCGCATCGACCCGAGCTCGGTCGTGATCGCGCTACCTGCACGGCTCGACACCATCAATGCCGTGAACACGGGCGCAAGCTCGCGCGTAAGTGCCATGCCCACGACGGCACCGGTCTGATTTTCGGCGCCGAACTGCCGGAAACCGTCGACCAACTGCAGCCCGAATACCATGCCGATGAACAATCCGGTCAGCCCCACAAGAAACAGCGACTGAACGCCGACGAACTCCATGGCGGCGAAATAGATCGAGGGACGAAAGGGAGGCCGTATCCCCCAAAACAGAGATTGGCCGAGCAACTGAATCGTCGCCCCGATTTCTGCGAGCAAGGAGATGGCTGGCTTCAGCAGCAGCAGCACGAGGTCTGTGGCCGTGCGCGCCGGAGCGGGCGTTGGAGTAGAAGCGGGGGTTGGGGTAGGACCGGCAGCTTCCGCTGGTGCCCCGGTCGTAGCCCCGGCCGTGGCCTTCTGCTGTTTTGCATCCGCTTTCACGCGCCAGGGATACCACAGTTCCCACGACGCGGGCGCAATGCGCGATGCCGGGAGCCGCCCTGAATGCAGCGAGTCGAGGTCGCTGCTAGCATCGGGGCATGCGAATCGAGATCAATGGTGAGCCGCGCGAGGTGGCGGCCGACCTCACTGTGCTGGCCCTGGTCGAAAGCTTGGGGCTGCTGGGCAAGCCGGTCGCGGTCGAGCGCAACGCAGAAATCGTGCCGCGTGCCAGCCATGCCGAGGTGCGCCTGGCCGAAGGCGACAAGCTCGAGGTCGTACAATTCGTAGGCGGCGGTTGAGGAGCCAAACGTGCAACAAGCGCAACAAGCCAAAGATCTGCTCACGGTCGGAACCCACGCCTTTGAGTCACGCCTGTTCGTAGGCACGGGCAAATACAAGGATTTGGCGGAAACCCAGGCCGCGCTCGATGCTTCGGGTGCGCAGGTCGTTACCGTGGCCGTGCGCCGCGTCGACCTATCGAAACCTGCCGACCAGTCGCTGTTTGCCTATTTGCGCGAGCGCAAGTTCACGCTCTTGCCTAACACCGCGGGCTGCTACACGGCCGAGGACGCGATCCGCACCTGTCGCCTGGCCCGCGAGGCCGGCATGACCTCGCTCGTGAAGCTCGAGGTTCTCGGCGATCCCAAGACGCTCTTCCCGGATGTAGAGCAAACGCTGAGCGCCGCGCGCGTTTTGATCAAGGAGGGCTTCACCGTGCTGCCCTACATTACCGATGACCCGGTCAGCTGCAAGAAGCTCGAAGACATGGGCTGTGCTGCGGTGATGCCGCTTGCGGCCCCGATCGGTTCCGGCCTCGGGATCCGCAATCCGACCAACCTCGAGATCATCGTTAAACAGTCCAGCGTCCCGGTGATCGTGGATGCAGGGGTGGGCACCGCATCGGACGCTGCGCTCGCGCTCGAGCTCGGTTGCCACGGCGTGTTGATGAACACGGCGATCGCCGGCGCCAAGGATCCGGTGAGCATGGCGCGCGCGATGCGGCTGGCCGTCGAAGCCGGACGACTCGCGTTTTTGGCAGGTCGCATTCCCCGCAAGCTGTACGCGACCGCATCGAGCCCGATCGAAGGTGTCATCGGCTCGGATCGACCGTGAAAGCGCTGTTGCTCACGACATGTCTGCTCACGTCGGCACCTTACCAGTGCGCCACCGATAGCAACGACCGGCCGGTCGAGGACACGGCGCCGCAAGCGCTGTGGATTTTGGCTGAGCGCTTCGAGCTCGAAAGCAATCAAACCGCGCGCGAAACCACCTTGCACCAGCTAATCGATCAGTACCCAAGCTCTCGCTACGCCCAGCGGGCCCGGGAAGAGCTCGGTGTTGCAGATCCCGCGAGCGCGTCCCAGCCGTGAGCGAGCGCTGAAGGTGACGTTGCCTTTCACGATCATGATCGTCACCGACGAGCAGCCCAATCTGGAAGGGCGTCTCGAGCGCGCGCTATCCCGGCCCACGCGCGTGCCGGTGTCGGTGCAACTGCGCGTGAAAAAAACGCCGCGCCCGGATCTGGCAAAGATCGCGCTGCGAGTGCGCGAGCTGACCCGCCTGCGCAACGTGTCACTACTGATCAATGGACGTATCGATATCGCGCTCGAAGTCGAGGCCGACGGTGTGCATCTACCTCAGGCCGGCCTGTCGATCGCCCTCGCCCGTGCCCTCATGCCTGCCAAGGCCGTGATCGGTGTGTCCTGTCACACGCGGGCAGAGCTGACGAGCGCGGCACACGAGGGCGCAACCTACGCTTTGCTGTCGCCCATTCACTGGGTGGAAGACAAAGCACCGCCCCTCGGTATCGCGGGGTTTGGCGCCCTGGCGCGTGCAACGCCGCTCCCGGTGCTGGCACTCGGCGGAATCGCTCGACAAGATGTCCCGACGTTGCGGTGTGCGGGTGCGGCAGGCGTTGCGGTCATGCGCAGCGTAATGCTGGCGCCCGATCCCGCGCTTGCCCTTGCCGCGCTATGCGATGCCTGGGAAGGCCAGGCGGCTTGAGCATTTCAAGCGTTGCCGCTGCGGGTGTGCACAGCTAAGGTTGCCGCCGCCTAAAGCTACGAGCCTTTGAGATTTTTTCGGCAGGACGGCGCGCGAGATGCGCGCGATAAGGAGCCCCTCGATGGGCAGCGCCAACGCGAAGAAGAGTGACAGCAAGGTTCTGCCCGTGCAGGGCGACCCCGAAGTCACAGCAGCCATCGCTCGCGAGCTAGGTCTCGCTGAAATCGAATTCGACCGGCTCGTCCGAGAGTTGGGCAAAAAGCCAAGCCACGCCGAGTTGTGTGTCGCGGCCAGCCTCTGGTCGGAGCGCAGCGCCCAAAAGTCCTCGCGGGTGCACCTCAAGCGTCTCCCGATGAGCGGGCCCCACGTCAGCGAAGGGCTGGGCGAGAACGCGGGTGCCCTCGATTTGGGCGACTCGGCTTCGGTCGTGCTCAAGCTCGAGCTGCAACCCCTTGCCAGCCGCGAGCCGAACGAGGCGGCCGCGCTCAGCGTCAGCGCAGCGGTGCGCGAGGTGCTGGCGATGGGTGCAAGACCGGTCGCGATCTTGAATGCACTACGCTTTGGCGGACAAGACTCCGCCCGCACGCGCGAGCTCGTCCGTGGCGTGGTGTCCGGACTGTCGAGCTACGGCGGTCCGCTTGGCATTCCCACGGTCGGCGGCGACACGCAGATCGACCCGCGCGCAGACGCTGAGACCCTCGTGGGCTCCTTGGTGCTCGGCGTTGCGCGGACCGATCGGTTAGTGCCGGGTCGCGCCAATGGCCTTGGCAACAAGGTGGTGCTGATCGGCGCCAAGACTTCCCAGCAGGGCAGCGCCGATGCCGCGATCGGCGTGAAGCTGATCGAAGCCTGCTTGTCCTTGTTCGATTCGGGCAATGTGGAAGGTGCCGAGGACATCGACGTGGGCGGGCTCGCAGCCGCTGCCGTCGAGATGGCCGCACGCGCCGGCACAGGGCTCGAGCTCGACCTCGACGCGGTGGCACGCACCGAACCAGGGATGCGCGCGGGCGACGTGCTCTGCGCGACCTCGTCGGAGCGCATGTTGATCGTTGCCAAAAAGGGCCGCGAGGATGCGGTGCTGCGGGTCTGTCGTGACTTGGGCGTCGACGCCTCCGTGGTGGGCACCGTCACAAACACGCAGCGCTTCTCATGCAAAGCGACGGCTGGTTTCGATCCTGCGGTCGAAGGCGCCGCCGCCTCGGGCAAGCAAGCCCTGGTCGTCGACCTTCCGATCCCGCTACTCACCACCGATGCGCCTCGCTACGAGCGCACGATGAAAGCGGCCGAGCCGGATACGGGCATGCCCGAGCTACCCACCGGCCGTGCGCTCGATGTGGAGCGCGAGCTGCTGCGTCTGATCGGATCGCCCCGCGCTGGCAGCCGCGAATGGATTTACAAGCAGCTCGACCAAGGCAGCAAGACCTCCACGTTGGTGCGCCCCGGCCAAGGCGACGCCGCCGTGTTGCGCGTGACCGCTGGCAACGACGAGCAGGCAGTCGAGAAGCACCTGGCGATCTCCATCGACGGCAGCATTCGGCATACTGAGCTCGATCCGCGTCAGGGCGCAGCGATGCTCGTCGCAGAGTGCGCAAGAAACGTGGTCTGTTCGGGCGCCGAGCCGCTCGGGCTCGTACACGCGCTCGCGCTCAGCGATGCGGAAGATCCGGAGACGATGTGGCGCGTCTCGCAGCTCGTCGACGGCATTCGTGATGCGTGTGTTGCACTCAAGCTGCCTGTGGTCGGCGGGGACGTGTCTGTGGCGAACGCCGGCGCCGCTCCCGCGCGACCCAGCGCGACCCCCACGATCGCCGTGGTCGGTGTGTTGCGGGACCCGAACGAGCGTCTACAGCTGGCGTTCTCGCGACAGGCCGACATGATCGCGCTGCTCGGTGCCAAGGGCACAGGCAATCTAGCGGGCTCCGACTGGCTCGTGTCGCGCACGAACAAGGTCAGCGGCATCCCGCTGCAGATTGATCTCGGCGCCGAAGTGAAGCTACAACGCGCGCTGCTCGAGCTCGCACGCGACCGCATGCTGTCGAGCGCCCACGACATCAGCGAGGGCGGCCTTGCCGTGTGTTTGGCGGAGTCGTGCATCGCAGGCCGTATCGGTTGCTCGGTCGAGTTGCCCGGCGACGCGGAGCTGCCCGCCTTGGCGCGGCTGTTCCACGAAGAACCCTCGCGCGTGATCGTGAGCTTCAAGCCCGAGCAGCGCGAGAAGGTGCAGCAGCGTTGTGAAGCACTCGGCGTACCCTTTTCGCTCCTGGGTTTCGTCGGCGGCGATACGCTGGAAATCGAAGAAGTCATGGACGTCCCCGTGCATGTGCTCTCAGACACGCACGCGCGGGCGCTTGAGCCGGTAGTCGGCTGAGCGGGCCGTCGGCTGAGTCGCTCAACAGCCCGTTGAGTTGGACGGCCTGCGTCCCCTCGCCCGCGCTGTTAGCCCACGTCAGGAACAGGGGGTCCGATAGCTCCCAGGTTCACGCGAGAAGCGACTGCCTGCAGGGGCATGCTGGGCCTTGCGTTTTTACTTGAGAGCCGGTAACGATTCTCAAGTAAGAACGTCTCTAAACTAGATGCCGGGCAAAAACACAGAGCGCGAGGTTCGCGACGTAGCCGAACGGCTGCGAACGGCGGGGCTGAAGTTGACCGCTCAACGCCTCGCTGTCGTGCAGTGCCTGGTGGGCGACGAGACCCATCCCACCGCGCAGGAGCTCTTCGACCGCCTGCGACCGAGCTTTCCGACCATGTCGTTCGCGACCGTCTACAACACCCTGGCGGCCCTGAGCAGCGTCGGGGCGTGCAGTGCGGTGCAGCTCGGCGGCGCAGCTCGCTTTGACCCCAACGTGCACGCCCACGATCATCTAGTGTGCGACCGGTGCGGTGTCGTCCGCGACATCGACGTGCCCGAGCTGCCAAGCAGCGTCCAGTCGGCGCATGTGGCGCTCTCAGATTTTGAAGTTCACCGTGTCGAGCGGGTTTATCGAGGGTTGTGCGCCTCGTGCCGCAAGACCGCGTGAGAGTTTGATCATTCGATTGAAGAGGAGAACATCATGGGACAGCTCAAAGGCTCAAAGACCGAAGACAATCTAAAGGCGGCTTTCGCAGGCGAATCGCAGGCAAATCGTCGCTATTTGTACTTCAGCAAGATCGCCGACGTGGAAGGCTACGCGGACGTTGCGGGTCTGTTCCGCGACACGGCGGACGGCGAGACCGGCCACGCGCACGGCCACCTTGATTTCCTCAAGGTCTCGGGAGACCCCGCGACCGGTAAACCGATCGGCACCACGGACAAGAACCTCGCAGCAGCGGTCGCTGGCGAGACCTACGAGTACACCGAAATGTATCCTTCGATGGCCAAGCAGGCGCGCGAAGAAGGCTTCTCGGAGATCGCCGAGTGGTTTGAGACGCTCGCCAAGGCGGAGAAGAGCCACGCCGGCCGCTTCCAGAAGGCACTCGACTCCCTCGACTGATCTCGTTTTCGTCGGCCTTACTCTCTCCCGCTATTGCCGGGGGAGAGCGACACGGAAAGCACGCATGCGCCCTGAACAACCGCCAGCGCTCGATCCCAACCAAGCCCGCTACTGGGATGCCCGCGATCTGGAGCAGGAGCTCGAGCGCGTCTTTTCGATTTGCCACGGCTGCCGCATGTGTGTGGGCTACTGCCCTTCATTCCCGGCGCTGTTCGAGCGCGTCGACAACTACGTGCGGCTGCGCCGTGGCGAGATCGATGCCTTTGACGCCGACGATTACAAGGTCGTCAACGACCTCTGTTACCAGTGCAAGCTTTGCTATTTCAAGTGCCCCTACACCCCCGACGATCAGCACGCGTTCATGGTCGACTTTCCGCGCTTGATGCTCAGGCACCGTGCCCAGCGGGCAAGGCGCGACGGAGTCACGATCCAAGATCGCGTGCTCGGTGAGCCACAGACACTCGGCGCGCTTGCGAGCGGTATTACGGCTCCCTTGGCCAATCTGGTCAGCGCCAATCGTCTGCTGCGTAAGGTGCAGGAAAAGATCACGGGCATCAGTGCGGACTTCAACCTGCCGCCCTTTGCAGAGCAGACGTTTGGCAAGTGGCTGAAAGAACGGCCGGTCATGCTCGATGCGCCCCAGGGCGAAATCGTGTTGTTCGCGACCTGCACCGTCACGTTCAACCTTCCCTCCGCGGGCAAAGCGGCGGTGCAAGTGCTTGAGCATCACGGATTGCGGGTGCACTACCCGCGGGAGCAGACCTGTTGCGGGATGCCCAACTTGGACGGGGGCGATGTCGACAGTGCGGTCGCCAAGGCCAAGCAGAACATCGCAGCCCTGTATCCCTACGTGGCGCGCGGCATGGACGTGGTCGTACCGGGACCGACCTGCAGTTACGTGTTGAAGAAGGAGTATCCCGAGCTACTCGGCACGAAAGAGGCCAAAGCCGTCGCGGCGCGCACGTTTGACCTGATGGAGTACATGCGCGTGAAGCTGTTGCGCGAGAAGAAGCTGCGCAGCGATTTCAAGTACCCCCTCGGTAAGATCGCCCTGCACGCAGCATGTCACCTGCGCGCGCAAAAGATCGGCACACCCGCCCAGAATCTCTTGCGAAAGGTGCCAGGTACGGAGGTCGAAGTCATCGATCAGTGCTCGGCGGTGGATGGTACCTGGGGCATGAAGGCGCAGTATTACGAGCTCGGCAAACGCTACGCACAGAAGCTCGTCAACGGCGTCAAGGACGTCGAAGGTTACAGCGCGGTGGCGACCGATTGTCCGCTATCGGGGCAGCGCCTCGCGCAAGAGCTCAACACCGTCGCTGTCCATCCAGTGGAGCTACTCAACCGGGCTTACGGTCTGCCGCCTGTGGGCCTGGCGCCTGACGCCCTATTTGCACTCGCGCCGATCGAGACGCCCATTCCGGAGGAAATTGCATGAGACCCGTCAGCCGTACTGAGCTGCTCGACCTTGGAAGTTACGAACCGCTCCGTGAGCGTTTTCGCGCGCGCATTATCGAAGCCAAGCGTCATCGCCGACTGGCGGTGGGCGAGCACATGACGTTTATCTGGGAGAATCGCGACACGATGCTCTACCAGATTCAAGAGATGCTGCGCACCGAACGCATCACCTCGGAGAGCGCAATCGCCCACGAGCTCGAGACCTACAATGGACTTGTGCCCAAGGACGGTCAGCTCTCCTCCACGTTGATGATCGAATACAACGATCCCGACGAACGACGCGTGATGCTCGACAAGCTCGCAAGCGTGCGCGGCGAGGTGAGCTTGCGCGTGGGCGAGCGACAGTTTGCCGGTGTGTTTCACGATCAGCCTGGCGAGGAAGCGGACCGCCTGCCAGCCGTAAACTACGTCACCTTTGACGTCGGCAGCATCGACAAGCAGCTTGACGATCCAGCTGTGAAGGTCGAGCTTGTTGTCACCAGCGCGGCGTACGCCCATACGGTTGCGTTGCCGCTCGCGATGCGCCAGCAGCTCGCAGCCGATCTGCGCGAGCCCTGAGCCTTAGCGAGCACCGCACTGGACCTTGCGACGGCGCGGCAGGTCAAGGACTGAGTACGAAGCTCACCTTGGCGTACTTGCCGCGGGGCTTGGGCATCGGCCAATCCCGCAGGCCCTCGGCCACGCAATCCAAGTGCGCATCGCTACTACCCTCGGGCGACGCCACCCCGACAGCCACCACGCGACCGCGGGCGCTCACGTAGGCGGTGGCGGTAAAGTTGCTTGACGATGTGCGCAGGTCACAGATGTCTTTGAGATCGTCAATATTCTTGTCTATGATGCGCGATACCCGGCCTGCTGCCCAGGCCTCCGGCGAGCGCCCCGCGGTTGCGGGCTCGAGCGCCATCAGCCAGGTGACGTTCGCAACGCCGCCGTTCGGCGTGCGAAATCGCGTGCTGCGAATCACTTCGCTCAGGCAGCGCTCAAGCTCGCGGTCGCCCAAGTCCGAGGCGCGCACTTCCACGCGGTTAACCTGACCGTCGACCGCCACCTGAATCGCAAACTCGATGCGACCTGAAAGCACCGGCAACGCGCGCGCGCGAGGCTCGTGACAGGCCGCAAAGTCACGACCGCGCCCTTCCATCGCGGTGCGCACGTCAAAGCTTGAGAGCGTGCCCTCGATGCCGCGCACCTGCACCGCGCGGTTGACCCGCGCATCGTGCTCGGCGTGCGATTCGACGCGCGGCTTGGGACCGGACTTGGGACGCACGCGTTCCGCCGCATGCGCTCCGCAGGCAGAAAGCGTCATCATCAACACAGGTAACCAAGGCAGCTTCATCGGGACCTCCCCACACGGGGACTTAGAGCCCACAGCGTCGCCTTAGTTCTCGCAAATGTGCTGATTCGCTGGAGCTACACAACTGCACCCCATCGACACGCTCGCGCAAGGAACCTTCCTGTATGAGTGCGCGGTGCGCGGCCCGGTGGGTGTAGTCGAAACAACAGTAGCTCGAGAAAACGTAAGGTCTCGTTGCGGAGCGGAGGCACTGCTTGTAGCGTCGCCAATCATGGATCAGCGTCCCCTAGGGTTCAGCGTTTTGCTCGCGCTGGGCGCCTGCAGCATCGCAGACGAAGGCTCAGGCAATTCACGCGCCGATCTTGGCCCCCAAGATGCGATGGTTTCGGATGGCGGTGCAGGCAACGACGCTGCCGTGCGCAGCGATGCCAGCTTGCGCGAGGACGCCGGCACGTCCGACGGCGCAGCGACGGATGCCCTGCCCTGCAACGGACATGTCGAGCTGTGCACTCGTCGCTACAACGAGGTCGCGTACCCATCGACTCACAACTCGCACGCGGCACAGGAGTATGGGTATGGCGCCCTCATCGCGAACCAGGGCAGCGGACTAGGCAAGCAGCTTGACGATGGTGTGCGCGGCTTCTTGATGGACGTCTACGACCACAACGGTGAGCACGTGCTGTGTCACGGCCCTTGTTCGCTGAAGAACACGCCGCACGCCGACTGGCTCAATATTCTCAAAACGTTTCTTGCTGCCCATCCGCGCGAGGTCGTGACGATCATCTACCAGGATGGCTTGGCGGCCGATCAGATTGCCCAAGACTTTGCCGGCGCCGGCCTCAATCCTTACCTTTACACCCATGCCGTCGACACTGAATGGCCGACGCTTGCGCAGATGATCGAAGGCAACACGCGTCTGGTAGTCACGGCCGAAAACGGGCGTCCGCCGCCCGCTTGGTTTCAGCACGTTTGGGACATCGCCTGGGACACGCCCTACGAGTTTCGCACTGCCAGCCAGTTCACATGTGTCCTCAATCGCGGCGCGACGAACAATCCCCTGTTTCTGGTCAATCACTGGCTTTCGAGCGGTATTGGCACGGTCTACCTGCCGAATGAGGAGGGGGCTAAGCAGGTCAACAACTACGACATCCTCTACGCGCGCGGGCGCAAGTGCCAGAGCGACACCGGACAACTTCCCAACTTCATCGCGGTCGACTTCTACGAGCATGGGGATCTGTTCAAAGTCGTCGACGCGCTGAACGGTTTTTGAGCTGACCGGTGCGTTTAGGGTCGAGTTGCGTGTTTGAAGATACCCAGCGGAGCTGCTAGCGATAGCGCCGATGTGGCGTGATTACGCAGCGCTGCCGCGTCTGTTCTGGACGCTCTGGGTGGGGGTGCTCGTCAACCGTATCGGTTGGGTGGTGCTGCCATTTCTTGGCCTGTATCTGACCTCCCGTGCCGGGCTGACCACCGAGCAAGCCGGTCTTATCGTCGGCGCGTATGGCGCCGGGCAGATTGCAGCGTCGTGGGTCGGCGGTGTGCTTGCCGATCGCATCGGCCGCAAGCTTACCATCTTGATCGCCCTGTTCGGCGGCTCCGGCATGATGCTCGTGCTCGGTCGCACGCACGGCATGATAGGGAGCCTGTGCGCGGTGCTCGCCCTCGCCTGCTTTAGCGAGCTGTATCGTCCCGCCTTCGGTGCCCTGATCACCGACATCGTGCCTGAGGGGCAGCGCTATCTGGCGTTCTCGGCCAATCACTGGGCCATCAATCTCGGTTTCGCGATCGCGATGGCAACGGGCGGGCTGATCGCGCGCATCGATTATGCGCTGCTGTTCTACATCGATGCAGCAACCACCCTGAGTTACGCCCTGCTGATCGCCTGGCGCCTACCGGAAACACGACCTCAGGTAAGTCCCGCGCTGCGCGACAAGACTTCTGCAGCACTGTGGCGCAATCGCAGTTTCATGGCTTTCCTTGGCCTGCAGTACCTGCTCGCCCTCGTGTTCTCGCAGGCGACCTTCACCTTACCATTGTACTTGCGTGAATCGGGCTTTGACGAAGGCATGTTCGGCTCGCTGATGGCGTGCAACGGCGTGCTGATCGTGCTCGCCCAGCCAAGTATCATGCGCTTTTGTCAGAAGCAGCCGACGCAGCGAGTCTTCGTCTACAGCGCCCTTGCCCACGGAGTCGGCTTCGGCCTGCATGGCGCATCGCGCGCTGGGTGGGTGCAGTTTGTGGCCGTGATGGTGTGGACCGTGGGAGAAATCGCGGTCGTGCCCATGCTTGCCACCGTGGTGGCGGCGCTCGCACCGGTCGACCAACGCGGACGGTATCAAGGCGCCCTGGCGGTGGCGTGGTCGCTTGCCATGGCGACCGGTCCGGTGCTCGGTGGGGCGCTGCTGTCGCGGGCCGGCTCCCAGGTCCTGTGGGCGAGCTGTTTTGCGCTGAGTATGTTCGCGGTCGGACTTGCGCTGGTATCACGGGCACTCGCGCCGCCGGTACGCAGCGGCGTGCTCTCCAGCCCCCCAGCTGCCAGCGACATCGCCTGATGTAGTCCACTGTTTATAAAGCAGGCATTCGCGCCTAAAAAGCTGCGGTATGCTGGCCATATGTCGGAGGACCTTCGCATCGACTCCAGGCGTGTGCTGCCTGGGCCCTCGATCAGCTACAAAACCGCGCGTGCGTCCGGGCCGGGCGGCCAGCACGTCAATCGCACCGAGAGTAAGATTCAGCTGACCTTCGATCCACGCGCCGTGCCTTGGATCGATGAAGGCACGCGTCTCCGTATCGTCGCGCTATCGGGACGCAACGTGGACTCTGCAGGTTGCATCCTGATCGTGAGCCAGGAGCATCGCGAGCAGCCGCGTAACCTCGACAACGCACGCGAGAAGCTAGTCGAGCTCGTGCAGCGGGCGCTGGTCCGGCCAAAGCGCCGCATCGCCACTAAGCCGAGTAAAGCGGCCAAGCGCAGGCGTCTCGACGACAAGAGCAAGCAGTCTGACAAGAAGCAGGGCCGCGGACGCGTGCGCGGCGACGACTGATACTAGGCGACCGCGGACTCGGGATTGGCCGCGCGCTTCTGGCTACCCTGACGCAGCTCGACGCTGACCAGCGAGGAGATGCCCGGCTTTTCCATGGTGACGCCGTAAAGCACGTCCGCGACCTCCATGGTGCGCTTGGAATGCGTGATCACGATGAACTGCGAGTGACTGGTCATCGCGCGCACGGCGTCGGCAAAGCGGCCGATGTTCGCTTCATCGAGCGGTGCATCGACCTCATCGAGCAGACAGAACGGGCTCGGCTTGTGCTGAAAGAGCGCGAAGATAAGCGACACGGCCGTCAGGGCCTTTTCGCCGCCGCTCATCAGCTCCATGGCACCGATGCGCTTGCCGGGCGGCTGCGCCACGATCTCGATACCCGTCTCGAGCATGTCATCGGGATTAGTAAGCTTGAGCTCGCCGTGCCCGCCGCCAAACAGCTTGGGAAAGATCTGCTGAAAGCGCGCCGCCACGGAGTCGAAGGTCTCGCGGAAGAGCTTCTTGCTCTCGCGATTCATCTGCTTGATCGCCATCTCGAGCTGCTCGAGGGCGGTCTCGAGATCGGTCTTCTGCGCGATCAGATACTCATAGCGCTTGGACTGCTCCTCGTACTCTTCGATCGCAGTCAGGTTGATAGGGCCCATGCGATCGAGCAGCCGATCGAGCTCGTGAATGCGCTCGGTGGTGGCCGCATCCGGCAGGTCGCGCGCGTGATAGTCCGTGAGCACGAGCCGCACGTCCGTGCGGTGGCGCTCTGAGTTCTGCTCGACGAGGCGTGAAATCGACATCGCAAGCTCGCGCTCCGTCAGAGCAAGCTTGTTTGAACGCGTGACGGTTGTGTCGATGCGCCCGCGCAGCTCCTTGATCCCGGATTCGCGTCCGCTCAATGCAAGCTTCTTCGAATCGTAGGCCGCCCTTGCCTCGCTCAAGTGCTCGGCCGCCTGTTTCGCGTCGCCCACTTTGTTGCCGAGCTCTTCGCGATTAAGCATGACCTGGGCCGCGCCCTGGCCTTGCTTCTCGACGTTATCGACAAGCTCGCTCTCGACGCGCAAAAAGCGCAGCTGCAGATCTGCCAAGCCACGCTGCACGCGATCGAGCGCAGTGCGATCACTCTGCACGCGCTGGCGTGCCTCGGCCGCGCGTACTCGGATTTCGGTCACCACGGTCGTCTGCGCTTCAACCTGCTGACGGCGCTCGCTGCTGATCTGAGCAAAGCCTTCCAGGTCCGCCTCGGCACCTGATTTGGTCGCGCGCGCGCCTTCGATTTCGGAGCGCGACTCCGTCTCTTCCTGGCTCGCCTCGGCCAAGCTCGAGGACAAATCGTCCGTCTCAAACGCCAGCTGCTCGACGCGATCGCGCGCCCGAGCGAGCTCTTCTTCGGCGCGCTTCAGATCTTTTTCGGCGCGCACGATCGCAAGCTCGGCATCGTGGCCTTCGGTGCGCGTGGCATCGAGCTCGGCCTGATCGCGGGCAATCGAGGTGCGCAGCTCACTCACCCGCGCCTGACAGGCGACAAGCTCCTGTTCGAGGCGCGCAACCACGGGTACAAGCTCGCGGATCTCGCGTTTGACTTCGAGCATATGGGCGCCGGCATCTTCGCCGCTACCGCCCGTGATGCGGCCATCTGCACCGACCAGCTCGCCCTGGCGCGTAACGAGCGTGCCTTCAAATGCGCCTTCGTCGTAGACGCGTTGAGCAACACTCAGGTTCTCGACCACCCACACGTCGCACAACAAATTACGCGCGAGGGTCTCATCGTCCGGTGCGACGCGCACCAAGTCGGCAAGACAACCGACGACACCGTCGCGGCCTGGCAAAGTGGAGGCTACCGCCGTCCGTGCTCGCGGCGAACGCGGCATGACGGTCGCGCGCCCCTTCTTCTGCTCGCGCAAGGCTGCGACCGCACGTGCACCGGCGGCGAAGTCTTCGACGACCACGTACTGAAGGCGTTCGCCGAGCGCACCAGCCAAAGCTTGTGTGAGCTCCGCTGGACAATCCAAACGGTCAGCAAGTAACCCAAGCACGCCCAGGGAGTTATCGTTCTGCGCCTTTTGCATCAAGGCCCGCACGCCCGCGCCGACGCCTTCAAAGCGCTGGGTAATCT
>JBBSJC010000099.1:0-18061 GCA_038257655.1 Polyangiales bacterium | reverse complement strand
GGCGCGCTCTATCGCTTGGGCGAGGGCGTCGGCTGACGGGCATTAGGGCAAAGCGTCGGGCGAAAACGCGATCTGCATCACGGCTCGTGGTTGCTGCGCCTTGACGCCCCGAGATCTGGTCCGCACCCTACGGGGTCGTGTCGAGCGCCCCCAAGAAAACCATTCATTTCGTATCCCTTGGCTGCCCCAAGAACCGGGTCGATACCGAGGTCATGCTCGGCGTCGGAGCTGGCGAGGGATACCGCATCGTGAGTGAGCCCGGCGAGGCCGAGGTGATCGTCGTCAACACCTGCGGCTTCATCGGACCGGCCAAGGAAGAGTCGATCGACACCATCCTCGAAATGGGCGGCTACAAGGAAGCCGGCAGCTGCAAGAAGCTCGTCGTCTCTGGCTGTCTGTCGCAGCGCTATCCCGACGAGCTCAGCAAAGAGATGCCCGAGGTCGATCATTTCCTTGGCTCGAGCGACATGCTCAAGCTCGGCGCGGTGTTGCGCTCGACTGAGGACCATCCGGTCGAGCGCATGCTTGTGGGCAACCCTGCCGATTACATGTTTCGCGCCAGCGACCCGCGCTTGCCGTCGATGGCCACGCACAGCGCCTACGTGAAGATTGCGGAGGGCTGCTCGCGCACCTGTAGCTTCTGCATCATCCCGAGCATGCGCGGCAAGCAGCGCAGTCGGCCTATCGCCGATATCGTCGAAGAAGTACAGGGCCTCGTCGCGCGCGGTACGAAGGAAATCAACCTCGTCAGTCAGGACACCGTGTCTTACGGTCGCGACTTTGCAGATGACGACCGCAACCTGGCCGACCTGGTGCGCGCCCTCGGAGACATTCAGGATCTCAACTGGATGCGCCTGTTTTATCTGTATCCGGAGAAGCTGACCGAGCAGGTGATCGAGCTTTTGGCGCAGCATCCCAAGGTGCTGCCCTACGTCGACATGCCGCTGCAGCACGCAAGCGAGCGCATGCTCAAGATCATGCGTCGCGGCCACGGCCCCGATCGCCAGCGCAAGCTCGTGGAACGCATGCGCAACGAGATTCCTGACCTTACCTTTCGCACGGCGTTCATCGTCGGCCATCCGGGCGAGCAGCAAGAAGACTTCGACGAGCTGTGCGCGTTCGTGAAGTGGGCCGAGTTCGATCGCGTGGGCGTGTTTAAATACTCGCACGAGGAGGGCACACGCTCAGGTGGCATGGAAGACGTCCTCGCCGAGAAGACGATCGCTGCGCGCCATCGCAAGCTGATGCAGCTACAGCGCCCGATCAGCCGCAAAAAGCTGCGCAAGATGGTCGGGCAGACAATCGACGTGCTCGTCGAGGGCATGAGCGACGAGAGCGAGTTTTTGCTCGAAGGTCGTCACAAAGGACAGGCACCGGACATCGACGGTAAGGTCTATCTTGCCAACGGCGAAGCCAAGCCCGGTGACCTGCGTAAGGCGCTCGTCACCGACGCGGCAGACTACGACTTGGTCGCTGACTTGCTTCCGCCCGAGGGCAGCGACCACCAGCGTCCGCCTGGCGCCAAGAAGCTGCGCCTGCGCACGTTGTCCGCCTAGCTGCAATGCCGGTCAGCTGGTGATGGCGGCGCACCCTCGCCCGCGCCCGCGCCCTCATCCCCAACCCTTCTCCCACATCGGTGGGAGAAGGGAGGAGAAAGAAGAGGTGGGCGATCACGCCTGTTGCTGCCGCGGCGCGCGCCAACAGTCGAAGCGCTACCGGACCTTCGCCAGACACAGTTCTCCAGTTCTCCTCCCTTCTCCCACAAGAGTGGGAGAAGGGTTGGGGATGAGGGCGCCCGGCGCCAAGAAGCTGCGCCTGCGCACGTTGTCCGCCTAGCTGCAATGCCGGTCAGCTAGAGGGCGCCCGCGCGCCAAACCGTGCATCAAGACACGACAGCATGACAGCTAGAGCACCTGACTGACCGGCGTCGCGCAAACTAGCCGCTGAACAAGCTGGTGCGGGCGATGCGCAGCAGCTCTTTGACGTGACGGTCGGTTATCTCCTCGCGCTCGCCTACGAAAGCGTGACCGAGCACGGGCAGCGCTGCGATCGAGCTGACGGTCAGGGTGACGATGTGCAGAATGTACGACTCAGGATCGAGATCGGCCTGCACTTGCCCAGCCTCCTGGCTTTTGCGCATGTAGTCGGCGATCAACGTGAGCCAGGGCGTCAGCGTCTGACTCAGGCGCCCGCGCATCGCCTCCGGTCTGTCCATCAGCTCGCGCACGATCAGGCGCGCCCTGTCCGGATCCTCGCGAAAGAAACGTAATAGCTCGGCGGTGATCGCTTCAAAGCGGCCGCGACCACTGGTGACCGCTTCGAGCAAACGCGGCAGCCGGTCGGTCCAGTGATCGAACAGGTTGTCGAGCACCGCACGCAACAGATCGTTTTTGGTCGGGAAGTGATGGAGCAGCGAGGGTTTTTTCACGCCCACTTCGTCCGCGATCTCCTGCAGCGAGGTCGAGTCGAAGCCCTGGCGCGCAAAGCGGCGGGTGGCGGCCCGTAGGGTATGCGTTCGGACGTCCATTACTACCAATTGGTTTGTAATGGACTACCAATCGGTAGTCTAGGTCGGCCCCGCGCGATTCTGAGTATTTGGTATATATTCCTGCACGATTTCAGCGTGGTGCGTCCGAGCCGAGCCGGTTTGAGGCTACGATTTAAGGCGGTTCGAGCGCTTTTGCTTGCGCCGTGCCTACCGTATGGCAGTTACTCCGCAGCCACGTGGTAGGGCGTGGCAACGAATCAGGGGGCTGAGCGTGCCGGTATCCAATCGCCATATTCTTGAGCAAGGGGCCACTATTTCAGCGCTCGGGCGCGTCGCGCTATCCGCGATCGAGCAGCAGCTGCGAGGTAAGCCCGCCGCGGGCGCGCCGCAAGTGCCTGGGCCTACGATCGAAGCCACCTACGCACCGCGCAGTGCCGAGCTTGTGCGCGATTACATTCGTCACGTCGGCGGCGACCCCTCGGCTTACAAAGGTACACTGCCCGCCCATCTGTTTCCCCAGTGGGGGTTTGGGCTCGGGGGCCAGACACTCAAGGGTGTGCCCTATCCGATGGCACGCGTGCTCAACGGCGGCTGCAACATGGAGATCCGCTCCGCCTTGCCAGCCAATGAGCCCCTGACTGTTCGCGCCCATCTGGAGAGCATCGATGACGATGGCAGGCGCGCAGTTCTGCAGCAGCGCGTGGTGACCTCGACCCCGAGCGCGCCGGACGCGTTGATAGCCGACATGTTTGCGATCGTGCCGCTGTCGGGCGCAAAGAAAGACAAAGACGGTAAGGGGAGCGCTGGCTCGCAGAAGAAAGACAAGAAAGAAGCGTCGCGCGTGCCTGACGATGCGCGCGAGCTTGCGTACTTCAAGTTGTCTGCCCATGCGGGCTTGGATTTCGCCAAGCTGACCGGTGACTTCAACCCCGTGCACTGGGTACCGGGTTACGCGCGAGCCTTCGGGTTTTCCAACGTTATCTTGCATGGTTTTGGCACGATGGCGCGGGCGATCGAGGGCATCAATCGCGGGTTGTTCGCCGGCGACGTCACGCGCATCAAGCGCTGGAATTGCCGTTTCACCAAGCCGCTTGTATTACCCGCGAAGGTGGGGCTGTACGTGCGCGATCAAGATGTGTTCGTGGGCGTGGCCAAGGGTGGTCCCGCGTACTTGGTAGGAAGTTTCGAAACGTGATTGCTGCGAGTCTCACTTCACAGCAGGGCGCGCAAGTTGCGCCCAACAGGAGAGCCCATGTCTGATTTTCTGTTGGAGTTGTCTCAGAACCCCACGGCCAAGAAGCTTATCCAGTCGGCGGGTCTACCCATTCCGATGCCTGCAGTGCTTGAGCGTCCGCGTGGCGCCGCCGTCGAGCGCCTGTTGGAAGATAAGCCGGCGGTGGTCGGTGGCGAAGGCGACCTCGCAGACGTGCTCGCGCACACGCTCGTGCTCGCAGGCGCCGATGCCTACGTGGTCGGCGATAAGTTGCTCAGTGCCTTTAGCGAACCCGGTGAAGCCTACGGGCGCAGGCCGCATAAGCTCGATGCAGACGCGCTGCCCGAAGGTATGAAAGTCAAGGCGCTTGTCTTTGATGCGACCGGCCTACGCACCACGGATGACCTGAAGAAGCTCTATGAGTTCTTCAAGCCACGTGTTCGCGGTCTCGATAAGTCGGCGCGCGTGCTCGTGCTCGGTCGTCCGCCCGAAGAGGCCAAGGACGCAGAAGAAGCCGCTGTGCGTGCCGCGCTCGATGGCTTTACCCGCAGCGTGGCCAAGGAAGTGGGCAAAAACGGTGCGACCGCCAACCTCGTGTACGTCGCCAAGGGGGCCGAGCCGCGCCTGAACCAGGTGCTGCGTTTCTTACTGTCGAGTGCCTCGGCGTTCGTGTCCGGTCAGCCCTTGCGCGTGACCAAGCAAGTCAAAGCCGAGAGCGACAACGGCGTGTACACGCGCGTGTTGAGCGGCAAGGTCGTGCTCGTCACCGGTGCCGCGCGCGGCATTGGCGCAGCGACGGCCGAGATTTTGGCGGCCGAAGGCGCCCACGTGGTGGTGCTCGATCGACCGGCCGATGATGCCCAGGCTAGCGAAGTGGCGCGTAAGGTCGGCGGCACCGTGCTGCTGGCGGATGTCTCCGATGCTCAGGCACCCAAGCAGATCGCAACCTTTTTGAAAGATCGCTTCGGTGGCGTCGATGTGGTCGTGCACAACGCGGGCGTCACGCGCGACAAAATGCTTGCGAACATGAAGCCGGAAATCTGGGATCAGTGCCTCGACATCAACCTAGGTGCCGTCGCCCGCATTACCGAAGCGCTGCTCGATGGCGTGTTGCGGCCCGGGGGTCGCATCGTGTGTCTGTCCTCGATCGCCGGCATCGCGGGCAACAGCGGCCAGACCAACTATGCGGCGTCCAAGAGCGGCATCGTCGGCTTTGTGAAGGGTCTTGCACCCAAGCTCGAAGCGCGCGGCATCACGGTCAACGCGATAGCACCTGGGTTCATCGAGACGCGCTTGACGGCTGCCATTCCCATGGCCATTCGTGAAGTGGCGCGGCGTCTGTCGGCGCTTGGACAGGGCGGTCAGCCAAGCGACGTGGGACAAGCGATCACGTTCTTGGCGTCACCGGGCTCGGTCGGCGTGACGGGTCAAGTATTGCGGGTATGCGGCGGCGCCTTTGTCGGCGCTTAACGGAGTGAACAGCATGGCAAGCAAGAAAAAAGCACAGGCTCAGACGCAGAGCAGCGGACGTCGCGCGGTGATCGTGGGCGGGCTGCGTACGCCCTTTGTAAAAGCGTTTGCCGAGTTCACCAAGCTCGACACGATCGCCCTGGGCGTCAAGTCCACGGGCGCGTTGCTCGATAAGCTCAACGTGCCGCGCAAGGAAATCGACTCGATCATTTGGGGTGGCGTGATCTTCCCGCCGACCGCACCCAACGTGGCCCGCGAGATCGTGCTCGATCTCAAACTGCCATCCCATGTGGAAGGTATGACCGTGACGCGCGCTTGCGCCTCGGGCTTGCAAGCCCTGACACTCGCTGCAGCTTCGATCGAGCGCGGCGAGGCGGACATCGTGATCGCAGGCGGCTCGGACTCGACCAGCAATGCCTCGCTTACCTTCCCCACCAAGCTTACCCACGCGCTCGCACCGTTTGCCTTTGGTAAGGGTGCCACTCCCGGTGACATCATGGGCGCGCTTGCGCAGATGATGCCGCTCAGCGAGATCATGCCGCGTCAGCCCAAGATCGCCGAGCGCACCACGGGCGAAGTCATGGGTGAGTCGGCCGAGCGTATGGCGCGCCGTAACGAGATCTCGCGCGAGGCGCAGGATGCGTTTGCGGTGCGTTCGCATCATCGCGCCGCCAAAGCGATCGAGTCCGGTATTTTCGCCGATGAAGTCGTGCCGGTCGAGACGCCCGACGGCAGCTGGGTGCACACCGATCGCATCGTGCGCGCAGACACCAGCGTGGAGAAGCTGGCCAAGTTGCGGCCCGCATTCGCCAAAGACGGCACGATTACGGCAGGCAACGCCAGCGCTCTGACTGACGGTTCTGCGAGCGTGCTGTTGATGAGCGAAGAAAAGGCGCGCGCCCTCGGCTACACGCCCCTCGCAGCCTTTCGCAGCTGGGCGTACACCGCGGTCGATCCCGCCGATCAACTGTTGATGGGGCCGGCACTCGCCATGCCCAAGGCGCTCGCGCGGGCCGGCCTTGAGCTCAGCGACATCGATGTCGTTGATATGCATGAGGCATTTGCCGCCCAGGTGTTGAGCGTGCTCAAGATGCTCGGCAGCGATGCGTTTGCACGAGAGCGCCTCGGCCGCGAGCATGCGGTGGGTCAGATTGCAGAAGAGATTCTCAACCTGTACGGCGGCTCACTCGCGATAGGTCATCCGTTTGGCGCGACTGGCGCACGCATGGTGACCACCATGGCCAACGAGCTGCATCGCAGCGGAAAAGAGCTCGCGTTGCTTGGCATCTGCGCAGCGGGCGGCATCGGCGCAGCGGCCGTGCTCGAAGCTATCTAGTTCGAGCTGACTAGTCGCGCCTACTGAGTCTCATGTACCCTTAACCTACGCGGCATGTCTGTACATGCGACGGGTATGCCGACGGGTGTGCTGTATCAGACGGGGTGTCATGGAGTGCATTACGGTCGATGTCTCGTTCATGCCCATCTTCATGGTCCACTACGGTGGGCTCGTGAGCGACGAAGCGTTCAAAGACTATCTCGCCCAAGTAGAGCGCACCTTATACGCCGCCGACGCCAGGCCGCGTGTCATCATCCATGACGCGCGTGCGGCCGGCCACAACCCGCCCACCCAGCGTAAGTTGCAGGCCGAATGGCTGAAGAAGCACGACGCACGCCTGCGCGAGATCACCTTGGGCAGCGTGTTCGTGATCGACTCCGCCCTCGTGCGCGGCATCCTGACTGCGATCCTGTGGCTACAGCCCCTAGCCATGCCCCACGAGGTGTGCGGCACGGTCGAAGAGGCGCTCGATTGGAGCGCAAAACGCTTAAAGGAGCGCAACCTAGCGCTCGTGCCGACCGCTCGGACCGCCATCTTGCTCAAGTACGGTGTACGCAAGACCGCGCGGTAGGCTGAGGCTTGGCGTTGCGCTGCTACCGCCAACGCGAGCGAGATCAGCCGAGCAACTTCACAGCGCGCCGATAGAGCTTGCCCACGCCCGGGATCGCATCGAGTGTGTCGCCCCACAGGTCGAAGTAGTCGCGGTGCTCGACAACCTTACCATCGGGGCCGAGCGAGAGCTTGGTTGCGCCCTCGATCGTCGTGAGCGCCGTCGTGAGCGGCGACTTGCCGAAACGCATCTTCATCGTCCACTGCAAGAAGATCGTGTTGCCATTTTGTGCGGCGTCGTTGAGGTGCACATCGAGTGTGCTGCAGCGCTTCATGAAGTGCTTGGTCATGTCGATGAACGCGTCGCGCCCGTGCAGCTCCTGGATCGCATCGCGAAAGCGCACGTTCGGGTGGTAATACTGGCGGATGATCGCGAAGTCCGAATCGTCGGACAGCGTCTGACTAGAAAAGATCTGCTTAGCGATCGGCAGTGTGAGCGCGTCCTGATGCTCGGACGTCGCAGATTCGTTGTTAAGTGTTGCCATCTGTTGCTCTCCCCCTCGCGCCCATGACAGCGGCCTGCGCGCGCGTGCATAGTAGCGCCGCTACGGGCAGAGGCTCGCGCATCGGGCCTGTGGTCAGAGGCTAGTCGGCGGCTGCAGTGTGTGGCGAATGCGCTCAGCGGGCTTTGGCGCCGATTTGCAAGGTATACAGTAAGGTTTTGACGAGCAGCTTTGTCAGATCCGCTCGCGACACGCTCGGGTGCGCGACCCAATCGACGCTGGCCGCTTCGACCATGCCAACCCAGCCGCGTACCAAGGTGCGCTGGGCGGGGCTTGCGAGCGCGTGGCCGATCCGTTCGAGCGTCAGGTCGACAAAGCGGCGTCGCACCTGCTCGACGACTTCGTACACTTCGTGGTCGCGTCCGATGCCGCCCTGCAACAGCGTCAGGAACATGGCCGAGTTTTCCTGCACGAAGCGCAGGTAACCATCGACCCCGACAAAAACCTGATCACGCGGCGGCAGCTCGGGATCAGGGACCGTCTGCGCGGTCAGCTTTTCCGCGCCCTCGCGAATGATCGCGATATACAGGTCGCGCTTGCTCGGAAAGTAGTGATAGAGCAGGCCCTTAGAAACCTGGGCTGCTTGCGCAAGCTCATCCACGGACACGTCGTCGTAGCTTTTGGCCGAAAAAGCCAGGCTCGCCAGCGAAAGTAACTGGGCGCGACGTTCTTCGAGCTCGAGGCGCTTGCGCGGCGGCATGGGGCCGGAACTATAGCCTTCGTGCGACGCGCAGCACTCTGAAGCTTTACTCGGCTTTGATGTCTCGATAGCGTGTCAGCACGATGTTGTCTGGCAGCCACGAACCTGGGTTTGAGCCGCTTGCGCGGGCTCTACAAGCCGTTCTCTCGAAGGAGCCCTTCGGAGGCGCGGCCGTCTGCGTCTACCACAATGGACGGCCGGTCTTTGACATGTGGGGCGGCACACGTGACCATCGCGGCGCGCCCTGGGAAGAGCACACGCCGAGCGTTTCGTATTCGACCACCAAGGGCATCGCGTCCACGGCGCTGCACATCTTGGCCGATCGCGGCCTCGTGCGTTACGACGAGCCCGTGGCCAGTTATTGGCCTGAGTTTGCGCAACAAGGTAAGGGATCGATTACCGTACGGCAGCTGCTCAACCACTCGGCGGGGTTGTGCGATGTGCGCAACTTGGTCGAGCACGTCGACATTCTGCTGGACTGGGACAAGACGATCGACGCCTTGGCCCAAGCCAAAGCCGCGCACGAACCGGGCCGCTTTCATGCATATCACGCGATTACCTACGGGCATCTGATCGGTGAGATCGTGCGCCGCGTCTCGCACAAGCCATTGGGGCAGTTCGTCGACGATGAAATCGCCAAGCCCCTTGGCTTGAAAGACTTCTTCATTGGTGCGCCCGAGGAAGCGATCGCGCGCGCTGCACGTTTGCCCGCGCCGAGGGAGATGCGTCCCCCTGGCCCGCGTTCCGAACAAAGTAAGGCGCGGGCCAAGCAACGCGAGCAGCGGCTCAGGGTGCTGCAGCACGCGTTACGCTTTGTGGGCTTGCCTGCTAACTTTCAACGCATTCGGGATGCTTTTTCGCCACGCGGCATCGAGCACTGGGATCTGTCGTCGCCCGCCGTGTTGCGCGCCTGCATCCCTTCCGTGAACGGCCTATTTACCGCCCGCGATTTGGCGCGCGTGTACGCTGCGCTCGCAGCAGGAGGAAGCCTGGACGGCGTGCGCTTGATGTCGCCCGACACGGTACGAAAGGCAAGCGAGGTGCAGCATCGCGGACCTGACGGTGTGTTGATCGTACCAATGGGTTGGCGGCTTGGTTACCATGCCGTGCCCACGAGCATGGGCGCTATCAAAGGGGCATTTGGACACTTTGGCTACGGCGGATCGGGCGCCTGGGCGAGCCCGCGCCACAACGCGTCCTTTGGGCTCGTGGTCAACGCCGGGGCGGGTTCCCCAGTGGGCGATTGGCGGGTCCTCAAGCTCAGTGCCGTAGCGATCAGCTGTGTGCGGGCGCGACGCCGCCGTCTGCGCGCAGCGTGATGCTCAGTACTGGGCCTGTGCCGCTTTGACCCGCGCCAGGCGCTGCTGCAGCGTGCGTGATTGAGGCCTGAGTCTGAGGCCCTCCCGATACTGGGCGAGTGCCTCCTGGTGCCGATCACTCGCTGCTAGGACGTCTCCGTACAACAGGCGAAACTCTGCGCGTCGCGGTCGCAGCGTGATCGCCCGTTCCGCCAAAGCCCGCGCGCTGACCAGATCGCGGCTGAGCAGCGCGGACTTGGCGCGGGCAGCGAGGCCCGTGATGTTGCGGCTTTGTAGATCAGTCAGGCGTGCGGTCGGCGTAGCGGCCTTTGGACTGCGCTTGGTTGGCAGGGGCGCGGTGCTCGGCTTGGGAGCCGCGCGGCCGATCACGGCGCCGGCCGAGGCTTGGGATTTAGATATGATCGGCGTCCTCAACACGGCGCCCGCGCCCGGCGCAACGGACGCCTCGGCCTGCGAGCTCGCGCGACCCGGCGTTACCGCCGACGTTGGCGCAGACGAACGCATGAGCGACAAGCCCGCCGCAAGCAGTCCCAGCACTGCGAGCGCTCCCAACGCTGCAGGCATGCTCAGCCTTGGTAGACCGCCGGAGCGAGCCGGAGGCAGGCTGGGGATGGGCGTGCTCGCGCTGGGTGTATGCGCGCTGAGTGTATGCGCGCTGAGTGCCTGCGCGCTGGGTGTGTGCGTGCTGGGTGTCTGCACGCCGGGTGCTGGCGTGCTGGGCACGACCATAATGCGCGTCGCCTCGCTTTCGGGGTCGAGGGCTTCGTCGCCTACCGCCTCAGCGATAAGCTCGGGTGCGATGCGCATGGTCGGCGAGTCATCGTGCTCCCCGAGGCGCCGCTCGCGAATCGAGTGCAGAGCAAGCTCGAGTGCTTCGTCAAGGGGCTTGACAAACCAAGGGGCCTTCGGTCGTACCTTACGCCTGACGGTGACAAGCGCGCTGTCCATGTCGATCGCGCCGGCGAGGGCTTCTGCGCCCATCAACATCGGATCCGTACCGCGTTGAAACCAGGCGCCGAGCAATAGCTTGCCTGCGAGCTCGACGTGGCCCTGGGCGCCCTCATTGGCAAAGGTCACACGGAAGACATCGTTTGCCATGCACACGGCCCGCAGCGCCCGAATCGGGCCCAGTGGCTCGCTGGGTACCTCGAACAGATCGCCCGTGCCGCGCGCAAGCTCATGCAGAGCGCGGTCGGGCTCGAGGAGCGGCAACGCGTGCCGAGCGAGCGCCTCGAGGTCGGGCTTGGCCGAGCCGTCGTGCCACAACGCTGGCCAGGCCGTGCGCAGGATATTGGCCCAGCGTAAGCCTGCATGGCTCCCGATGCGCTCCTGTAGAAAGCGCATGTCTTGGCCATCGTCGATCAGCACCAGCTGCGCGTCAAAGGCGCTCAGGCGTGCCAGCTGCAGACCGACCACATCGACGCGTCGCACGTGACAGCCCGCAGCGCGCAGCTCTCGCGCAATCGCCTGCGCGCGGCTTTGAGGTTGGCTATCGACAACCAGCCAGCGCGTGCCGTCGAGTGCGCCGCGTGGGCTGATGGGATGACCGTCGATCGCTATCATGACTGTGGGCCGAGGTGGGGCATGGGCCCCTTCGTTGTCGTAGCCATTAGCCGCGCTCAACACAACAAACGCGCAACTAGTCAGATGTCGACGCCGCCTGTCAGCGCCCCTTCAGCCATACTTCGAGCGCCACGGGGGGCTCCACGGCTTCGGAACGCAGCGAGGCGTGCAGGCCCACGCTGCCATCTTGGCTTGCGATGCGCGCGACCTCTGGCGGCTGCGCAGTGGCGCCGAACTCGATCCACACGCGGCCGAGCACGCGGTCGTCCACGTCTGTCAGCAGCACGCCGAGCTCGCCCCGGCCTTTGATCTGGGTGGCGTTCTCGACGGGGCCGCCCGTGTCGCGGGTACCGCCCAAATGCAACGCCAGGACTTCGAGCGCGTCATTCATCGCCTCGCGCAGCTCGTTGTCGTCGTCGATGTCCTGGTCGTGCATGGTGGCACCCTTCTGGCTGCGCTCGCGCGGGTGGGGGCCGCGGTTGCGCTGCGTGCTCGCCTTGGCACCCGCGTAATCTCAGGACAAGTCGACATCGCCTCGCGCCGCCAGTCCTCTCGCCTCTTAGCCTCAGACAGGAGTGCGAGAGTATGAAAAGCGTGTCCCAGAGCACGCTCAGATCGGGCTGAGTGTTGCGGCGGCTAGTGATTGTCTAAGGCTTTCATGAACCATTTCAGGCTTTCGGCGCTGGCAGCCGAACATGGCGGTGTGCCTGCGCCTGGGGAGGCGCGCCAGCTTGAGGGGGATGAATGCGTGGTTTCCGCGCTGTGATGCTGTGTTCGTGCTTATGGATAGCGTGCATCTCTGATCTGAAGCCGGACGTGGGCCCGCTTGCTGCGACCGACGACGATGTCGGCAGTGCAGGCGGCCGGGAAGGCGGAGCCGCCAGCGGCTCGAGCAGTGGATCCAGCAATGGCTCTAGCAATGGCTCCACCAGCGGCCAAGGCCTGCCCGAAGCGGGCGCAAGCAGTGGAGCCGACGGTGGCGAGACTCACGCAGACGATGGTGGTCAGGAAATGCCGGGCCCGATGGGTTGCAGCAACAAGGATAGCGACCCGAAAAAAACGGTTTCCTTTGCCAAGCAGGTTCGGCCGATCCTGAACGGTTGCCGCTGTCATGATCCGCAAAACGAGGACCCTTTCGCGATCCTCGAGTCCGGTCTGACGATCTCGGGTTACGAGACCTTACGCAAAGGCGGCGATCAGACGGGCGTCGAGATCATTGTCGACCGCAACCCCTGCGCCAGCATCATCCTGCAAAAGCTGAGCGAAACGCCGCCTTTTGGCGATCGCATGCCGCGCGACGGACCTTACCTTTCGCTAGCCGAGCGTACGTTGATCTCTGACTGGATCGTGGAGGGTGCCCGTGACAATTGATCTCGCGCGTGCGCTGTCGGCGCTGATCGTCCTGGGGTTCACCTTATCTGGTGGCTGCGGCGGGGCAAAACCCAGCGAAAGCACGGTCTACATCGACGTGCAGAAGATCCCGCTCGAGCTGCGCGACGAGTACGCCTCGTTCGCTCAAAACTGCAGCAAGTGTCACGGCCTGTCTCGGGCGCTGAACGCACCTGTCACCGATCCCAAGCACTGGGATCTGTACGTGGCGCGTATGATGCGCACCGCAGGCAGCGCGATAAGCCCCAAGGAGCAGCCGGTCATTCTGCGCTTTCTGCACTGGTATACGCTCGGCTACGACAAGGCGGGTGGTATGCCAGGCGAAGCGTCGGCGACTGACGAATACACGCCGCCTGCGGAACCCGAGGCTTTTCCTGCGCTGAGCGCAGAGCCGGGCGCCGTCGCGTCCCCCCCAGCCATGCAAGAACCCGCGCAGTCGCAGAAGCCTGCGGCAGATCCAGTCACCCACCCGGCATCCGAAGAGGCACAAGACGTGACGCAGACAACAGCAGGGGAGGGCCAGTGATGAGGCGTTCGCTCAACATCGCGCGGGCCGTGCTTCGTCATGCCAGCTGGCGTGCCGCACTCGTACTCGCACTCATGTCGGTGGTGGTGGTCGCGCTGCAGTCCCGGCCTGCCGTCGGTCAGGACCGCAACTTCGCGGGCTCCGTTCAGTCGTCCTACCTTTATGTGTACGACCAGCAAAACGAAGACCAGGACGAAAAGGCGCGGCAGCGCGCGTTTGACGGCTTTACCACAGAGCTGAGCGTCAAGCTGGCAGTCGACTTCGATAAACACATCTCGACCAACGTGAAGCTGTGCTTTGGCTGTCACGGTTTTGAAATCGACATGGCCTACGTCGACCTGACGGTTGTCGATGAGCTGCGTTTTCGTGCCGGTCGCTTCAATCCCTCGTTTGGCGAGTTTCCGTTGCGCCACGATCCGGCCAACCATCGCACGGTCGACAAACCCCTGCCCTACGACATGGGACGCATGGTGCGTCTGCGTGAGTGGAACCTGGGTGTGCTGCCTGCGCCGTATGTAGACAACGGGCTCGAGATCGGCGGCACGCACTGGTTTGGGTACTCTTTTCAGCTCGATTACGCGGCCTATGCGGTGGGCGGTCTGCGCGGCGACAACGCCGGGACGGACGTGGACTTCAAGCTCTCGCGCAGTGGCGAGTCTTACTATGTCGACAACAATTCGCGACCGACCGGCGGCGGCAGAGTGTCGATGACCTTGGACCTGTCCGAGGCGGAGACTACTTTCACACTCGGCGGCTCGGGCATGTACGGCATGTACGACCCTGCCGCCAAGCTCAGCTACATGATCGCGGGCGCTGACTTTTACGCTCGCGTCAAACGGTTCGAGCTGCGAGCAGAATACCTGCTGCGTCGCACGGAGATGAATCTGGGCGAGGACCCAAGCAGCAGGTTCAAATTCGGCCCCGGAAGAAACGGTAAGTTCGACCGCTACGCGCTTAAAGACGGCTTTTATGTCGAGGCATTGTTTCCGGTGCTGCCGCGCATGGAGCTAGTGGGACGCTTTGATGGGTTGCGGCGCTTTGGCAACGTGTTGAGCGCAAGCGAGCTCAGCAAGAACAGCCAGGTACTTCGCTATACGGTCGGCACCGACATCTCTGTCGGCTTCGGCGTACGTGTGAAATTCGATGTCGAGTACTACGACTTCAACGACTTTCATGACGAGCTCGTAGGAACGCTAGGTGTAGCCGCAGTGCTCTGATCTGCGCTGCACAAGCGAGGTGTGTTCTGAGCATTATGCTTGGCAGCACACCTTACGCTTAGAGCAGACGCTAAACGATCAGTGCACGCTTAGGACTCAAACGACCCGCATCGTTACGCTCATAAGTGCGTGACAAGGGGGGTGGGTCGATGGGTTTTCATAAGAGTTTGGTGCGCATATTGTTGGTGTCGGCACTGGTCGCAGGCGCGGGCTGTCCGTTAGAGGACGATGCTCAGGTCGAAGATGGTGGAGCTGACGGCGACGAGAGCCCAGAGCCAGACGCGATCGACGAAGCCATGGATGCTGGTGCTGCTGACGCGGGCGAGCCCGTGCCCACGAGCGAAGATGCTGGCGTGGAGCTCGACGCTACCGTCGAGGTCGACGCAGGCGAGCAGACGACAGACGCCGGTGAGGACGCAGGACCGATCACGCCCGAGCCCATCGACCTGACTGCGGTGCCCAACCTGGGCGGGCCAGAGCTGGTAGATGCAGACCGCGCCAAGCTGATTTACGATCTGATACAGGCGCAGGGTTACGTAGAGAACTGGTTTCCTATGCTCGAGCCTGACGGCGACCCGCGTCCGCTGATCGTCACGCCAGGCCACGGCGCTCAGGTGCGCGTTCGCCAGAACTACATCGCAAAGCAAGCGATTGACGCTTGGGTCGCAGCAGGCAAGGCCTCGCGTCTGGTCATGCCCACGGGATCTGTCATCGTCAAGGACAGCTATAAGCTTGAGCCCGACGGAGTCACCTATGTTTTTAGCGGCGGTTTGGTGATGGCTAAGATCGCCGTGCTCGATGCCACCAAGTACGAAGGGGAATGGTTCTATGTGCGCATCAATGCCGCCACCAACGAGCCGACTTACGGTGCCACCTGCGTCAACTGTCATAACGGTCGTGCCGCCAAAGCCTTGTGGCCGATCAATGCGAGCATTTCGATGGACCCAGGGGGTAAGGCCGACGCGCTGGTTCCCTACGACTACCTATTCATCGCCTTTTGTTCGGACCCTAAGAACGAGTTACTTTGTAAGGCTCCAGAATGAGATGAGATCAGAGGCCCCTGAGCTCCTCCAGGAACTCGGTTCATCCGTTCCTTAGCTTCGATATAATCTAATTACTAAACACCAGCTCTTCCTGAGGACTTAAAGTCACACGCACCCGATATTACGACTAAGCAGGTTGCGAAAAAACGCGCAACTCGGAGGTCAGGGATGTCGTCGAAAAAGCGTGTGGGGATGCAGAGCCAAGGTCGTAGAACCCAGCGGCTCGCCTTGGCAGCCGTCTTGCTTGGGGGGTGCGCAGGAGCCGAGCCCGGGGAGCAAGACCAGTTCGACCTGCAGAGCGTCTCCCAGGCTGCGGCAACGGCCAACGGCAACGGCGGTAATGGCGGCGGTAGCGGTGACGCGGGCGCTGCGAGCGGACCGGGCGCGCCGGTTGCGACCGCGGCATCGAACATCAATATCCGGCGCTCGTTGGTCGTGACTGAGCAGCCGATGCTCGCCGGGTTTTCGTATCAGAGGGTCTTGAATCAGCTCGTGGCGCAGTCGGGTGTTGCCGGCATGACCGCCACTGCGCTGCACCAGCAGTGGTGGGATACGCAAAATCCCGGGCCTGGTCTCGGACGTGGCGTTCACTGCGACGACACGGTCGATACGACCTACGGCCCGGTGATCAATGGTTATCCTTACTCTTGCCGCGGCACGCTCGCCGAAGGTGCGGACGCAACCTGTGATCCCTTCGCGGTCGGCTCGCCTTGCGAATTCATCCCAATCGCACTGTTCAATCGCTTCGACTTGGCGCCCCTGGACGGCAGCAACTGTGGCGAGCATCGCATCGTGTATGCGCGCGCAGCGGGTCGTACGAACAGCACTGCGCGCAACCTGGTCATCTTCGAAGCTACCCTGCCCAATCCTCACCCGGGCCAGGGGCTCAAAGGCTGCAAGAAGATCGCCGATTTCTGGGGCGACCTCAGCAAGAACGACAGCATGACGAGTCGCGCTGCGGCCCTCGAGAACTTCTACTTCAACGGGCTTGCCAACATTCCGCCCGTTGTTCACGTCAATCACTTTGGCAACAACCCAAACAGCTTTGGTCAGATCCGCACCAATCAGTTCGTTCAGCCCGCCCCCATCAGCCCGCGCTTCTGGTCGCTCAGAGAGTTCAAGCTGCTGAAGACGTGCGTGGCGGCAGCCTGTGACCTGACCATGGTGCCGGTCACGAACAAGACCAATCCCTTCGGCCCACTGTTCAATGCCGCCTGGACCGACCCGAACGCTGCGGCATTCCAAGCTTACTTCCCGAGCGTGGCCGCCGACCTTTCTGCAACCACGCTTGCAGGGCTGCGCATGGATATTCCCGACATCTACAACTCGGCGCAAAGTCAGGCGTCCGGTTCTACGGAAACCAACTACTTACTCAACTTCGGAACCGCTCCGAGCGCATTCCGCTCCGCGCTCGATAGCCAGCTTGCCACCCTTGGAAGCACGCTTACTCCCGATGACATCGTGGCGCGGGCGCAGACTCAATCGTGTGCGGGTTGCCACCGCTTTAGCAACAACGCGAACTTGGGCGGAGGTTTGAGCTGGCCGGCAGCCCTGGGTTTTGTGCACGTAAGCGAAAAGGATTCAGACCTCGAGGTCGTGGATGGAGTCACCCGTTTCAAGATCTCGCCGGCGCTCGAGAATGCATTTCTGCCGCACCGCAAGATCGTGCTCGACGGCTATATCAACAATCCCCCGCCCAATGCCAACTCCAAGAAGTCGATCGGTGGCAGCACGACGCACTAAGGTTCGATTGGGCGCGCTGTGAGCCGTTTCATCCGCTTCGAGGCCGGACAACACCTCGGTGAGCTCTTGGCTGCGCCTGCCTGTCACGATCGATTTCTCGACCGCCTTACCCTCGGCGACTGTGATCACCTTTTCGATGCCGGCAAAGGTGACGACAGCCGAGCTCGGGATGGTAAGTACCTGCGCTGCGCCCTCGATCACGATTTCTGCGCGCGCAAAGCTGCCCGGCCTGAGCCCGCCTGGGGTTCTTGGGCGCCGCAGCCGAGGAAAAGCAGCAGCCCGATCGCAAGCCAGCGCGCCGGCCTGCGCGAACTGCACCACGATTGCAAACGGTAAGGTTTGGCGTGCGAATGCAATCTCATGGTGAGCCTCACCCTGGTTTGCCCAGGGCACTGAGCAGCAGCGCGCGTGCGGCCGACAGGTCATACTCGGCGTTGACGCGCTGCGCTTCTGCATTCGAGAGCGCAAGCTGGGCGTCGCCAAGCTCGATCACGTTGCCCACCCCGGCAGCGTAGCGTCCCTCTGCCAACTTCAAACGATCTTGGGCGTTGATCCGCGCCTCGTCGGCTGCCTCCACCACGGCTTTGGCAGCACGCACGCCCAGTCGCGCTTCTTCCAGCTCGAAGCGCACTTGTTGCTGCAGCTGCTCGAACTGTGCACGCACAATTTCCAGACGGGCGCGCTCTTCGCGCGTGCGTGCGCGCGTAAGCCCCCCTTCTAACAGCGGCCAGGTCAGAAACACGCCCGCGTTCCAGTTCCAGGTAAGGTCGTTAATCTCGGTGCCAGCTTCAGTAATTCCGGTCGAGACACTCACACTAGGGCCGTAAGCGCCCTCGCTTGCGCGCGCGACGAAACGTTGGCCTTGCACGCGTTGCGCGAGCGCTTTGAGCTCTGGTCGCGCTTGCAAGGCCGAGCGCAACAAGCTGTCGATCGAGAGCTCTT
>JBBSJC010000098.1:0-18168 GCA_038257655.1 Polyangiales bacterium | reverse complement strand
TATGAAACACGCTTTTTATTTGCGATGCCTTGTGCCGACCTTCTGTCTTGTCTTGGGATGTTCCCAGGGTGCAAGCGACGGCAGCATGAAAGCCTTCGATCCGATAGGCAGTAACGACGACGGGGACGGGGGGGCTAACAGCTCCGGCGGCTCGGGCGGCCGGACCGCAGGTGGCGGGTCCTCTGGCAGCGGCTCCGCGGGCGGCGGGTCCGCGGGCGGAGGTACGGGTAGCGGCGAAGATGGTAAGGACGGTAGCGGCGGCGGATCTGACGATGACGCGGGGAATTCGGGACCGCTGGTCGATCTAGACGATTGCGAGAAGGCGCCTGACTTCGACCAGGATGGCCTGCGCGGCAAGTGCGACAGCTGCCCCAAGCGCGCAAACCCCGAGCAGCAGGACTCGGACATGGATGGTATTGGGGACGCCTGCGATGGCTGTGACAATCTGAGTGATCTCAGTTGCGCAAGCGACGTGACGCTGACTCTTCCCTACGGCGGCGAGATTATGATGATCGGCGTGCCCTTTGCGGTCGATAAGTCAAAGCACGCCCTGTACCAAGAGCTCAGCCTACCCATGTGTATGCCGGAGCAGAAGCTTGGATTACTGCGCACCTATGCGTTCACCGATGCTCCTGTCGCTGGCCAAAATGCCAAGGAGTCCTGGATCGATCTCATGTCGGACCAGTACGGCGTCGAAGGCTGGCAGAACGAAGGCATCTTCATCCCTGCGGAGTTCCGCTGGTTTTATGAGCCCACGGCTCCGGTCGGCGGCTGGAAGAAGCAGTACATCACCAATACGGTTTGGAAAGAGACCAAACAGGGCTTCCGCGCGACCAACACCGTGGGAGAGCAACTGTTTTGGGAGCTTGAGTTCACCCGTGGCCCGTTTGAAGGCAAGCACCCCGCCCGCGTCACCCATTACGCGCGCAATCCCCCGGACTACGTGTCAAACCCGGACCCAAGCTATATCCTGAGCCCCCACGAGATCCCTCCCACTTCGTACAGTACGACCGACCCTATCGTGTACGACAGCACCTGGACGCCCAACGGTCCGGTGCCCAAGACCCTGGAGCTCGGCATGGTGAAGATCACCTGGACCAAGCCCAACCTGCCTGCTGACATGTGGTTAGACCTGCGCTGGATGGACCTGCTGCCGCCCAGTGGCACGGTGTTGCCAGGCCATCTGATCCGTACGGTCCCGGCAGCGGAGACCAAAGACCAGGTGCTTGCACATATCTCGCGCGGTTACGGCGAGTGCTCGACGCTGTCGAAGTAGGCGCATAGCAGGGGTGTCCACCCGCGTCGGCCTTGGCGTCTCAAGCCACTCCGATACGCTGGCGAAACTGCCCCCCCAGGAGGTATGTGAAGTGGATACCCCGTGGCAGTACCCCCTTCTCTGATAACTCACCTTACTACCCGTTCCTGCGCAGCGTGGCGCGCGCTGCTTGTGGGCGTCGCGACGTTCATAGGAGCGCTGACGTATGGCGCGTATGGCGATACTCCACGTGTGCACGCCGGTGGCATCGAGCTGATGGCGCCCGGTGCGCGCGGACTGGGCAGAGCCGGCGCGATGTCGGCCGCGGCGCAAGGCTCCGATGCCCTGCGCTACAATCCGTCGCGCCTCGCCTTGAGCGAGCAGCTCATGCTCGGCACCGACGTGCAACTCATCTCGGGCGACACATGCTTTGATCGCGCGGGGAAGGACTCCGCAGGCAACGACTTCAAGCGCGTGTGCAACACAGGGGGCGCAGGCCTCATCCCGCAGCTCGCAGCACGCATTCCGATCGCCAAAAATCTGGGAATCGGTGTCGGCGTGCTGATTCCACCAGGGGCTCCCAAGCTCGCATTTGGCCGTAGCTCAGACGGAACGATCAAGGTCGATGGCGAGCGCATACCCTCCCCCAGCCGTTACGCTCTGATCTCGTCTGACAACTTAGCCGTGTTTCCTACCCTGGGGATCGGTGGCGGCAACGCGTGGGTGCGCGCCGGTGCATCGTTTGGCTGGGGCGTGTTCGTGCTGCGCAATGTGGCCTTTTCCGCGGGCTTCCCAGGTGAAAGTCCCCGGCTCGATGCACGCAGCGCCATCTCCGGGGTCGACCGCTTCGTGCCGCGCGTGTCCCTGGGGCTCGACCTAGGTCCTACTTACGGTTTCAACGTCTCGAGCGTCTTCACCTGGACCGCGGATGTGCAGAGCGAGGGTGCCTTGTTCGTGTCGGGCGTCACCGGCGGACAGTCCTTCTCAAAGCGTATCGACGGCGTAGGGCTCACCCAGCCGATGGCCTGGGAAGCACTACTCGCCCTGCGTTATTCGGCCGAAACCTGGGATGTCGAGCTCGACACGATCTACCAAGCGAACTCGCAGGTGCGCGATGTCATCATCGATATTCCAAGCGATGCAACGCTGCCCGTCACGGGCACCATCCAGGGCGTCGATATCTCGCAGCTCCCGGATCGCCAAGTCGTGCCCCGGCGCTGGCTCGATCAATGGATACTGCGCGCGGGCGCAGAGCTTTCCGTGCTGCCCGACAGGCTCAGCGTGCGCGCGGGTGTCTCCTACGAAAGCAATGGCGTCAGCCACGGTTACCAGTCCGTCGACAACCTTACTCTTCAGCGTTTCGGGCTGCACCTTGGCACCAGTGTTTATTTGACGAAAAAGTGGGAGTTCGTGCTCGCGTACGCGCACATCTCACAGCCCACGGTGACCGTCGATCCGAGCGAAGCCAAACTCGAGCAACCGGTGGGCTTACGCCCGGGGCAACTTGCAGACGAGCGCCTGTTCATCAACGCCGGCACCTATCGCTCCGGCTACCAGTCACTCGCGTTCTCGGTCGTCTTTCGCACGCCCTGAGCGCCAGGCTTAAACGGACGTTCGCGGTCGTCTCCTGTCGACGGCATCTTCAGAATGGTGTTTGCTGCGTCATGGGCTTCTACGAAAACCGTGTTTTCCCGCTGATTAACGACAAGCTGATGTCGGATTCGCAACTGCAAGCGCTGCGCACAGAGACGCTCACGCCCGCAGGAGGGCGCGTGCTCGAAGTGGGACTCGGAACTGGGCTCAACATACCGCTGTACCCACCGGGAGTGCATTCGCTAATCGGAATCGACCCCAACGTAGGAATGCATCGGCGTGCGCAGGCGCGCGCAAGCAAAGCGCCCTTCCTGGTCGAAGTACGCGAGCTCGCAGGCGAGACCTTACCGTTTGAGACGGCTAGCTTCGACACGGTGGTATCCACGTTCGTGCTGTGCTCGATAAAGGACGTGGCGCGAGCGCTGGGGGAGCTGCGCCGCGTGCTCAAGCCCTCTGGACGCTTCTTGCTGCTTGAGCACGGCTTGAGCGACGACCCGAAGGTCCGCAGATGGCAGCGAAGACTCAACCCGATTCAACACATCGTCGGCTGCGGCTGTACCTTGGATCGCGATATGCGCGCGCTCGTCAGTAGCCACGGCTTTCGCTTTGAAACCTTGCGCACTTTCCCCGCGCCAGGCATCCCCAAGACCCACGGCTTTCTCTATTTGGGAGAAGCGCGACCCAATTGAGGGCGCGCCGGGTCACGGGCGCTGCTTGGCCCGTGCGCAGGCACCGCTGAGCCAGAAGACGATCCGAACCAAGGCTTCGCGCGTGCGTCGCGCGATACGAGCTCGCCGCGGCAAGTTGAGCACGACCGGCGCTGTGCTCACCTCCTCCGCGCCGGCGCAGCGAAATAGCTTGGCGGCCCGTGGCATATGGTAGTCGCTCGTCACGAGCAGAATGCGTGGCGCCCGGGCGAGCTGCTTGCGCAAAAGCGCAACCGACAAACGCGCATTCTCGATCGTGTCCCGCGACTCGGACTCACGCAGCACGGCTTGGCCCGGGACACCGCGCGCTAGCGCATACTCCGCCATCACGTCCGCCTCCACTACTTCAGGTGTACTGCGTCCGCCGCTGAATAAGACGCGCGATGCAGCGCCGGCCGCATAGAGCAGTAGGCCTCGTTCCACCCGTGCGCGCGTTTCGTACTCGAGCCCGTGGGCATCGAGAGGCGGCCGGTGGCCGAGCACAACGATCGCATCAAGCTGAGTGTTTGCAGCGGCGCGCGCGAGCGGGATCGTCATGGTGCGAACCCACAGCCAAGCGACCGCCACGGCCGCAGCGCCCGCGCACATAGCAGCATGTAGAAAAGACGCTCCCTCGCGCAGCTTCGGCTTTGCGGCCCATCGTTCATCACGCTTTCGTCAGGGCACGCGGCGCGAGCTCTGAAACGGCTTTCGTCCATATTTTCCGACCGTGCCCGCCCGGCAGTCTTCGTCATCTGGGAGAAACATAACACTCATCCTGAGTAAACGTTTGACCCGTCTGCTAGGCTGGTGGCGCCATGAAGCCGAGCCTTACGCTTTGGAACGGAGTGAGCATCTCGAGCTACGCTCTGTTCGTATTGCTCGGGGTGCTGCTCGCTACCTGGGTGCGCCGAGCCGAACGTAAGCGTCTGGTCCAGTTGCACGATCCACGTATGCACTGGATCAACGCCGCGGCCCTGCTCGGCGCGATCGCAGGCTCCAAGCTCGGCATGCTGCTCTTTGAGACTCCTGAGCCATCGCCCCACGCTTTCGATCTCACGGGGAAAACCGTGGTCGGAGGCCTGGCAGGGGGTTATCTCGCGGTCGAGCTCTGCAAGCTCGCCCTGGGCTTTCGTGCCTCGACAGGCGATGCCTGGGCCGTAGCCCTGCCGCTCGCCCAGGGCTTTGGGCGCATCGGCTGTCTGCTCCATGGCTGTTGCTATGGCAGCGAGACGAATCTGCCCTGGGGCGTCTCCATGCTGGGCGCCACACGCCATCCGGTGGCCCTGTACGAGGCGGCAGGCGATCTTACTATTGCGGCGGTCTTGTATACGATGCGCGAGCGCAGCGCACCGGCAGGGCGTCTGTTCAAGCTCTACCTACTGTCCTATGCCGTACTGCGCTTTGTGCTCGAGCCCCTGCGTGGGGACGGCGCCATCCAAGTCGGGGCGCTCAGTGTCGTGCAGTGGGTGTGCCTGCTCGCGGCGCTCGGTTTGAGTGTTTCGTTGTGGCATCAGCGCTCCATGCTTCCGCGAGAGGCAAGAATATGAAAGCTCGTCTACTGCGTCTGCTGTGGCTTGCCCCAACCGTCATCTCGATCGCCTACTTCGCGTTCTGGGCGTGCGCCCCTGCGGCCTACCTTGACCCGCCGCTAGCCGCGAGTGGCCCGCGCGGTCAGATCGGCGGCGGCGCAGTGTACAGCACAAGCCTGCCCAAGCGTCAAGCGTCGGGCGAGCGACCCGACGGCTTGGATGGTCAACTGTGGTTTCAGCGTCGCTTTGATCGCCTGGGCTTCAGTGTGCAACTTGCCGCCGGCCAGTCGGCTCTTCTCAGCGCCGGCGGCAGCCTTCGCGTGTACCTGCTCGATCGTCCGCGCTTTCGCATGGCGACCGATGTTCAAGCGGGCTTGGTTTACGCTGGCGCAGCTCTGCCCATGGTCGCGCTGCTGACGCCTGACCTCGAGTGGTACATCGCTCCCTGGGCAAGCTTGCGTGCCGGTAAGATCCTGCGGTTACCCACAGGCCTACGCTACCGGACCCCTCTGGGTGCCAGCTTCTCGCTCGAAGCGGGGGCAGCGGCTCTGCAGGACAACGGCGAGGCCGATGAGGTGGAGGTGTGGGGCGCGCTCGGCGTCAGCTTTCCGCTGTTACAAAACCAGTGACGACCGAAAAGAGTATCGATCATGGCTGACCGCGTCCGACCTTACCTCTTTTACGACACGACCACCTCGGTCTGCGCCAAGTGCCTGCGACCTGTCGATGCCAAAATCGTGTTCGAAGACGAGCGCGTGTTCATGCTCAAGCGCTGCCCGGAGCATGGCGCCGAGCGCGTGTTGATCGCGGACGACATCGCCTACTACAAGCTTGCGCGTGAAGTGTTCCTCAAGCCGCCTGAGCAAGCCAATCGCTACAACACACCGGCACGCTACGGCTGTCCCTACGATTGCGGGTTGTGCCCCGAGCACGAGCAGCACTCCTGCGTGTCGCTCGTGGAGATTACCGATCACTGCAATCTGCGCTGCCCCACCTGCTACGCCGCAAGTGGCCCCGAGCGTCTCACGCACCGCTCGATGGACGAGGTCGAGCGTATGCTCGATGCCATCGTAGCGAACGAAGGGGAGCCCGACGTGGTGCAAATCTCGGGCGGCGAGCCGACCTTACATCCCCAACTTTTCGAGATTCTCGACGCTGCGCGCAAACGTCCAATCAAGCACCTGATGGTGAACACCAACGGCATCCGCATCGCGCAGGATCGCGCGTTTGCGGAACGGCTGCAGACTTACGGTCCGGGTTTTGAGCTGTATTTGCAATTCGACTCCTTCGAGCTCTTACCCTTGAAGAGCCTGCGCGGTGCGGATCTACGCGCCACCCGTCAACGCGCCCTGGATCGTCTGAACGAGCTCAACATCTCGACGACCCTGGTGGTCACGCTCAAACGCGGCCTCAACGATCATGAAATCGGTCGCATCGTCGAGTTTGCCGTGGCCCAACCGTGTGTACGCGGCGTGACGCTGCAGCCGATCCAAGATGCTGGCCGCAACGAAAATTTCGACCCGGCCCGCGATCGCCTCACGCTGACGGAGGTGCGGCGCAACCTGTTGACACAAACCCAGCTCTTTTCGCCGGAGGACGTGATCCCGGTGCCCTGCCATCCTGACTGTCTCGCGATGGCCTATGGCGTGAAGCTAGGAGGCAAGCTTGTCCCGCTCACATCGCTCGTCGACCGCTCGCTCCTGCTCGGCACCGGTAAGAACACGATCGTGTTCGAACGCGATGAAGCGCTCAAGAGCAAGCTATTTCAGCTTTTTTCGACCAATCACTCGCCAGAATCGAGCGCGCGCAGCTTGCGTGATTTGCTCTGCTGTCTGCCCGACACAACGGTCCCCGACCTTAGCTACGAGCAGATCTTTCGTGTGCTGATCGTGCAGTTTCTGGATGCCCATTCGTTCGACGAGCGCTCGGTGAAAAAGAGCTGCATCCACATGGCAACACCCGCCGGCAAGCTCATCCCCTTCGACACGTACAACATGTTTTATCGCGATGATCTGGTCGAGCGGCGTCTTGTGCCTTTGCGGCGCGCAATCGCAGCAAGCCAGGCGGCCTTCCGAAAGCTCGAGCCCGTTGAGTAGCGGTTCGGTGCTCTAGGGCATCAAAAAGGGTAGCTCCACGTCCCCCACTTGCTTACAGCCAGTTCCTCCGCACATGCCCGCAGCCTCAGACGAGTTCAGCGACAATTGAATGCCGCGCTCTGAACCCTTACTGTCGGCGCCAAAGTAAGCGCTGACCTGCCAGTCATCATTGGGCGTGACCGGCAGGCAGAACGAGCCATCCTCGGCCGTCGCAGCCTGCACGAGCGACAGGCCACGGGCGCGCGCTGCGCGAATGAGCGTGTTGGGTGCCGCCTGGTCTGCGCTCGCCCTGAGACGTCCGGAAACGCAACTTTCGACCGGGAGCTCCTTGGCGGCACCAACCCAACCATCACGGTCGGACTTCACCACGAGCTTACCTTCCTTGACCGTCGCACCGACTCCCTTCTGCCAGCGTTTGTCTTGCGCGGAGAGCTGATAACCTTCGACCTCCTTGCCCTCTTCGAGGTCGCTGTCCGCGACGAGCGGGATCTCGTAGCTGACCGCTTTGTTCAGCACCAGTCGCTCGCCATTCTGGAAGAACAACACCTCCACCATACCGTAGCCATCGAGCGGGACCTCGCCGCTCGCTTGCATCCGCCCCGGCGCCGCAGTCACGTCTCCCGCTTCGCTCACGAGCGCATATCGGACCTCGACCGGCCCGGCCACGGCCACGCCCTTACTGTCTTGAAGCGCTTCAGGAGGTAGCTCCATGGTGAAGCCGTCGTCAGCTTCTAGGCGGCCGCCCTCCTTGCTGTCAGGGAACATCACCATCTTACGTTCCTTGACAGTAAGCTCTACGTTCGCGTTCACATTCTTCTCGACGCGTACAGGCAGGGTGCCGTTGCTATACTTGTCGCCCTGCACCGACACGCCGACTTCCTTGCCGTCCTCGACCTCGTCGACTCTGAGCTCGAAGCGCCCGGAGGCATCGGTGCGGGCCCTGGATTTATCGACCCCTACCTCGACGTCGGGCACGGGCTTACCCGTTGCATCGGTCACGCGCCCTCGCACATAGGCTGCCGTCAACGCAGCGGCGTCGGCCAAGGCGCCGCCATCTTCGGTTTGCCCAGCGCTGTCATCCTCAGGATTGGTGAGAGAAGCAGCAGGGGCACTGCTATCGCCGCAGCCCCCGAGGGCGATACTCAGACAAAGCGCCGACACGAGCCATGCACGGGCAACCATGAAACATCCTTCCTGATAGGTTCACGGAGCCTCACGCGCCGTGTCTCAAACGAGATTACGCCCGATTGCGGTCTTTGGATCGGTACGCTGCCCAAACAGGGTCACGGTAGCGCCAGAAAGTCCGCCGCCTCGGCGGGTACGCACGATGACTCACTACTGCCCCAGATGGTCGGCGACGCCGACGAAATGCAACGATCCCGCCGAAAAATGCCCGTGCCACGTCGCCGTCGCCGTCGCCGTCAACGACCAGGAACGACCAGGACCACGTCAACGCCTACGATCACGGGGGACCAACCTGGGGCCGTAGCACCAACACGGCCGAAACTTCTTGCCGGAGCCCCTGGGGCTCAGCTGCTCAGACATGCAATCCGCGAAGGTCGCGGGCAGCGGCTGAGGGCGCGGGCGCGGGCGTCGCGCAAGTGTGCGCTGTTCCAGAGCTCGACGAGGCTCGCATCGAGCAACGAGCCGACTGCGCCATGGCTGTAGTCGACCGGCCGCACCTTACCGTCCGGGTCGATCGCGACCTGCTCCCACAACATTCGACAGGGGCGAAAGCGCGCGCGATTGGCAAAATCGTCGGCTGCCCGAAAGGCGCGCGCTGAGTCGTTTGCGCAGGCGCAGCCTTCGTGGGCAGAAAGATGATCGACCAGCAGCAGCGAAGAGCCCGCGATGGTTTCGCGCAGCTCATTCATCGCCGATAGGAGGCGCGGATCGTTCGCTCGCACCTCGTGATCGCGTGCCGCCTGGGTCGCTCCATACATCTCTTCGATCTTGAGCCAGTCCACACCAAGCTCGTTGCACAGCTTACCGAGCGCAGACAGCTCAGGTAGCGCTAAGTCTGACACCACGCTCGAGATCCCGATCCGCAAATCGGCCCCGCGCTTTTCACGCAGCGCGACCGCGCGCGCCACATTCTGCACGATGCGGTCGAAGCGCCCCTGCACGCGCAACCGATCATTGATGCGCGCCGATGCTCCGTCGAGGGATACGGCAATGCTGGTCACGCCATGATCGATGAGCGCATTCACGCGCCCTTCGTCGAGCAGCATACCGTTGGACAGTAAGTGCAAATCCAGGCGCGTGCTTTGTACATGACCCGCACGTGCGCGCTGAATGTGGCGCAGGATGTCGAAGAAATCGGGTGAGACCAAGGACTCTCCACCATGCACAAACCCGATGTAGTGCGCCGCACGAAAGGCATCACTCAATCGATCGAGCACCCAGGGCGCGAGGCTGCGCGCGCGGCCTTCACTCGTCAGGCGGGGGGCATGGGTAATGCAATGGACACACCGCAAATTACAGCGTTCGGTGACCGTCAGGTACAGCCGCGGCGGTAAGCTTGGAATCTCAAGCGAGCCAGACTCAAAGGCGCGCTCGGCACAGCGCTCGGCAACCGAGAGTGCCTGCGTGAAAAGCGCGTGCACTTGGGGCTTTAGCGCGCGCAGTAAGACCACCGCCGACTTGGGGCCAAGCTCCACAAAGCCATCACCGAGCTCAGCTTGTCCGCTCACGAGCATGAGCTCGGCGCAGCTCGGCGCATCGGCCGGTAACCGTACGCAGACGGGCGCGCTGCCTCGATGCAGCAGCACGTCGACGATTTGAGAGCCGTGCTCCCGTCGCATGCCAAGTACGCAGCTTAGCTGCGCGCCCGCTGGTTCGTGCAGCGTAAGCCAGCGCTCTTCGCCTGCGTGCAGCGCAGGCAGGGCGCGACGAAGTGCTACGAGCTCTTTGAACAGCGTAAGCGTGCGCGCATCCCAGCTCTCCGGATCCCAGTCCATGGGCGCCCGGTCAGGCCAGGCATCCTCGAAGTTGCGGGCGTTCTCGCGCGCGGCGAGCCCAACCTCATCGCCGTAGTAAAGCGCTGGTGTCGCCGCGCGGGTCAACAGTAAGACGTGGGCCGCACGGGTCAGCGCAGCATCGCCCGTAAGCGACAAAAGACGCGCTTGGTCGTGATTGGCGGTGAACGAGATGCTTCGCGCACCTTCGCCCGCACGGCGAAAGCTACGACGTGCAAGCCTCGCGCTGAGCTCAGGGGCGTCGATCTGGCGCGAGAGAAAGCGGCGCTCCTCGTGCTGCGAGACGAAATCGGTGGCCGCGTCGAGGGCGCCCGCTGCCAGCCAGCGCTCGGCATGGTCGACGATGATTTCACCCCAGACGACCGCGTCCGGCTTGATTTTGGCTACGGCGCGACGGATGCGGCGCGAAAGCCCGACGGGCAAGGAGCAAGCCGCATCGATGCGAAAGCCGTCGACGCCTAGCCGCGTAAAGTGCTCGAAGTGGCGCACGATATCGTCGACGACGTCCGGATGCGTGGTGCGAAGCAGCGGCTCATGCCACTGACCTTTGGGATAGTGCACATAACCACCGTCAGGCCCTTCGTCGAAGGGGTGGCGATAGGCGTAGAACCAGTCCCAATACGGTGAGCACATGCCGCGCTCGCGCACGTCGCGAAAGCGTGCGTGATCGCGGTGTACATGGCTGACAGCCACATCGAGGATGACGCGTATGCCCCGTGCGTGTGCCGCCTCGAGCAGGCGCAGCAGAGCAGGTTCGCCGCCAAGCGCCGGATCAACCACACGACTATCGATCGCATCATAGCGGTGCGCGGAGGGGGAAAGCGCAATCGGCGTCAGGTGTAGAACATCGACCCCGAGCCCTGCGAGGTGGGGGAGCGCAGCTACCACACCTTCCAAATCGCCCCCTGCCCTTTCGCGCTCGTGCTCACGCTGATGGATCTGCAGGGGCCAGGCACGAGCATCGCCCCGTCGGAAACGATCGACAAAGATCGTGTACATGACTCCGTGACGCCACCACTCGGGCAATGGAGGTGCAAAGTCTGCGAGCTTGACCTCAAAGGGGCTTGCCAGCGCCGCCTCGCGCCCCACCGTTCGGCCGTCTGCCAGCACGAAAGCATAGTGTAAGCGCTCACTCGATAGCGACAGGTGTGTCTCGAATAGTAAGTGCTGGTCGTCTTCGCCTACGCACACGAGTACGCGACGGGCGTCACCGTGGCCCTCATCGAAACGCAGCTGCAGGCTGTCGCCATACCCTTTGCGCAACGCCGCGCGCACACAGATCCGGCCATCGTCGCGCCGCCACAGATAGGGGGCAGATGGCGCGTGCAGGAGCGGCTCGGGCGTGCCCTCGACAACCATGACGCTGTTGCGATGTCCGTCGCTACAGGAAGTGCGCGGGTGACTCGGGTCCAGATGATAGCTGCCGTCGCCGTGGCGAAACTTATACGCGTACACGCCGGGGCCGAGCGGCACACTCACTTCGCGTAAGCCCGAGCCCACATCGGGCATAGGAATCGGCGCTTGCCAGCTCTCCACCTCGCCAACCAGATCGACACCGGACGTAGCTCCCCACGGTCGGTAACGAAAGTATACCGGTCGCTCGTGGGGCTCGTGTAGGGTCGCGTGTTGCAGGTGGGGAGCTAACATGGATTATAGTAGGGGTGGCGGGAAGTCGCTTGCGCGCAAGTGGTAGTCGTTGCCCGCGTTGTTATCCCAGAATACCTGAGGCTTCGCTCCCGACGAGGCGTGGGTATAACCGATAGCAAAGCGAAGCTCACCGCTGCTCGCGGGCGGCAACACGACGTCCGCTTGCCAGAGCTCCCAGTCGTCATTGCCCCACATGCCAATCGTCTCGGCGTAGTAGAGGCGATTGGGCTCCCCTTCTGCACCATTGCGGATGATGCTCCAGTTAACGCCATCGACGGTGTAGTGGAGCTCGAGTTGCTTATTGAAGTCGAGGTTGGCCACGCGGAACTTCAGCTTGCCGACCACCCCCGTGTTTGAGAAAGTCAGGTCATCGCTATTCGGATACATGAACCATACCGGACGTGCGCCGAGCGCCGGCACCGCGTGCAGGTCGCCCGCGTTATCGTCATAGAAGGTATTGCCCTGACACACGTCGCCAGCCTGGTACCAGGCATTCAGATTCAGCAGCGTTCCGTCGCGCCATAGATTGTCGAGCCGCACCTTCACGTGCCAGTCCTCGAAACCGTCACTAAAGCCCTGGTAGGTCGAATCGAAGCTGGTGAGCGGCGCGTTCGATGGGCCCTCACGTCGGTAGATCACCCCCACCCGTTTGCAGCTGAGGTCGACGTTTGGCTGCGGGCGCACGCGCACGTGCAGCAGGATCTCGGCAGCCTGACAGCCACCGCGTGGACCGCACTCGAGTAGGCGCTCCACCTTGCGCCCGTCGGGACCTATCACCGGCCCCACGAACTGAACCCGATCGCGATTGCGCTGGCCGCTTTGCTGCGCCCAATCTTGGGTCGCGCTGCTTAGGAGCTTTTGACTATGCGCATCGAGCTCAAGCTGTGGCTCGGCGCTCTCTTCCGCTGCGCAGCCGACGGCCGCGCCCGAAATGACTGAACCACCGACCACCAGCCAGCTCACATCGTCGCGCAAACGCGCGAACAGCCGCTCCAGCGCGTGCGCGGGACGCTTCTCCTGATCCATGTGTACCCTCCCCTACCAGTTTTTTGCTTGAGACGTCTCTGTAGTAACTCTAGACTGCGTTACTCGCAAGCCGGGATGCGGGCCGTTTGTGACTGCCATGGTCGAGGTGATAACTAAGTGACGTGTTAGTGAGTTACTATGTCGCCAACGCGACTATCGAGCTTGGCGAACAAGGCTTGCTCTATCCCTCCGAGGCCGCGAGTGAGTAGCGAGACCCGCGGCGGCCTTCACGCTTCTCCCACGTAGTGCGCGCGAGGCCGCAAGAGGTAACCTTGTGCCCGCTGCTCAAGAATGTGTGCAACCCAACCGGCAAGCCTTCCGACCGCGAAAATCGCCGACGCGGCGCCACGCGGCAAGCCGAGCGCGGAGCTTACATACACGAGAGCCGCGTCGAGCGTCGGTGCTGGCTGCCCTGCCTGCTGGGCAGCCTCGATGATCGCGCGCATACGCAGGTGCGGCGCGGGCGGACGCTTAATCTCTCGCGCAAACGCGAGCAGCGCTTGCGCTCGCGGATCGCCGGCCGGGTAAAGCGGATGGCCAAACCCGGGCAGCGCATCACCTCGCATCAGCCTCGCAGCGACCACGTTCTTCGCGCGGGAAAGCGTGCTCGCCTCTTCCCGGAGCGCCTCGACCCGCTCACAGCCACCACCATGACGATAACCAGACAGCGCATGCATCCCCGCGGCCATGCTTGCGCAAAGCGCGGCGCCCGTTGACGCTGCAACCCGTGCCGCAAACGTCGAGGCATTGAGCTCATGATCGGCGCACAGCACGAGCGCGCGATCGATAAGCTTCAGACCTGCCCCGTTTGCCGCATGCCCATACGCCTCGAGCAAGAGTTGAGCGACCGCCTTCTGCGGTGGCAGGCGCGCTGGCACGCCACGAACACTCGCCGCAAGCAGGGCAATGATGCCGCGCGCGCGTGTTAGCTCGAGCGTATCGGAAGCACGAACACGTAGGTCGTCTTCGAGAGCAAGGCAGGACAACACGGCAGCCAAGCCTGGGATGGGCTGCTCGGGGATACGAAGGCCTCGCAAGCTTGCAGGGAAGATCTGTGGAGGCGTGCACCAGGTGACCTGACTACAAGGTAAGGCACCAGTGAACAACAACTCACTGGCGCGCTCGAACCCCACTCCGTCCGCGAGCAGATCCTTCACCGCGTATCCGCGATAACGCGGCCCAGTCGCGCGCACCTCCGAGATACGCGTTTCGAGCACCGGCTCGCCCCAACGCAGCGCCCCGCCTGCCACTGCGGCGTGCCCGGCGCGGGCATCGTGACGTCCTTTGAGCTTGGCAAGGTCGCTAGCGCTGTAGCGACGCCCCGCACCACGCGGCCCAGCAACGCTCGTCACCAGCCCGCGACTGGTATAAGCATATAATGTCTGAAGCTTGACCCCGAGGAGCTTGACTGCCTCTTTGGCGGTGAGCCATTCACGTTCGCCGACGTTCATGCGGTCAGATTATGGAATCTAAACATTGATTGTCGAATCAACGTTGATCAATATCATGTGCGGTCGCAGTTTGGGAGGGAGCAGATTGAGAGGAAGGTATGCAAATGGGAAGCGAACAGCGGCCGCGCGCAACAAACGAACCCGCCATGGCGATGGGCCTAGAAGGAGTGGTGGTTGCAGAAAGTAAGCTGTCCCACGTCGATGGCGAGCAGGGCCGCCTGATCATCGCCGGTCGCGACGTCGAGTCGCTGGCACTTGAGCTCAGTATCGAGCAAATGGGTGCGCTGCTATGGCAACAAGCTGCTGTCAGCGAGACGCTCGACGCAGCGTCCCTTGGCAGCGCACGGGGGCGCGCCTTTGCCGTCTTACCTTCCCTGGGAGCTGCCCTCGGCCACGACCATGTGATGGATTCGCTGCGTACTGGGTTGAGCCACTTGCCTGAGACAGCCAGCGCATTGGACATCGTCGCAGCGAGCAGCGTGTTTACCGCCGCCTGGGCGCGCACCAGGGCGAGGCGCGCACCGATCGCACCTAACCCAGAGCATGGCCACGCGAGGGATTTTCTCGCCATGCTTGGCGCCACCACGTCTTGCGCGCACGTGCGGGCCCTTGATGCCTACCTGGTCACCGTGTCTGACCATGGCTTGAACGCCTCTACGTTCGCCGCGCGCGTCGTGGCATCGACCGGCTCCGATCGCGTGTCCGCCGTCGTGGCAGCAGTGGGCGCTCTCAAAGGCCCGCTTCACGGTGGCGCGCCGGGGCCCGTGCTCGACATGCTCGACGCGATCGAGGCGAATGCCGACCCCACGGCCTGGATCGAAGCCGAGCTACGCGCCGGCCGTCGCATCATGGGCATGGGACATCGCATCTATCGTGTTCGCGATCCGCGCGCCGCCGTCCTAGAGCGTGCCGTCGAGGCGCTCGAGGCGGCCTTGGTCGCGAGCAGTGCCAGCGATGTCCTGTCAGACCCGCCAGTCTTGTCTACCGTGTCTGAGCGTCGTGACGGCGCGACGCCCACCACCGACCGCTTACGGCACGCGCGCAGGGTCGAAAGGGCCGCAGAGCAGGTGCTTGCGTTACGCCAACCTCGCCGCGCTCTGCGTTGCAATGTGGAGTTTTATACGGCTGTGCTGCTAGAAGCCATCGGTATCCCGCGCGCATTGTTTTCCGGCGTGTTTGCGGTGGGACGAGCGCTGGGCTGGACCGCCCATATTAGCGAGCAACAGAAAACGGGAAGGTTAGTTCGGCCCGCGTCGCGCTACGTGGGAGCATGGCCGGGTTCTGCTTGAGGCCACCTAGTGCACCCCAACGGCGATGCCTTGACCTTATCTCGCCTCCGCTGCACTAGGCGCTCGCCCGTCGGCAGCGCCGGTCGCGCTAGGAGCACCGACGATGTCTTGCTATTCCTCGCTCGAAGGCGAGCGACTCGCAACGGCAGTCCACTATGAGGTATCCTCTCGTTTAGGGGCAATGTGCTGAACTCTGGACAAGACATATCACTGGCAGCTCTCGCAACTGGCTTTCAGGCGTCGTGGGCACTGGACCTGCAAACAGAGCGTGTCTATCTCGCTCCCCTCACTGCCGGCGTGCTGCAGCAGGAGCCCGGCATTCATGCACTTCGAGAGCTTGCTCCGCTCATAGGTCAGGCCGCGCTCGTGCGAGGCGGACGAGCCCTGGTGCGCGCCAAACGCCAAGCCGGGGCATTTTGTATGACGTTTCCGCTGGATGCGCATGGCGCGCTCGCTGCCGGGCACAGAGGGCAGCTACTCCGCCTTGAAGGAACGCTGGTCGTACACGCGTCGTCCAGTCGGCTCGTGCTGCTCGGAAGCCACGAGCTCGTGGCTTCGCACCCCTTAAAAGGCGACCGCCCGGCGCGTACCAGCATGCCCTACGGCCTCGTAATCGACGCCCGCGGGTTGGTACACGACTACTTCCACGGCTGGAGCGCCACCCACGACATGCCCGCGGACCGGGTGATCGGGAGCAACATGCTGGAGCGCATCGAGCCAGTCGACGCGCGGGACACGGTCGTTCGTATCGAGCGGGCGCTGGCCACCGGTACCGTGCAGTCCGCCGAGCGCGTGTTTCCGATTCGCGGCGAGCTACGTACCTTTCTGACGACGATCACGCCGCTGTCCCCGGACCGCTGCTTGTTTCTAGGGGTCGACGTGACCGACGAGGAGGCCTATCGCAGCCGCGCGCGACAAGCTCGTTACGAGCTCGAACGGGTCACCGCAACCGTCCCAGGCTGCGTCTACCAATACCGTCGCTGGCCGGATAGCAGCGAAGCCTGGCTCTTTGTCAGCGAGGGCAGTCGCGCGCTATGGGGGGTGCCGCCTCAGACGCTGCTCGAGGATCCTGCCATCCTCTGGACACTCATGCATCCGGAGGACATCCCCGCCTTCGAAGTTGCGGTTCTCGAATCGATGAAGAACCTCAGCCGCTTCGACGCAGAAACACGCTTGCTGATCGCGGGCGAGACGCGCTGGATTCGGGCAGTGGCCGCGCCCGAGGCAAACCAGGATGGCTCCGTCACGTGGAGCGGCTTCATGCAGGACGTGAGCGCCCAAAAGGAAGCGGAGCGCGAGCGGGCGGTATTAGAAGCTCAGATGCTGGCGGCTCAGAAGCTCGAAAGTCTCGGTCTGCTCGCGGGGGGCATCGCCCACGATTTCAACAATCTGCTCGTCGGCGTGCTCGGTAACGCCGCCTTGTTGGTCCGACAAGCGCCTGCCGATTCAGCCCTGCGCACGATGGCAGAGCAGGTGGAGCTTGCGGCCTGTCGCATGGCGGAGCTGACCGGGCAGATGCTTGCTTACGCTGGCCGCAGCAAGCTTTCTTCCGAGCATTGCGAGCTCAACGCGGCCGTGAGCCAAGTGATGACGCTGGTGCGCGCCGCCGTGTCCAAATCAGTCTCGCTCGAGGTCGATCAGGCTCCACAGCCCGTTCACGTGCAAGCAGATGCGGGCCAGATCACCCAGGTGGTGATGAACCTCGTGATGAATGGCGCCGAGGCGATCGGTGAGGCGCGCGGTCGCGTGCGCGTCTCGACAAGCGTGGTGCAGGCTAGTCGCGCGGATTTCGCGGACACGCCCTGGGCGGACGCTCTGTGCGCTGGTCAATACGCGTGCATTCGCGTGGACGACAACGGGCCCGGCATGGATGCAGCCACACACGCGCGCGCTTTCGATCCGTTTTTTACGACTAAGTTTACGGGTCGCGGTCTGGGGCTCGCGGCCGTTCTGGGCATTCTCAAAACCCATCGCGGTGCGGTTCGCATCGAAAGCGAAACAGGTCAAGGCACCCGCTTTTTCGTCTATCTGCCGTTATCGGACGACAGATCGCTACGCCGACAAAGCGATGTCGAGAGCGTGCCACAGCCCGCATCGGGCACCGTGCTTATCGTCGACGACGAGCCGCTCGTCCGTGCTGCGGCAGGTCAAATCCTCACCGAGGCGGGCTACCGGGTCGAGCTCGTCGCGAGCGGCGAAGAAGCCATTGCCAAGCTGGAACGGGAGGGCGAAGGCTTCGACGCCGTCCTGCTTGATCTGACGATGCCGCGCATGAGCGGCGCCGATACACACCGTAAGATTCACGCACTACACCCTGGGCTCTCGATCGTGTTCATGAGCGGGTACGCAGAGCAGGAAGTGCCAGCCTCCATGGGCAAGCTCAACGGGGCGTTCGTAGCCAAGCCTTTTCGGCCCGGGGCATTGTGCTCGACCATCGCCGACGCGGTACGCAACACAGCCGCGCGGCGTGCCTAAGCGACCGCCGCGAAACAATCAGGTCGGATCGGCGTCGAGGCGCCCCGCCTGCAAGGCGCGAAACCGCCGGAATACTGCCTGTATTTCAAGGTTTCGCAACGCCGCAGGCGGGGATGCGTCGGCGTCGAGGCGATCTGATT
>JBBSJC010000097.1:0-18258 GCA_038257655.1 Polyangiales bacterium | reverse complement strand
TGTCGTTTCTTCCCGAAGCACAGCGAGCGCTCCACGATTTTGGTGCGTTCGTGCGCGAGACGACCAGCCGTGCACGCGTGGCTGCCACCGGTTCGTAAGAGAGCTCAATGTCCAGCAAAGTGCCCTGCCCGAGCCCAGTCCATGGGCTATCGACTGAAAAACTTGAAATCCTGCGGCAGATCGAGCGACGCGTGCAGTGGCTTGCGACCTATACAATCCACCACGCCAATCATGTGCGGCCCAGCCTAGACGGGCTCAAGGTCGGCGGGCACCAGGCCTCCTGCGCTTCGATCAACACGCTGCTGACTGCGCTCTATCTGAGTGTGTTGTCGCCGCGCGATAAAGTCGCGGTCAAGCCCCATGCGTCGCCGGTGTTCCACGCCATTCAGTACCTGCTCGGCCAGCAAACGCGCGACAAACTCGAAGGTTTTCGTGCCCTCGGTGGTGCGCAAAGTTATCCCTCGCGCACCAAGGACAAGACCAACGTCGACTTCTCCACCGGCTCGGTCGGTCTTGGCGTGGCCGTCACGGCCTTTGCCTCCATGGTGCAAGACTATCTGGTCGGCCGAGACTGGCTGAACGTCGAGCAAAAGGGGCGTATGATCGCGCTGCTTGGCGACGCCGAGCTCGATGAAGGCAACATCTACGAAGCGCTGATCGAAGCGTACAAACACGACGTGCGCAACGTGTGGTGGGTAGTCGATTACAACCGTCAGAGTCTGGATTCGGTCACCAGTGATCGCATGTTCACGCAGTTCGAAGATTTCTTTCGCTCCGTGGAATGGGAAGTGGTCACGCTCAAGTACGGCAAGCGCCAGCAGGCTGTGTTTCGCGAGCCCGGCGGGGAAGCACTACGCGAGTGGATCGATGCCACGTCCAATGCGCTCTACGCCGCCCTTACCTTTCAAGGGGGCGCTGCCTGGCGCGTGCGCTTGAACGCCGATCTGGCGGGTAATGCTCAGGTGCGCGCGATCTTGGATCGTCATTCGGACGCTGAGCTTTCGCAGCTGATGACCAACCTCGGCGGGCATTGCCTCGAGACCTGTCTCGAAGCGTTTCATGGCGTCAAGGACGACAAGCCGCGTCTGTTCATCGCGTACACGACCAAGGGCCACGGGCTGCCGTTTCAGGGCCACAAAGACAATCATTCGGGTCTGATGAATCCATCGCAGCTTGAGAGCTATCAGCGCGACATGGGCGTGCCCCAGGGACACGAGTGGGAGCCGTTCGCCGGGCTCGACGAGACGCTGCGCGCCGAGATCGAAGCGTTTCTCGAGGCCGTGCCGATCACGCAAGAGCCGCGCGCCAAGCGCGTGATCCCGAAGGTTTCGCTGCCAAGCGAAGCGAGCTTTCCGCTGCCGAGCGGCGACAAGCAATCCACGCAAGCTGCATTCGGCAAGATTTTGCAAAGCTTGGCCCGGGACAAATCGGAGTTTGCCGATCGCATCGTCACCACTTCACCCGACGTCACCGTAAGCACCAACCTTGGCGGCTGGGTCAATCAACGCGGCCTGTTCAGTCGTGAAGCGCGCGCAGACGTGTTCAAGCAAGCGAATGTGCTCTCGCCGCAACAGTGGGCTGGTCATCCCAAGGGGCAGCACATCGAGCTCGGCATCGCCGAGAGTAATCTCTTTTTGAACCTGGCTGCCTTCGGGTTGGCGAGTGAGTTGTTTGGACAGCGCTTGTTTCCGATTGGCACGCTTTACGACCCGTTCATCGCGCGCGGACTGGATGCGCTCAACTACGCTTGCTACCAAGACGCGCGCTTTTTGCTGGTGGCGACGCCGAGCGGCATCACGCTCGCGCCCGAGGGCGGCGCGCACCAGAGCATCTCCACGCCTTTGATCGGCATGGGACAGGACAAGCTCACCTACTTTGAGCCCGCCTATGTCGATGAGCTGTCGGCGATCATGCGTTGGGCGTTTGAGCACATGCAGAGCGATCACGGTGGCTCGGTGTACCTACGACTTTCAACACGCACGCTCACGCAGCCCACGCGCACGGATGGCGCATGGAAGCGGGACTTGATCGAAGGCGCCTACTGGCATGTTCCGCCCCAAGGCGAGGCACGCTTGGCGTTGGTCTACGCCGGTGCGGTGGCGCCGGAGGTCGCAGACGCGCATGCACAACTACTCGAAGATATGCCGGGCGTGGGTTTACTCGCGGTGCCTTCGCCGGATCGCATTCATGCCGGCTGGGTCGAGTCGATGCAGCAGCCCTGGCGCAACGGACCTCTCGCTCACCAGCCCAGTCACATCGAGCAGTTGCTGTCGCAGCTCGGAGCCAATGCCACGCTCGTCACCGTGCTCGATGGCTCGCCCGCCGCGTTGTCGTGGTTGGGCTCGGTACGTGGGCAGCGCGTCATACCCTTGGGCGTCTCGCACTTTGGGCAGTCCGGTTCGATCGATGACCTTTATCGCGTCTATCGCATCGGTACCGAGGCCATTCTCGATGCCTGTGCCAGCGCTCTCTTGCCTCGCTGAGGAGCTCACATGACTGACATTCTTTTACCGGCCGTGTCGCCGACCATGGAAAAGGCGACCCTTTCGCGCTGGTTTGTGCAACCCGGCGCTGCGATCGCCCGGGGCGACATCATCGCAGAAATCGAAACCGACAAGGCTTCGGTCGAAATCGCTGCGGAGGGCGCCGGTGTGTTGAGCGAGATCGTGATCGCGGCAGGTACGGCCGACGTGCCGGTGGGCACCGTGATCGCGCGCCTAAACGGCGTGATCGTGCCTGCTGTCTCAGCCAACGGCGTGCTGAGCGTCGAAGCCTCAGAGCCCGTGGCGAGTCAGCCAGAGCCGCGCGTGGTTCACGAGCCACACGCAGCGACCGAGGCGCTCGCTTCGCCGCTTGCACGTCGCCTGGCCCGCCAGCTCGGCATCGATGTTCGTAACGTGCAAGGCACGGGCTCGCGCGGCCGCATCACAAAGAGCGACCTCGAACGCATCGATACGCGTTTGCGTGCTGACCATGCAGCTGTGAGTGCGCCGCAGCCGAGCTCGCAGGCAGACCTCGTGCATCCAGCACCCCACGGCGTGCCGCACGACGTCGTCGCGCTCAGTGCAATGCGTAAGACGATCGCCCGAAGGCTCGGCGAATCGAAGCGCAGCGTGCCGCATTTTTATATGACGGTGGATGTCGAGATGGACGCGCTGCTCAGCTTGCGCGAACAGTGCAACCTGCGCCTGACTACGCAGACAGCAAGCGCGAGCACGCAACAAGCAAGCGCTGTCAAGCTCAGCGTCAACGACTTCGTGATCCGCGCGCTTGCCCTCGCGTTGCGAGCGGTACCAGCTGCGAACGTGCAGTATGCCGGTGCTTCGCTGTTGCGCTTTGAGCGCGTGGACATCTCCGTGGCAGTAGCGGTACCTGAGGGTCTGTACACACCGATCATTCGCGATGCCGCGAACAAGAGCGTCCAGTGCATCGCTGATGAGATGCGCGCACTCGTCGACAAAGCGAAAGCCGGCAAGCTGCACCCCACGGACTACGAGGGCGGGACGTTCTCGCTTTCGAACCTGGGGATGTACGGTATCAAGCAATTCGAGGCCGTGATCAACCCACCGCAGGCTGCGATTCTCGCCATCGGGAGCACCGAACGCCGTGTGCTCCCAGGGCTTGGGGACAACCTGGCCGATTTGCGCATCGCACGCGTGCTCAGCGCGACCTTGTCTTGCGATCACCGCGTGATCGACGGCTCCGTCGGCGCGGGCCTGCTGACTGAGGTGAAGCAACGCCTGCAAGACCCGCTCGGGCTGCTGCTGGATTGAACGAATCGGACAGGACTTGGAGCGACGCATTTCGACCGCGCGCTCTTGCGTGGGCCCTCATTTCACGGCGCGCTCTTGCTTACGGCGCCGTGCACGGTTAGGGTGAAAGTTGGCCGATCGGTCAACAGTCATGGATATCGAGCAAACACGCACCAGCACTGTCGAGGGAGACCGTACCCGGCAGGCGATTTTGAAAGCGGCCGAAGCCTTGTTTGTCGAGCAAGGTTTCGCGGCCACGTCCATGGCAAACGTCGCCAAGCACGCGGGCATCACCAAGAGTTTGATCCATCACCACTTCGGCTCAAAGCGCGAGCTTTGGGATGCGGTGAAATCGATCGTGATGGAAGAGTATGGCCAACAACAGCAGCAGCTGTTGACCGACCGTGAGCCTGGCCTAGAGCTCCTCGAAGACTCGATCGTCGTCTATTTCCGCTTCTTACAGCGCAATCCGAACGTGGTGCGTCTGTGGTCGTGGATGAGCGTGGAGCACGATCAACATTGCGCGGATCTGAGTATGGAGCTCACGCGCGCTGGCGTAGAGCTGCTGCGCGAGGGCCAACGCATCGGACACATCCGCAACGATGTAAAGGCGGAGTTCATCATCGCCCAGTTCTTCGCGCTCGTGCGCGGCTGGTTCACGGAACGACCGATCCTGCAGCAATGCATACTCTCGGAATCGGACGAGGTGTGCGACGATCAGTATCTCACCTCGATGCTTAAGGTGTTTCTGGACGGTCTCAAGACGCGAGTCTGAGCGCCGTAAGGGTGGCAGCCTAGGGCGCGAGCATCTGCCGCCATACCGGCGCAAAGACGTAGCTTCCGTTGCGCAGTTTCGGAGATGAGCCGCCCGCTGCGGTCGAGCCATGGAAGTTGTCGACCGCACGCCCGGTGATCAGCTGATGGCTCTGATTGTATGGGGCTGAGAGCAGGCCGACGTCGGCGGGGGCGCCCCACTCGTTGAGTCCCATCGCAGCCCAGGCCGCGAGATGACCTGAGTGTTGCTCCTCGAGCGTGTGCGAGAAACCGTAAAAGCGGTCAGCTCGCGTCTTGGGTGGCCACGACAGCCAAGCATCGGGCAGGTTGTTGTTGTTGTCGAACGGGCCCGACAGCGAGATTGCACGCTCGAGCTTGCGGACCTTACCGATGATGGCCGCCGTGCTTGCGCCGTGCGAGTGGCCCATCACCACGATCGCGTTCCAACGGGGTTGGTCACCCGACAGAAAGAACGACCAATCGCCGCCCGCGTGCTGTTTGTCGACCTCGCGCAGCAGGGCCACAACGCGCGTCTCGATACTGTCTGCGGGCTTGACCACGATGTGCGGAGAGCGGTCGACGCCATCAAAGGCCTCCAGGCGCTTGTTGGCTTTGCAGTCGGCGTCGTCACTCGCGCAATCCTTGCTGATGCCGTAGTCGTTGGCGTAGGCGGGCGCGAGCACGTGGAAGCCCTGGGCGGCTATGTACTGCATCATCGCTTCGCCGTTTTTGGGTTTCCCGTCGGCCCCGACCAGGTACACGACCAGTCGGCCGGCGGGCGGCACGCGGGTATCGATGTAGGCGTACTCGGTATCGAGCCACTCGTCCGCGAGCGGGTCGAGGTCCTTAGGCTCGAAGCTAAACGTGCGGAGCTGTGGGTCGCTGCGGTCGACGGTTGGCGTTTTCGACAACTCGCCAGCGTCGCCTGCGCCAACATCGTCTGCGCCAGCGTTGTTTGCGCCAGCATCGCCTGCGCCGGCATCGAGCACGATACCGCTATCCGCTGGGGCAAAAGAGCTGCCCGGACTGTTGTCATCGCCGCTGGCCGAGCCATTGACTCCCGAATCCACACTTGGGCGCGGGCCATCAGGGGCGTCTATCACCTCGCCATCGCCGCCCTTGGCGTCCGCCCGACCCTTTTCTGCCTCTTTCAGCCCTGACACGTGGCCGGTGCACGCGGCACAGGCGAGCGCCGCTAGCAGCGCTAGGACCTTACGGTATCGGGCATCAGTACTTACCATATCAACCCGTTCGTCCGTTCAAGAGGACAGCTCACAGTGTTATCCGCACTCGGCCCCAGCACCATGTCGACATCGGCCATGTAGCCGCTGAGAAGTGCCCTGCATCGGAGGGGGTGGCTAGGCAGCATACCTACCGTTCAGCAAGCTTTGTGCCACGAAAATTGCTTGGGTTTGAGGAGCGTTGACGGATCCAAACATGACAATTGGTGACCTAGCGATGCACAGGTCTGTTGGCGTCAGCCAATGGGGTCGAGCACCGTGTGCTTTGCAGACAGTGACTCAAGCACGAGGGTAAGGTCAGGGGCGAGGGGTGCACGTAGCGAAAGCGGCACCTCTTGCAGGGGCAGTGGCAAGGTCACTTCCGCGCAATGAACGAAGGCGCGGTCAAGGCCGTGACGCATGCTGAAGTGCAGATTCGTGCGCTTGTCGCCGTGTTGCACATGCCCAATCACCGGATGGCGCATCAATGCAAGCTGATGCTCGACCTGCTGAGCTGCTGCGCCCTCGAGCGTCACGTCGAGTAGACTGTGTCCGCCCAGAACCGCCGTGCGCCGATAGCGAGCGCGCAGTGTCGCCGGGCGCGCAATGCGGCCCTTGCCATGCGTGATGCCCTTGGCGAGCACAGTGAATCGCCGTGTACAGCCCATGAGCGCGAGATCGAGCGGAAGCGCAGCCTCTGCGTTGCGCGCAAACAACACAATGCCGCTGCAATCGGCATCGAGCATAAGCACCGGTACGGCACGCTCCCAGCCCTCGCGGCGATGCACCCACTCAAGCAGCGAATGCTCGCCCTCCTGCACGGCTAAGTGCGGAGGCTTATCGAGCGCGAGCAACGCTTCGTTCTCGTAGACGATTGCGTGTCCGCTAGCTGCGCCCACAGTCAGCACGGCCAGCGTCTCCACCTGGCTGGTCAGCGGCATCATATCAAAGGGCTGCACCCGTAAGGTGCGCAGACCAAGTCCGGCTAAATGCGACATATCGCGCGCCAGGGTTGCCGGATTGCACGAGACATACAGCAGCAGTTTCGGCGCGAGTTTGGCCAGCGCCTTGCGCACGCGTAGGTCCAGCCCGCGACGCGGTGGGTTGACGACGATCGCGTCAAAGCGCGCGCCCGCTTTTGTCAGCTCGTAGAGAGCTCGTGCAGCGTCGTCCGCGACGACCCTCACTTGGAGCTGTTGTTCGGCGACCACATGCTCGAGCCGCTGGCAAGCGGGCTTGAACGCTTCGACTGCGGTGACTTGAGCGCCTCGCTGGGCAAGCCACAGGGTAAGACCACCGGCGCCCGCATACAGCTCGAGCACGTTCATAGTCCCAGCCGGGAACATCTGATCTAACGCTTCGAGGATGGTGCGCTGAATCGCGGCCGCGGTGCCGTCGTGCGTCTGCACAAAACCACCGTGAGAGATCAAATACTCCGGCATGTCCGGTGCTAACCTGCGGCCTGCCGCCTCGGGGCCGGAGAGGACACGCAAGTTGCCACCTAAAAGTTGCACCGCTCCCTCAGCGCGCCGACTCACAGCCACGCTCACCACGCTAGGATCCTCACGCTTTAGCGAGGCGGCGAACTCAGCGAGCGCCGGGTCGGAGATGCCATGGGCTGCGATCAACGTGACGAGCACACCGCTTTCGACGCGCACCACATCCACGCCTTCGAGGATGGGCTGCAAGCGCAGCCGCTTACGCAGAAGGCTTACCGTCTTGGCGACCGCAGGCTCAAGGACCAAACACTCCGGGATGTCGAGCACGTCATGACTGCCCGCTTCAAACAGGCCGAGCGCGCCGGTCGCATCGGCCACGAGCTTGGCCCGCGTGCGATACCCGGTCACCGGCTCCGCGGCGGCGGGCAGCGGCACGGCGAGCGTCAGTGTGTTGTCGAACTTCGACAGCGCGCCTCGGACGAGCTCCCGCTTCGAAGCGAGCTGCGCGGGGTACGCAAGGCCGATGGCGGGGCAGCCCGGACAGCGCTTCGCATGCGGACACTGCACGCGCGCATCAGGCGCGGTTGGTGTGAAAGGATCCAAGGCGCGCAGCTTAGGAGGCTCCTGTGAAAATCACACTTGACCGGTCGGCCAATCACGCTCACAAATGAGTTGACCGGTCGGCCAATCATCGGTCGCCTAGCCTTTTGTTTTTCAGTCGTCCAGGAGCGTCCATGGGAAGTTGGAAGGCAAAACAGCTCGCGATGGCTGCCCTGGCGGTGATCGGCCTGAGTGCGGCCCTGCTTTTGCCGATGGGCCGCGCCAAGGAGCCCAGCGCTCCGAAGCGCGAGACGCGGCGGGTGCTGACAGGAAGCGCCGCCTACGGGCCCAGCCTTTCGCGTTTTCGCAGCCACGGCCGAACGCGTGCAAGCGATCGCGCAGGTCTCGCTTTCACCCTGCCGGGACGGCTGATGACGCGCCCGGTCCGCGTCGGCGATCGCGTCGCCGCAGGGCAGCTGCTCGCGCGCATCGATGCACACGGTTACGACCACGGCGCGCGCGCGGCCGAAGCCACTGCGCGACAGGCCGCAGCGCAGCTTACGCTTCATGAAAACGACAGCGCGCGCCTGAAGGTGTTGGGCAGTGCCCACGCGGTCAGTGCGGATAAGCTCGAGCGGATCGGCAGCGCCGTCGATGCTGCGCGCGCGACCCGCGATGCGGCCGACGTACAACTGCGCGAAGCCAAGCGGACCTTGCGCGAGACCGAGCTGCGTGCGCCGTTTGCGGGCACGGTCGTGTCCGTGCATCTGGAGCCCGGCGAGTTTGCAGCACCGGGGCAGCCGATTGTCGTTCTGTCGGGCGGAGCGGGGCTTGAGGTTGAAGTGGATGTACCCGGTCGCATCGCAGCTCAACTGCGAGCGAGCAGCACGGCGCATGTGCGCTTCCCGCTTGATGCGGACGCAGAAGCTAGCGGACGCGTGGTTTCAGTGGGCCAAAGCGCAGCCGGACCCGGCCGGTTGTTTCCCGTGCTCGTCGCAATAGCGGACGCGCCCGTGCATCCGGGCAGCGCGGCAGAGGTGGTGTTCGAATACGAGAGAGCCTCGGAGCTTACGGTTCCTGCGAGCGCGATCGTGGCACCCGCAGGCGTGGCTGCGTCCGTGTTTCGCGTGCACGCAGGCCGAGCCGAACGCGTGCCGGTCACGCTTGGTACGTTATCCGGCACACGCGTCGTCGTGCGCGGCAAGCTCGCCGCGGGGGAGCGCGTGATCACCGCCGGTTACACGGGTCTGGTCGATGGCGAGCGCGTGCTCGAGGTTGCGCCATGACCCGAAGCAGCCTGCCTGATTGGATGATGCGTCCGCGCATCACGCTTTCGATAGCCGCCCTACTCGCGCTCACCGGTCTCGCAGCCTGGTTCACGATGCCGCGGCTCGAAGATCCGGAAATGTCAGATCGCTGGGCCTCGGTGATCGCAACCTACCCTGGTGCCGATCCCGAGACCATCGAACGTACTGTGCTCGAGCCGATTGAAGAAGAGCTGGCTCAGGTCTCGGGGCTCAAGCGCATCGACTCGACAGCACGCGCGGGCTTCGCCGTGATTACGCTCGAGGTCAGCGACAATGTCGACGTCAAAAGCATCGACAAAATCTGGACGCGCGTCGACGAAAAGCTTAAGGACGCCCACCAGGAATTCCCACGCGGCGCAGGCGAACCGACCCTCGACCGCGACGTCAGTGACCCTGAAGCTATCGTGCTCGCCGTCACGGGCGCCGAGTACGAACAGCTCGCTCAGGCTGCGCAGCGCGTTGAACGCGCGCTTTTGGGTTTGGGCAAAGTCGCACGCGTGAAGCGCATCGGCGATCCGGGCCAAGAGGTGGTGATCGAAATCGATCCCGCGGTGGCAGCCCACGTGGGCGTGAATCTGCGCACGCTCACGAGCACGCTCGCCTCACGCCACACCACCATTCCTGCCGGTTCAATCGAGCTCGACGGACGCACGGCAAGCCTGCGCCCCGAGGCGGAGTTTGCCTCGGCCGAGGAGATTTCGCGCACGCCGATTCCGCTCGCAAACGGCTCGGCGATCGCCCTTGGCGACGTCGCAAGCGTGCGCATCGGACCGAGCGACCCTGCCGGCGAGCGCATGCGTTTCAACCGTCAGGCTGCGATAGGTCTCGGGATCATCCCGCAACGGCCCGTCGATCTCGTGAAGTTTGGCGTGGACGTGCGCGCGGAGATCAAGCGCCTAGAACGCGAGCTTGCCCCGCTCAAGATCGAAGAGGTCGCGTTTCAACCGGACCAGGTCGAGGCACGCCTCAACGACTTAGGGTCAAACCTTATCCAAAGCATGCTGATCGTCGGCGCCGTTTTGATGCTGATGATGGGTCTACGCATGGGGCTTGTGCTCAGCGCTGTCGTACCGCTCGTCACCCTGGCCTCGCTCGGCGTGTACGCTGCGTTTGGCGGCGTGCTGCATCAGATGTCGATCGCAGCGCTCGTGATCTCCATCGGCATGTTCGTCGACAATGCGATCGTAGTCGCCGAAGACGTGCAAGCGCGTCTGGACGCTGGCACGAGCAAACAAGATGCGATGCGTCAGGCTGTGACATCCCTCGCCTTACCCTTGGGCTCCGCCAACGGCACCACCATCGCCGCCTTTGTTCCGATGCTGATGGCGCAAGGTCCCGTCGCTGAGTTCACCGGCGCGCTGCCGGTGGTGATCGCACTGACCTTGGTCATGAGTTACGTGTTCACGTTGTTCGTGACGCCCGTGCTGACCACCGCTCTCAAGCCGAGCACGAGCAAGCGCGACGACTGGATGATGCACCTGGGCCAAAGACTTGGAACCCTAGCGGTCACGCGCAAAAAGGCGGTGTTTGGTGGCGCTTTGCTCGCCATGTTCGCCTCGCTAATGGCCGCGCCCTACGTCGAACAGAACTTCTTCCCACACGGCGATCGCAATCAACTGATCGTCGACCTGTCCCTGCCCGAAGGCGCGAGCGTCACGCGCGTGGATGCGCTGTCGCTAGAGCTCGAACGCGCGCTCGAGTCGCGTACTGAGGTTGCTTCAGTCACGAGCTTCATCGGACGCGGCGCACCGCACTTCTATTACAACCTAACAGGCTGGCCCAAGAGCCCGCACCGCGCGCAGCTGCTCGTGACCACGCGCGACCTCGAATCGGTGGATGCCGTACAGGCGTTCATTCGTGGCTTTGCGCGGCGGGAGCTGCCCGAGCTTGCCGTCGCGGTCAAAAAGCTCGAGCAGGGTCCCAGCGTGGCTGCGCCGATCGAAGTGCGCGTTTACGGGCCTCACCTATCGCGCATCGCCCAGGCCACCGATCTCGTGCTGCGCGAGGTCACAAACGTCGAAGGCACCGTCGACATTCTCGAGACGCTCGGCACTGGCGTGCCCGCGGTCAAGGTGCGCATCGACAGTGCCACGGCGGCCCGCCATCACACCTCCAGTACGGACGTGGTGCTCGCTTTGCTGAGCGAAACGCGCGGCCTCGAAGTCGGTCAGCTGCGTACCACCCGCGATCCTGTACCTATCCTCGTGCGCGCTCCCCTGGGGCGCCATTTGCCGCCGGAGCTCCTCGACTCGGTAGGCATCGGCAGCGGCGGCAGCGGCAAAGTCGCGTCCGATGTCCCACTCGCCGAAATCGCGGACACTCAGACCCAGTGGCTGCCCGCGGCCATTCACCATCGCAACCGTAAGCGCGTCGCCAAGGTACTGGCGGAGCTTGCGCCCGATGCGACCTTCAGCAGCGTCATGCGTCAGCTCCAGCCCAAGCTCGACGCGCTAGAGCTTCCCGACGGCGTCACGCTCGAAATCGGTGGCGCAGGCGAAGGCTCGACCGCTGCCAACGACGCGTTGCTGATGGCGATGCCCCTGGGCGTCTTACTCTTGCTCGCTTTGCTACTCGCGGAGTTCAACTCATTTCGACGGGTAGCGATCGTACTCACCACGATCCCGCTGGCGGCGATCGGTGTCATCCCGGGTCTGCTGTTAGCTCAGCAACCCTTCGGCTTCATGTCGGTACTGGGTGTGACTGGGCTTGCGGGCATCGTCGTCAACAACGCGATCATCCTGCTCGACCTTGCGGACCGTAAGCTTGCCGAGGGCGTAAGCATCGAAGAGGCCACCCGCGAAGCGGTGCGTGCACGGACGCGCCCGATCTTACTGACGGCTGCCACGACCGTCGTCGGGCTACTGCCGCTGGCTTTGTCCAACACTTCGTTGTGGCCGCCGCTTGCGTGGGCCATGATCTCGGGCCTCACTGCCTCCACCCTGCTCACGTTGCTCGTGGTTCCCGCGCTCTACGTGCTGCTCATGCAACGCAAAAAGCCCGGGCTCGTCCCGGCCGCCGAATGACCCTAGGTGAATTTCATGCCCATCCGTTCGTTGCGTCTCGTCAGTGTCTGCACCCTGTCGCTGCTCGCTCTGCCGACTCTGTCTTACGCGCAAGCAACCACACTGACCGCTCCGCCACAGGGAGCAGCTCCTGCAGCTCCCGCCTCGCCAAGCGCTGCAACCGCTGCGCCGACGACTGCTACACAGCCGCCCCCCGGCGACTCCTTCGACTTGAATAGTGTGCTCGTCAGCGAAGGCTCCGGCCTCTCCTCGGACGAGGTTGCCAAGCTCGCTCTGGCACGCTCCTACCAAGTCGAGAGCGCCCAAGCCGTGGCCGAGAGCGCGCGCTGGGATGCCAAGACGCAGTGGGTAAACTTTCTACCGGTTCTGACGGTGTTCGGGCGATACACGCGATTGAGCGATGTCGACAACGAGGTGGATTTCGGTTTCCCTCTTCCAGCAGGGACCGAGATTCCAGATTTTACTCAGCCGCCCAACAATTATTCGACGGGCGCCGGTCTCACCATTCCCGTCAGCGACGTCTTTCTGCGCATTTGGCCCGCCTACGCGGGCTCTCGTACGCTCGCGGAGGCGCGCAAGATTCAGGTCGAGTCCACCCAAGCTGACGTCGAGCTGCGCGCGCGCGAAGCCTTCTACAGCTATGCCCGGGCCGTCGCCTTTCGCGCAGTCTCCGAGCAGGCCTTCAAGCAAGCCGAAGCCCAAAGCAAGCAGATCAAGCTGTTCGTCAACGCCGGTACGGTTGCGCCAGTGGACCTGATGCAAGCGACCGCCCGGCTCGAAGGCGCGCGGGCAAGCTTGGCGCGGGCTGAGGGAAACGTCGCCGTGGCGCGCACGGCCGTCGCCACGGTAACAGGCCTAAAGACAACAGAGATCGCTGCCATCGCAGAGCCGGTCGCAACCCTCCCCCAAGGCCCGACCCGGGACTCCGAGGCGCTCGTCAACCGCGCCTTGCAGGAGCGCGCCGAGCTGCGCGCCCTGCGCAAAGTAGCCGGCGCGAGCGACAAGATTGAGACGGCGGAGAAGAACGCAGCCTGGCCTCAGCTGCTGCTCGAGGGCAATGCGCTCTACGCCAATCCCAATCCTCGCTACATCCCGCCGGTCAAGGAGTTCAACTACAGCTGGGATGTCAGTGCCACGCTCTCCTGGTCGCCTAATCAAGCGGTGACCGGTTACGCCCGCGGCAAGCGCGCAGGCGCGGACCTGGCCAAGGCGCGCGCGGACATACTCGCGCTACAAGACGCGGTGCGGATCGAAGTCGTGCAGGCCTACGAAGACTACAAAGCAGCCGATTCGGCGGCACGCGCTTCAGAATCGGCGTTAGCAGCCGCAGAGGAAGCCTACCGCGTGCGACTCGTCATGTATGGCGTGGGCGCGGGCGTCGCGGTCGACCTACTGGAAGCAGACTTTCAGCTGACCCAGGCCCGCCTCCAGCACATCAGCGCCGTGCTCGATGCACGCACGGCGCTGGCGCGGCTTGATCGCGCGGCAGTGCTGAGTCCATAGCCTCAGCCCGTACGCTCCGCTGCGCTTGCCTCGATCGTGAAGGCGGCCGCACGCAAGCGATGGACAAGTTGCTTACCCATCGCCGAAGCGGGCGTCAGCACGCCACCCTTCGAGGAGAGCGTCCCAGCGTCGAGCGCAAGGCACAGGGCAGACTCGGCCACCATCTTCGCTGTTTCGCCGTAACCAGGGTCGCCGTTGGCCGCGAACTTGGCTTGCAGCTTGCGTGGGCCCTGGGGCGTGTTGACGGTGCCGATGAAGTCCAGGCTGAAGAACGAGCCCGCACGCTTCTCGCTCGATGGTCCCTCGCCGGGCTTGGGTAGCACCCGCTTGAGCAGGGTGCGCGCCGTCGAGCGTGTCAGCACGCCTTGAAATCCGCGCATGCCCGCAGCGAGCGCCCCCGCGCGCACAGCCCCGCGCGCGCCTTTGCCGGTGCGCACGCTCTCGATGTACGCAAAGTCGCGGCCGTAGATGTGACCCAACAGGGCGTTTGAACGATGCACGATGCGCGTGTTGACCGCGGCCATCACAAACGGTGCAAGCCAGCCCTGAAGATCCGCGTCGTAGTACGGGCCGCGCGGCTCCTTTACGCTGGGCTCGGCCGAGCTATCGCGACACAACGCCAGCGGATCGCCCATCACTTCGGCCACGCTGGGATCATGCTCGGCCTGCTCGAAGGCGTTCATCATGCTGGCGAGCGTGCCGCCGCTGAAGCCAGGCGCCTTGGCCGACACCACCGATTTGACGATCGTAGCCGGCGCATCAAAACGCTCGCGCGCAAGCCCTTGTAAAACAAACACACCCAAATCCGACGGCACCGAATCGTAACCACAGCAGTGCACGATGCGCGTGCCTTGCTCGCGCGCAGGCTCGTGATGCTTGGTAATCATCTCGTTGACCCACTGCACCTCGCCGGTGATGTCGCAGTAGTGCGTGCGCTCGGCGACGCAGGCTGCCACGAGCTCGGAACCCAACTTTGCAAAGGGGCCCGCCGTGGACAACACCGTGACGCTTTGCTTGGCGATCGCGTGCAGGGAAGCCGGATCATCGCTGCGCCCGATCAGAATCGGTAGGTGCAGCGCACGCGGATCGAGCACGGCGAGCCGCTTGCGCACAAGCTCGAGCTTTTCCCGGTCGCGCCCTGCCACCGCCCAACGCAGCTTGGGCCCGATCGCGCCGTAACGTTTCGTCAGATACTCGGCGACGAGCTGGCCCGTAAACCCCGTCGCGCCCCAGAGCACGACGTCGTAACTGCGATCGTTCGGCATGCCTGAGCCTTACCACGTGCTGCTGCAGTGCGAGCGCAGTAAGCCAAAGCCGCGCGTCGTTGTATGGTTCCCCGTCTGCACGGCCTAGTGAGGAAGACATGTTCAAAGAGTTTCGCGAGTTTGCGTTCAAGGGAAATGTCGTCGATCTGGCGATCGGCGTGATCATCGGTGCCGCCTTCAGTAAGATCGTCACCGCGCTCGTCGCGGACATCATTATGCCGTGCGTCAGTCTGATTTTGCCGGGTGGCCACTGGCGTCAAGCTGCGATCACCCTGCGTGAGAACGCCCCCGATGGCCCCGATGGCGACGTACGGCTGCTCGTCGGCGACCTGCTTTCGGTAACGGTCGACTTTCTGATCGTCGGTTTCGTGCTGTTTCTCGTGGTACGCGCGATCAACCGGCTCAAGAAAAAGGACGTGCCCGCCCCCAACACCCAAAAGTGCCCGCAGTGCCTCGAGCTTATCGCGCTCGCCGCCACGCGTTGCAAGTTCTGCACGTCGACCCTTTCAGCGGAAGCCGCGTAAGCGAGGAGCCCGCATTCAGCGGCCGTGAATCTCGCGCAACATACGGGTCGCAACGGCCTTACCCACCACATCGTGCACGAAGCCCAGGCGCTTGAGCGTGGGCAGCAGGTAGGCCTCCGTTCCGTAGAGCACCTGCGCCTCATCCTTGCGGATCGCGCGCAGGATCTTCTTTGCGAGGCCCTCGGCCGAAGCGCCCTTTGCATTCTCGGCACTCAAATGCGTCGGACCGAAGCCCTCGGCGCTGGCGATGTTGCTGCGCACAACCCCCGGGCACACCACCGTCACTCCGACGCCGTGCGCCGCGAGCTCAAAGCGCATCACCTCGGACAGGCCCACCACCGCAAATTTGGCGGTCACGTACGCGGCAAACCCAGGCACCCCGTACAGGCCCGCCGTCGATGCCGTGTTGACGATGTGACCTGAGCGTTGCTCCGCAAAATGCGCCGCGAACACGCGACTGCCGTGAATCACGCCCCATAAATCGATATCGATCAAGCGTTGCCACTGCGCATCCGAGGTCTCGAGAAACGACGACACGTGGGCAACGCCCGCGTTATTGAATGCCACGTCGCAGCGGCCCAAGGTGCGCAACGTGTGGGCGAGCAGCGCTTCTATTTGGGTCTTGTCGCGCACGTCGGTGAGCAGCGTCGCGGCGCGTCTACCTTGGGCGCGGATCAAATCCGCAACCTCCGTCATGCCGAGCTCGTTCAGGTCCGCCAAGCATACATCCATGCCTTGCGACGCCATCTCGAGCGCCGTGGCGCGTCCAATACCACTCGCGGCGCCGGTTACGACGGCCACCCGTTCTTTAAGCTCACGCATGACTAAACACCTCGCGGGAGTCCGCGACGCAGCCTGCGATCGCTGCCGCCGCCACCATCACCGGATTCATCAACACCGTACGACCCGTGGGGCTACCTTGACGCCCCTTGAAATTGCGATTGCTCGAGGACGCGCACAGCTCTCGGCCCGCAAGCCTATCGGGATTCATCGCGTTGCACATGGAGCAGCCAGGCTCGCGCCACTCAAAGCCCGCCTCGCGGAAAATCTCGTCAAGGCCCTCGGCCTCGGCCAAACGCATGACCTCGAGTGAACCGGGCACGACCAGCGCCTTGACTCCGGATTTAACGCGATGTCCTTGGACGTGCCGTGCCACTTCGCGCAGGTCGCTGATGCGACCGTTGGTGCAGCTGCCGATGAACGCCACATCGACGGGCACACCTGCGATGGGCTGACCTTCTTTCAAGCCCATGTACAGCAGCGCCTCCCGCAACGAGCTGCGCTCGCTCTCGTGCGTATCCTGCGCACGCGGGACCTTACCATCGACAGCGACTACTTGGCCGGGATGGATGCCCCACGTGACCATCGGCGCCACGCTTGAGCCGTCGATTTTCACGATGTCGTCGTAGCTCGCGTCGGGGTCCGATGCGACGCTACGAAAGTAGGCGAGCGCGCGCTCCCAATCGCCGGCCTTGGGCGCAAACGGCCGCCCCTTGAGATAGGCGTAGGTCGTCTCATCCGGATTGACGTAGCCGGCCCGTGCCGCGCCCTCGATCGACATGTTGCAGAGCGTCAGGCGCTCTTCCATGGTCAGCGCCTCGACCGCTTCGCCCGCGTATTCGTAAGCAAAGCCGGCGCCGGCATTCACACCCACGCGTCCGATGATCGCCAAGATTAGGTCCTTGGCGTAGCTGCCCGGTCGCAACCTGCCCGAGACCTCGATGCGCCGCACTTTCATCGGCGCCATGGCCACCGTTTGCGTGGCGAGGATGTCGCGCACCTGGGTCGTGCCCACGCCAAACGCCAGCGCGCCAAACGCGCCGTGGGTCGAGGTATGCGAATCGCCACAGGCAACGATCATTCCCGGTTGCGTCAGACCTTGCTCGGGGCCGACCACATGCACGATGCCCTGGCTGCCGGACTTGGCATCAAAAAGACGAATGCCGTGCTCGCGGCACGACTCTTCCAGCGCCGTCGTCATCTCCTCTGCCATGGCATCGGCAAAGGGCCGCAAGCGCTTTTTGGTGGGGATGATGTGGTCGATGGTGGCAAACGTGCGCTCGGGACAACGCACGCCCAGCCCGAGATCGCGCAACATGCCAAAGGCCTGGGGGCTTGTGACTTCGTGGATCAAATGCAGGCCCACGAAGAGCTGGGAGCGTCCGTCCGGTAGCTCACGAACGCGATGGCTCTCCCACACCTTCTGCAGCAGCGTACGCCCCATTCACTTCACCTCTCAGGCCAGCCGATATACGCTTTAGCAACCGACTGTGCATGGCCAGCGGCGCTTCGGGGGAATCGGGTCTGCGAATCGGGAGACGTGCCGTCATTATGAGCGAGCAGGATAAACGTAAGGATCCACGCGTTCAGACGCGTCAGGGCATCTGGATGGAAGGCCAGGACGCCAAGGCACTCAACATGAGCAAGAGCGGCATGTTCGTCGTCGCCCCTGCCGGTGCCGGCGCCCTTGGCACCACGCTCGAGATCAAATTCGAAGACCCGAAAGAGGGTCAGATCTCGCTGCAAATGGAAGTGGTATGGCGCGACGAAAGCAAGGGCAACTCCAGTTTGGGCCTGCGCGCCATCGATTCCATCGGCAGAGCAGCCTTTGAGCGCGTGGTGACGCGTTACCTCGATGGTGATGGCAACGAAATCACGCCCGACGCGGAGAACCCCACCGGCGAACGCAAACAAGGCGAGCCCGGCGAGACTAAGTAGATGTCCGGTGCGCGGGACCGCGCCTCAGTCGCGCAGCACATCCGCTAGCGAATCGAACACACGCTTTAGCGCGGCAGGATCGGGAGCTATCGGATTGAGCACGCATACGTTCACGCCCTGCGCCGCATAGGCTCGAATGCGGGCACGCACGTGCTCTTCTGGGCCGGTGACGCCGACCGCATCACAAATCCGG
>JBBSJC010000096.1:0-18287 GCA_038257655.1 Polyangiales bacterium | reverse complement strand
GCGTTCTTGGGCATCCCGATTAGCGAGCACGGTAAGGTACGCGGCGTGTTGTGCGGCGATCGTCTGCTCGATGTGCCGTTTACCGTGCGCGAGGAACAGATTTTTGAGGGCGCAGTCCGGCACGTGCTGCGTGCGATCGAGAACGAGCGCGTGTTCGTACAGCTCGAACGCACCAAGAGCGAGCAAACGGTGCTGCATCAAGCCTCGCAAGCCCTGGGCGCCGCGCTCAATGAAGACAGCGTGATCGACGCCGGGCTCAAAGCGGCAGCCGAGATCGCACCCTACGATTTCGCCGCCGTCACCCTGTACGACGCGGAAAGCAAGCGCCATCAGGTTCGGCGCGCGGTGGGCGATGGCTCAGCGGAGCTGCACAACCTGAGCTTTCGCGACAACGCCTCGCTTACCTCCATGGCGGTAAAAAATCGCCACTACCTGCCGTACCGCGGCGAGTTCGATGGCAAGCAACAGGTCGTCTACACGCGCAACGCCAACCTGACAGGGATGCAGTCACTGCTGATCTTACCGTTGCTCGTGCGTGAAGATCCCGTCGGCACCCTGGCTATCGCAGCCAAGCGCCGCGACGCCTTTGGCGCGTCACTCAGGCCTACCCTGCAGGTGCTCGGCAATCAGCTCGCTGTCGCGCTCGCCAATGCCGCGTCGGTGCGCAGACTGGAAGAGCTTGCCACCACCGATGGCCTGACCGGCTGTTTGAATAAGCGTTCGTTCCTGGACGAGCTTGCATCTCGCTTCAAATCCGCGGAGCGCTTCGGCAAAAAGCTCAGTCTGATCGTGACGGACATTGATCACTTCAAAACCGTCAATGACACCTACGGTCACGCCGTAGGCGACCAAGTGATCCGCGGCCTCGGCGATATTCTGCGCAAGGTTGCGCGCGAGACCGACGCGGTAGCTCGCTTTGGTGGCGAAGAGTTCTGCATCTTGTGTGAAGAGACAGACTCCGAGGGCGCAGCGCTGCTGGCCGAGCGCGTGCGCGAAGAGCTGAAGGAGCGCGAGTTCGATAGCGAGCTTGGTAAGGTCAAGGTGACCGTGTCGCTCGGCGTTGCCCAGTTCCCCGAGGACGCCAAGACCGACAAGCAGTTGTTCGAGCTGGCAGACAAAGCGCTGTACCTCGCCAAGCAGACCGGCAGGGATCGCGTGTGCAGCGCGCGCAAGCTCTGAGGCCGAAGGCGCAGCGCGGCCAGTGTCCAGCCACGCCATTTCGCGGCAGTTGACGCGAGATAAGCTTTCGTTTCTTACGCTCACAAAAACCTGAGCCGTGCGCCGCTGTCCGTAAGACTACTCAAGGTATGAAGCAGCGTACCGTGACCCTGTTCGCCGGCATCCTCGTCTCTATTCTTGCGGACGGCATGCCGGCGCACGCGCACACGGATCTGTTTCGACGCACGTCGTCCGATACGCTGGTGCATTGGGAGGGCCCGAGCGTGCGGATGCTCGTTGATCCCGCGTTAGAGCAACGATTTGGCACCGGCGTGCACGCGGCGCTCTCCGAGGCGGCGAGCGCGTGGGATCTCGGCGGTCAGGTACCGCACCTGGAGCTAGTGGACGACCTTACTAAGTCGGACTTCGAGCGGCTTCGTACGGGCGGCCTGAGCTTCATCGGACTCGCAGACGCTTGGACGTTTGGTGACAAGCTGGCCGTGACAGTATCGACGTTCGACTCGGATACTGGGGCGATGGTCGCAGCCCAAATCTGGATCAATCCCGACCGTGCCTTTGAGTTGGGCGCAGCTGGCCCTGCGCCGGGCGACCAGACCTATGACCTTCAGGCCGTGCTCACCCACGAGCTTGGACACGTGCTCGGGCTGGGCGAAGCGGAACATGCGCCAGACGCCACGATGTTTCCCACGTTCTCGCGTGGCGAAAGCCACCAGCGGACGCTCTCTCAAACCGACGAAGAAGCCGTCGATGAGCTGTATGCACTCACCTGCTCGCCGCAGCCGATGACGCAGTGCTCGAGTGCCCAGCCCGGCGTCGATCGAGGCCATTCATGGGGGCTGCTGATGCTCGTCTGCGCGCTCTTCATCAGGCGCTCACCCACCGTGCTTTGCCCGTGAACCTACCCGCATCGGGGCGTCTGACGACGGACACTCGACATCGCTGGCTGCGCGCGCGCGTCGAGCACGCGCTAGCGTGCCATTCGGTGCTCTAGCGCGAAAGCACGCCGGCAAGTGACACGGCAAAACGCCACTCAGAGGCCATGAGAGCAGCCCACCATCACGTTGCCCACGTTCATGGTTCCGACTTTGCCGCTACCGTTCATCACCGTGCACTTCTTCCCTACGGGTGCCCTTTTGATCGCCACTGAGTAGTCGCTGCCCGTCGGCAATGGGGTGGGGAAGCTATAACGGCCGTTTGCGCCGAGCTTCAAATCCTCTTCGCCGTTGATTTCAAGAACGAGCTCGTCCAGTTCCGAGAGCCCGGTGGCAGTACCGCCGATCGAGTAAAGCCCCTTGATACAGGTCACCGCCATATCGGTAATGTTCGCTTCACCCACCACGCCCACGCCATTTTTCACGTGGCACTTCTGACCGACAGGCTGCTGCTTGACGCTAACGCTGTAGACTGAGCCGCTCGCAACCGCCCCGCTGAACGTGTACGCACCGTTCATGTTGCGCGTGAGCGGGTTTGTGCCGTTATTAGCAAGCGTCACCGTTCCGGTAAGACCGGTGATTGCGCCGCCGAGCGTGAACGTCTTGGTCACGCAGCTGACAGTGACGCTACTAACGTTAGCAGAACCCACCTTACCCATCCCGTTTGTCACGGTGCAGGTCTGTCCCACCGGCTGCGCGTGTACGGTCACCGCGTAGGCTGTGCCGGTGGTCAGTGGCTGCGAAAAGGCGAAGCTGCCGTTGGCACTAAGCTCTAGATCGTCGCCGTCGTTATTTCGGAGGAGCACCGTACCTGTCGATCCGGAGATGCTGCCGCCCACCGTGAAGGAATTCGCCGCGCAGTTGACCACCACGCTGCTCACGTCGCTTGACCCGATCGTGCCCGAGCCGCCGATCACCGCGCACGCCTGGCCCTTGGGCTGAGTCAGGATGCTGACGTTGTACGAAGAGCCAGCTGCGATCTTCGTGGCGAACGCGAAAGCGCCATCCGCGGCGAGGGATAGGTCGTCAGCGCGATTGTTCTGCAGCACGATCGTTGCGCCACCAGCAAGGCCTCTTAGCGCCCCTCCCGTGCTGTAGGTGTTGGTCAGGCAGGTGACAGCGACATGGGTCACGTCCGCGGTAGCCATCACGCCAGTGCCATTAGAAACGGAGCACGTTTGCCCGGCGGGCTGCGCAACAACTGACACCGCGAAGCTGCTACCGCTAGCGAGCGGTGTTGCGAAGGCAAAGCTGCCGTTGGCGCTGAGTACGATCTGCTCGTCAACGCCATTGCTGACAATCAGGCCGCTGCCGCTCAGGCCCGACACCGTACCGCCGACGGTGTGCTTTGCTGCGGTGCAGTTGATCGTCACGCTGTTGACGTCACCTGCCACCACCGTGCCCGTGCCGCCACTGACGCGGCAGCCCGGCCCTCCGCTCAAGATCGTGACGGCGTAGGTGCTTGCGCTGGCAACCGCTGTGGCAAAGCTGAAGCTACCGTTTTCAGCGATCGCCAGGTCATCCGCCGCGTTGTTTTGCAACACTAAGCTCTCGGACATACCACTTACTGTTCCGCCGATGGAGAAGCTGTTTGTGACGCAAGTGACAGCCACGCTCGTGACAGGCGTCGCATCGATCGTGCCCATCCCTGCCTCAACCGTGCAGGTCTGGCTAGGCGTGCTCGGCTGCTCAAACACGGTGACGACATAGCTCTCGGCCGGAGCGAGTGGCGTCGAAAACGAGAAGCTACCGTTGGCGCTCACATGCAGATTGTCGCCAGCATTGTTCTGCAACGTCAGGCTGGCACCACTCACAAGGCCACTGACAGTTCCTCCCACTGCGTACAAGCTACCGCCACCGAGCTCGCTGCCGGCGTCCGCTTGGGCGTCGCCATCCGCTTTGGCGTCAGCAACGCCTGAGTCTTGCGCAGCCTGTCCAGCGTCGACTGCTGCGTCCAACTCGCCGGTCCCCATTCGGCTTTCCATGCTGCAGGCGCTGAGTGCTCCCATGCAGCCGAGCACGACCACTAAAGATGCAGCCGACCAAGCTCCGAACATGACTCGCTCTCGCACCGATGGTTCCCCTTTTTTATGGCCGTCGCTGGGACCATGCCGCGGCGCTGCGCGCAGCCAGACTGATTACCCGTCGGGAGTTAGTGGGTTAACTCTACGAGTCCGGCTGAAACAAATTGTGAGGAAAGCGAGAACAGGTGCCCCAGCCTACACTGGGGACTGTAGGCAAACATCCTACGCGCTCGACCATGACTACAGAATCACCACCGTCGGGCAGCCGTAGACGACTTCTACTGACTTGACGCCCATGCTCTCGATGCGTGTGCACGAGGCGCCCTGGATGACCACGGTGGGCGGGCTGGTGCTCTCATCGAGATCCCAGCCGTCTGCGCCGCCGCGCGGAATGATCTCACCTTCCACTTTGACGTTGAGTTGGTTCAGCGCCGGTGGCACCGAGGCCAGCTGCAGCCTGCAGGAGGTGACGAGCGACTTCGTTATCGCAGAGAGTACGGTCGTCAGGGCAGCGGGTGCATCCACGGCGAAGTAGCTGGTGGCGCCCGCGTTGGGCACGCCGCCTGCGACCGCGAAGGCGTTGAGGTTACTCGCAAACGTCTCACTGCCAGGGATGCCCACGACGAAGGTGGAAATGCCGGCCGTGCGCAGCGCCTGAATCTGTCCAAGCGTGGCGGTGTCGTCGAGACAGTTGAGTTGCGCGCCCATGCCGCCCTTAGCGGGATCGCAGCAGTTGCTGCTGCAGCAGGCTGCAACCGGGGCGACTTCGCAGCGCCCCTCCATGTGAACCATACAACTCGCAGCGCCGCAGCTTAGTGCGCTGTTGCAACCGGGGCCGCCGTCGGTGACGAGCAAGACGTAGCGCTCGCCCTCGAGCACGGTACCCTCGAAGTAGCTGAGTGCGCGGGCCAGCGCTGCCCCTGTCGGCGTCCCTCCGCCCGGTGCCGCGGCTTCCAGGGCCGCCGTGATCGCGGGGACGGTCTCACTGCCCGCCGCGAGAGGCACAGTGAGTGGGTCGCTGGCGCCGGGCATATCGCACTTGTCGCCTACAGCCGGGAAGAGCTGTAGCCCGAAAGAGATGTCCTGCTGCACGGCGCTGAGCGCGGTGCCGAGCGAGGTCTTGGTCGCAGACCACCTGTCTGTACCTGCGAACATACCGGTCATGCTGCCCGATCGGTCGAGCAGCACCAGCATGTTGACCTTCACCGGCTCCGCACCAAAGGGTGATGCGCCGCAGGATTCGGAGGCATCGCTCGTCGATCCATTGGAGCCTGAGTCCGCTCCGGACATGCCTCCCTCGCCGGAAGAGGAATTATTACCATTCCCGCCGCCATTGCCGCTGCCGTTTCCTCCGCCATCACCCTGTCCGTCGCTTCGTTCCTTGTCGCCGCCACCGCATCCTAGGGCCAGCACAAGGCTACCCATGACCAGTCGAGAGCTACGTCGCAACATCTTAGATTGTCGGATTATGTGTGTCATCGAAGCTCGACCTCATGGGCATACGGTGCGCGCCCGCTACTAAGGTTTGCAACCAAACCGAATCGAAGCTCGTCTATCGCGGCTCCGGCCCTATATCGTGGACGCGCGCAGCCTGCGGTTGAAATTACTCGCGCACGGGACGGTAAGCCACGGAAATAAGCGCTCGGGCTCTGCGCCAAGCGCCAAGCCCGGACTGTGCACGTGCAGGACAACCGTACGGTCTGTGAACGAGTGTGTGGATCGCACTGCGCGCGCGTACCCACGACTCTAGACAGCCCAAAATCTGCTCCAAGTGGTCCAGTCCGAGCCAGCTCTTAAAGCCCGCGCGATGACTCAGAGTGGTATGCAAGCTGGCCAGCAAGCGCCGCCAAGCGCATCGTCGATGGGTAGCACCGCGGGCAACCTTTAAGAGAGCGAGAACCAGGCGACAGCTGGATCGCAGTCGCCCATAACTTGCCCCCGCTCTACTACGCGCGCTTCGCGTAGCCCGCGCCCAAGTCACTCGCCCCGGGGGTCGGGGTGAAGCCCAGAACTTTCGACCTCCCGGCGCGTCTGCACCCATGGAGGTTCCCGTTGCGAGCACGATTTGGGGCAGGCGTCCTATGGCTATCGACTCTGGGTGCAGTGGCGTGCTCGTCGCACGGCGGCGGGCGAGGACACCCTCCTACTGCTGACACCCCACCGCAGGCGATCATCAGCTCACAGGCCCTCGAGACGCTCGGTCGTGAGCGAGCGCAGGGACTGCTCGCAGAGCTCCCGGCCGAGTCGAAGGTGCGCTTCACGTTGGATGCTACGCAAGCTGCGTACTACGCACAGACTGCCAAAGCGCTGGCGCTCACAGCTGGGGATCAGAAGCTCCTAGAGCAGCATGGCTTCGTCATCGTCGATCACGACCAGCGCTACACCTTCAGCTCTGCCTACCTCGGCATCTACACTCGCGACCTTCCCGTGCTCGTCACGACCGACTCCATTCTGCACGCCTTTCATCGCTCGTACGATGTGCTTCTAGGCGCGGTCGAAGAACAATGGATGGCCCCCGAGCTCGAACGCATCCTGTCGTCGCTACGAGCCAAGCTTAGCGCAGCCCGCGAGCAAGGTAAGATCGGCGAAACAGAAGCGCGTGATGTCGACGGCTACCTGAGGGTTGCCCTGGCCCTGCTGATGGACCCGGCCCGTCCCAAGTGGGCTTCGCTGGTCTCCACGCACTTCAAGGGCGACCCCGTCGAGGTTCTGTTTGACGCCGCCCAAGCAGCGGAGGCCAATCGATCCACTGCCTTTCGCGGGGGCGTGCGTAGCATCGACTTCACTCAGTTTACCCCGCGCGGTCGCTACACCCGGTCGCCGGTCCTCGAGCGCTACTTCCGGGCGATGATGTGGCTGGGCCGGGCAGACACCGGCTTTTGGCTGACCGCAGGCAGCGCAAGTCTGAACACGCAGGTGGACATCGATCGCGAGCTGCGGGCTGCGACCGCGCTCTCCAAGCTCTTGCGTGACAGCGGCCTGCTCAAGGCCACCCGCAACCTCGACCAGATTGCAACCGCGCTGGTGGGCGACGCCGACAACCTGGATCCCGATGCCATCTTGCGCGCGGCCGCCGCGTCGTCGGATTTGGAAGGCATGCGAAGGGAGCTCGCCAAGGCACCAAGCTTCGTGCAGCGCATCCAGTCGAGCACCCACGAGGTCGGCCCGAACGAGACTCAGACGGCGACCTTACCAGCTCTGTTTCAGCTCTTCGGTCAGCGCTACGCACTCGACTCACATGTACTGTCCGACGTCGTGCACGATCGCATCGTCGTCGAGGGTCGCACGGTCAAGCGCATGCTACCAAGCCCGCTCGACGTGATGGCGGCCCTCGGTAGCGACCAAGCCGTGCGCCTTCTCGAGCCCGAGCTTACGACCTATGCCTACGCGGACCAGCTGCGTCGGCTGCGCAGTGAGGTCTCGGCGGTCCCAGAGGGCGATTGGCACTCGAGCTTAGCGATGGGTTGGCTCTCTGCGCTGCGCGATCTCAACCCCGCTGCCGTCACCGACACGCGCCTGCCCATCGCGATGCAGACGTCGGCCTGGCAGCGCAAACAGCTAGCCACCCAGCTCGCATCGTGGGCAGAGCTGCGCCACGACAACGTGCTGTACACCAAGGAGAGCTACACGATGAGCGTATCGTGCGAGTATCCATACGGGTATGTCGAGCCTTACCCTCGCTTCTTTCGCGGGCTGTCCACGCTCGCCAAGAACACGGCCCGCGTGCTTGAGCAGCACGTGCGGGGCGGGCGGGCGCCCTGGGTCGGTCACAGCGCAGCGACGTTCTTCCGTTCCTTCGCGGCGACCACCGACAAGCTGGCGAATCTCGCTGACAAAGAATTGCGGCAGGCAGCCTTCGACGACGAAGACGAGAGCTTCCTCAAGACCACCGCCTTCAACTCGGCGGGCTGTGGGGGGCCAGTGCTGTCTGGCTGGTATCCATCTCTGTACGCCAGCGGGGATTCGACCACCTGGAAGCCGAGCGTGGTCTCGGTTCACTCCAATCCTGAGAACCACGAAATCCTGCACGTGGGGGTCGGCGACGCAAACTATCTGGTGACCGTGCTCGACACCGGCGGGGCCCTGCGCACCTTCGTCGGGCCGGTGTACAGCTACTACGAGCTCACCACCCGCGACGAGCGCCTGACCGACGAACGATGGGAGGAGGTGCTATCGAAACCGAATCCGCCTGACGTCCCCGCATGGCTACAAACCGTACGCGGTCAGCGCCTCAAGCGCGAGTTGGGACCGGCCGCGAAACGCGACTAAGCGCGCGGAACGCCTGAACTGGATGGGTCTGATAAGACTTAATGATGTCCCGCAGCTCGTTCATTCACAGGCCTTATAAGAGCTTGTCGAGTGTGATCGGCAGCTTGCGGATGCGTTTACCGGTCGCATGAAAAATCGCATTGGCGACAGCAGCGGCTACACCCACGATTCCGATCTCGCCTACGCCCTTGGCGCCTAAGGGATTCACGACCTCGTCGTCTTCGGGAACGAAGATGACATCAATTTCGCCGATATCCGCGTTCACCGGCAGGTGGTACTCGGACAGGTTCGGGTTGACGTAGCGCCCTAAGCCATGGTCGGTTTGCGTCTCCTCGTGGAGCGCCATGCCGATACCCCAGACTACAGCGCCTAAGATCTGACTGCCGGCGGTCTTAGGATTGATGATGCGGCCCGCCGCAACCGCGCTGACCACGCGCGTCACCTGTACCTTGCCCAGCGCGTCGTCTACTTTCACTTCGACAAACACGGCAGAATGCGTGCTTCTCGTGTAGGCCTTTTGCTTCACGAGATTTGGAATGCTGGTCACCTCCTCCTCGATGCTAAGCAGGCCTTTGGCGCGCATGGCATCCGCGAGGGAGACGGCTTGGTTTGGGTCTAGACGCGACCGAATCTGAGCGTCCGCGAATGTGACTTCGTCTAGCCGAGTCTTTTTGAACGGGGATCCGTCGACGGCTTGAGCGAGCTTGAATAGTTGGTCCCTGATCTTCTGGCATACGCTCTGGACTGCCGCGCCTACGGAAGACACCGTCATCGAGCCACCTTCAAAAGGGGACAGCGGTTGCGATGAATCGCCTAGCTGGAAGGTAACCTGATCGAGTGGAAGGCCTAGTACGTCCGCTGCGATCTGGGTCATCACGGTATAGGTGCCGGTGCCGATATCGGATGTCGCGCTTGCGACCGTAAGCTTGCCATCGATCGTGAGCAAGGCTTTGGCGCGGGCGGGTGCTTGTATGGCATCCCATACTCCCGAAGCCATCCCCCATCCCACCAGCAGGTCGCCGTCACGCATGGATCGAGGCATTGGGCCGCGCTTTTCCCAGCCAAAACGTGCGGATCCCTCGCGATAACAGGCGAGTAGCTCCTTGCTCGAAAATGGCTTGTCATGAAGCTGGTCTCGCTCGGCGTAGTTGATGCGCCGCAGCTCGAGTGGATCGATGCGAAGGGCATGCGCAAGCTCATCCATCGCGGACTCGAGGGCGTACACTCCGTACGCCCCGCCCGGCGCACGCATGTCGAGCGGAGTGAACACATCGACTTGGGCAACTTTGTGCTCCAGCCTGACGTTCTCACACTGGTAAAGCATGCCTGACCAGTTGACCACGACTTCGGTGTAATCCTCGAAGCGCGAGGTCTCGGCCACGGCCTCATGGATGATCGAGGTCAGTTTGCCGTCGGCCGTGGCGCCCAGGGCCAGACTCTGTAACGTTTCAGGCCTATGGCCGAAGCTGAACATCTGTCGGCGCGTCAGGCTGACGCGTACGGAGCGTTTGAGCTCAAGTGCGGCCATCACCGCTAGATACAACTGATACTGGGGCCTGAGTCCGGATCCGAACGCGCCACCCACGAACGGTGAAAATACCCGGACCTTGTCTGAATCCAGGCCGAAAACTTTGCATACGTAACGCTGGCTATTCTGAACGCCCTGCGTCTTGTCGTAGATCGCAAGAGATCCGTCCGATTCGTAGATGACGGTCGAAGCATGCATTTCGAGCGGATTGTGATGCTCGACAGGGCAGGTGTACTCCGCCTGGATACTTACCGGGGCCGCGGCGAGGGCCTGGTCTGGCTTGCCGCGTGGCTTAGGGGGTGGCTCATACCCAAGCTTGAACTTGTTTGGAACATAAGCCTGCTCGCGTGCAACCCTCAGATCGGTCTGATGGTCATCGACCTGATACTCGACGCGCACAAGCGTGGCTGCGTAACGCGCTGCTTCAAGGCTGTCAGCGACGACGAGCGCGATCGGCTGGTCGCTGTGAACGATCTGGCTGTCGTACAAAAAACGCAAGGGTGAGCCGGGCGGTGCGTCATCGTCCTTATAGCTACGATCGAACCACGGCAGGCTTGGCCGGTTTTCGTGGGTCAAGACATGCACGACTCCGGCATGCTTGAGTGCCGCGCTAGTATCGATGCGGGTGATCTGCCCCTTGGTAATCGCGCTCGAGACAACCCAACCGTACAGCAGGTCATCGCCCGAGAACTCCGCGGCGTACTTCGCCTGTCCGGTCACCTTGGCTCGGCCGTCGATGCGGTCGCTGGGCTTACCCATCATTCTTGGATCGCGGCTCATGAGCTCGGCTCCATGGCGGCAGCCTGCGTCAGCGCGCGAACGATCGCGCGCTTGGCGAGCACGATCTTGAAGCTGTTGTGAGCCAGACCCTGCGCCCCCTCGAGCAGGGCATCGGCAGTTCTCGCGAAAGCTTCCGGGTCGGGCGGGCCTCCGATCAGTAAGGCTTCGGCGGCTGGATCACGCCACGGCTTATGCGCCACGCCTCCCAACGCCACGCGCGCATCCTTGATCAGACCAGCTTCCAGCTCGAGCGCGGCCGCCACCGACACGAGCGCGAACGCATAAGATGCCCGGTCGCGCAGCTTGAGGTAGGTCGCGTGATCGGCAAATCCTCGCGCGGGTAAGTCCACAGCGAGGACAAGCTCGCCCGGGGCTAAGTTGGTATCTAGGTGAGGAGTGTCTCCAGGCAAACGATGGAAGTCTGCAAACTCGACCACCCGTTCACCGCCTGGCCCTGCGATTCGCACACGAGCGGCAAGCGCCGCCAAGGCCACGCACATGTCAGAAGGATGGGTGGCCACGCATTGTTCACTAGTCCCTAAGATCGCGTGAATGCGATTATAGCCAGTCCGGGCAGGACAACCCGATCCGGGCTCGCGCTTATTACACGGGGTGGAGACATCGTAGAAGTAATAGCAACGCGTGCGCTGCAAGAGATTGCCGCCCGTGCTCGCCATGTTGCGTAGCTGCGGAGAAGCTCCTGCCAGGATGGCTTGGCTGAGCAGAGGGTAACGTCGCTCGATCTCGGGATGGTAAGCCAAGTCGGCGTTGGATACGAGCGCACCCACGCTCAGTCCGCCGTCATCGTTCTGGCCGATCTGGGCAAGGGGTAGACGCGTCAAATCAATCAGGTGGCTGGGCCGTGCAACGCTCTCTTTCATCAAGTCGATCAGATTCGTACCGCCTGCGATGAACTTGCCCGCGCCATGGGCGGCCGCCTGATCAAGTGCTTCCTGCACGGTGGTCACGCGTGCGTAGCTAAAGGGGTTCACGGGGCACCTGCGATCGGTGCCTTCAGCACCTCTTCGATGGCCGAGACAATGTTGCGGTAGGCCCCGCAACGACAGAGGTTGCCACTCATCAGCTCGCGAATGTCGGCCGTGGTCTTGGCCCGGTTCTCTCTGATCAGACCGAGCACGGAACAGATCTGGCCTGGTGTGCAGTAGCCGCACTGAAAGGCGTCGTGCGTGATGAACGCCTGTTGAACCGGATGCAGGGCCTCCCCCTGGGCAACGCCTTCGATCGTGGTGACCTCGGCGCCATCCTTCATGATGGCCAGGGTCAGACAGGAGTTGATGCGCTTACCATCGACGAGCACCGTGCAGGCACCGCATTGCCCATGATCGCAGCCCTTTTTCGTCCCAGTCAGACCTAACTGTTCGCGCAGCAGGTCAAGCAAGCTGGTCCAGGGTGCCACCTCGACGCGCTGCGCACTGCCGTTGACGTGAAGCGTGATGGAGGTCAGCTGCATCTCATCCGCTGTCAGGGGTTGACTTTGCGAAACGATTGAACGAGGTGTCGTCACACTAAGACGCTTTCAGGGACGCTATTCCGCCCCAGTGCGGCGCGAGCGCGCCGGGTTGCTCCCAAATTCGCAGCCACTGTCCTGCAGCCAAGGCGACCCGCGCCATGTGGAGGCCGCGCGGTGCAAATCATGCGCCATTCGCCGCTTTGTCGCGGAGCCCCGCTACAGGATGGACTTTGGTTTGACACCAGATAGTAACTCATGTTTGAGTTACTCCGTGAGCGCGTAGCAGCGTTACAGTGTCGCGCTCATTTGTTACCCCCTTAGATGTAAGAGGTACCGCAATGGGCCCCGTCGAAGTATCAAGACGCGCTCGCCGCGCGCTGCCGTGGGCCGCGTTTGCAACCTTTACCGGGTTTGCCGCGTGCGCAGCGTTGACCTGCGCGCTTGGCGCCTGCGCAGCGGATACGCCAGGTAAACGGCGCGCGCCCAGCCAGCAGCCGGACGCAAGCCGCCCCGATCTGTCTGATACATCGACGCCAGACGCGGGTTCGGAGGGCGGCAAAGCCGCGGATGCGAGCGTCGCCGATGCTGCGGTAGATGACGACGGCACGGCAGGACAGCCTGCGCCTCAATGCGAAGTGCGAACCGGTCCCAGTCGGCCCTGGCGCATGCTCCATGGTGGCGAGCTGCTTGGCGCGCACATCATCGCGGCAGACCAAGTGAAGCTCTCGATCTTCGCGCCCAATGCCCGCGAGGTCACGGCCATGGGCGACTTCAACGCCTGGGATCTCAACGCGACCCCACTTACGCGCGCGCCAGACGGAGTATGGTCCACGACGTTGTCGCTATCACAGCCCGAGGGCACACAATATCGCTTTGTGGTCGATGGTCGCAGCGTGGCCGACCCTTACTCTTTTGCAAACGATGAAAACGAGGGCAATAGCATCGTCGTCGATCGCAGTTACGAGGCATTTAGCGATGCCGACTTCGTGCGCCCGGCGCGCGAGGCGCTCGTGATTTACGAAGTCAACGTGTCCGATTTTTCCCGCGATGCCTCGAGCGGCGTCAGCGAGCCACAGCGCGGTAAGTTCGCTGGCTTCGAAGCTAAGATCGCGCATTTACGGCGGCTCGGCGTCAACGCGGTCGAGCTGATGCCGGTGGTAGAAAACCAATCCGACGGCTACAGCTGGGGCTACAACGCCTCGCTGTTTTTCGCGCCCGAAAGCGCGCTCGCCTCGTCGTCCCAAGGGCAGCAAGTCCGCGAGCTGAAGCACCTGATCAACGCGCTGCACGATGCCGGCATCGCGGTGATCGTCGACGTCGTTTACAACCACGTCTGGGGTAAGACCGGGACCAACCACTTCTGGGGTGTGGATCCTCTTTACTATTTTGACTACGACGACGACGGGGACGCCGAGGACGATAAGTTATCCTGGGGATATAAGATGGCGTCGTGGCGCGAGGGCGTGAAGAAACTCATGTATGACAACATGAAGTATCTTATGAGTGAGTACCACATCGACGGCTTTCGTCTCGACTCGACCGAAAACATGGATATCGAAGCGGTGCTCGACGTAATCGGCGCGCTTGACGACGATGGTTACTGCGATCGCTACTACTTCGTGGAGGAGTTTTCTGCGGCGCACAACCAGCGCATTCGCGCGCACAACGCCAAGCTTGGCCGGACCCTGATAAGCTCCTGGGGAACTGGCTACAAGAACCGCGTTTGGGATGCCATCAGATGGAAGGCCGGCTCCATGACCGACCTGACCAACGTCACCTACTATTCGCGTGGCGATGGCTGGAACCGCTCGGACGAAGTCATCCAGTACGCAACGAGTCACGACGAGGGCACGCTCAGCACGCGCTTTTCCGCGACGACGGCACAGGTCAAAGCGGCCGTCAGCCATTTACTCACGGCCCCAGGCATTCCGATGCTCTGGGCGGGTGAGGAGATGATGCGCGTCCATTGGGGAAACTACCATCCAAGCGGAGCTGGCCATAACGTGCGCGAGGAGAACAATCGCCTCGACTGGGCGCTCGCCGAGCAGCACGCCGATCTGATCGACTACTACGCGGCGTTGATTCGTCTGCGCACCGCTCACCCCACGCTGCATCGCGCACTGAACGAAGCAGTCGGCGACTCGTTCGTTTGGAACAACAACAATCCGAGGAGCGCCCTGGGCTATGTTCGAAAAGCGGCGCCCGGCGACCGAGACTTTGTCGTGCTGATCAACTACCAAGATAGTGAGCAGACCTATAAGGTCGCCTTTCCAAACAAAGGCAGCTATCGCCTGATGGCAGCGAACGGAATGGCGAGCTCCGACGATACTGGCCTCAGCACGCTCCAAGTGGATGAAGACCTCGAGCTGATCAAAGTTGCCGGCCAGTCGGCCACGATTTTCATGGGCGAGTAGCGGTCCGCTAAGCAAGTTGCGCCAGCCAAGTCATCGACGCACTATGGCGTGACTAACAGCGAGCTGCGGCGCGGGGGCTTGGATCCGATTTTGCAGAAGTCTTCTCGCAACCTCACGACATGCGTGACGAAAGGACCCACCCATGACTGCCCAACGCGATGTGGCCGTGCTCGTCGGAAGCCTGCGCAAGGAATCTCTCAACCGCATGATGGCCCACGCGCTGGCGGCGGTCGCACCCGAGCAGCTGCGACTGGACATCGTCGAGATTCGCGATCTGCCGCTGTATGATCAGGATGCGGACGAGAACCCGCCCGCGAGTTGGGTGGCTTTTCGCGAGCGCATTGCCAAGGCCGACGCGGTGCTGTTTGTCACACCCGAGTACAATCGCTCGCTGCCCGCCGCGCTGAAAAATGCGATCGACGTAGGCTCGCGCCCCTACGGCAAAAGCGCGTGGAGCAAAAAGCCCGGCGCCGTGATCAGCGTCTCACCGAGTGCGGTGGGCGGCTTCGGCGCCAACCACCATCTGCGGCAGTCGATGGTGTTTCTCGACGTACCGATGATGCAGCAACCCGAAGCCTACATCGGAGGCGCAGCCAAGTTGTTTGACGCCGAGGGCAGGCTAACCAACGACAGCACGCGGGAGTTTGTAACGAAGTTTATGACGGCGTTTGCGAGCTGGATTGACAGCAACAGTGCGAGCCGCTGAGCGCACGAACTCGCAGCCGTATCCCGCACGTCGATACCAACCGAGAGCCTGCCGAGGAGACGTCTTTCCAAGTATCCCGGTGTCGTAATACAGTCGCAAGTTGTAGCACGCTCGCCCGTTTCCTCGGCGTGCGGCAAGCCTGAACCAGCGCATCGCTTCCAAGGAATCGCGAGGCACACCTCTGCCTTGTCCATGCATGATGCCCAGATTCAGCGCGGCGCTTGCATCGCCGGCCAGAGCTGCGGACCGAAGTAGCTCCGCCGCACGCAGTAGATCGCTGCGCTTGGTCGACCTTTCCATGAGCACATCGGCGAGCACGCCCTGCGCCCAGGGGGAGCCCATTCGGGACGCTTCCTCCAGGAGCGGGATAGACGCAGCAATTCGTCGAGGGCGACCAAAGAGCATTCGCGACGCGCGCTGGCACAGGTCATCGATCCTTTCTTGCTGGGCCGTCATGTTCGGAGTGTATCCATTTACTTGCCCTTCCTCCGAGTCACAGACTGCGATGTGAGCCAAAGGTCCGGCTCAAAGAAACCGAACCCCTCGCGACTCTGGTCGACGCTCTTAATCAGTGAGGTCGCTTCGTCCTTCGTTTTGATCAGGGTGCTGGAGAACACTTCGACACCGGCACCTGGGGTTTCCGCCAACCTGAACACGTTGATCGCCCCAACACGTCGGCATGTGAGCTTCTGACCGAGTTGGTTGACGGTCGTCTCCGCATATCTCGTCGCCTCCCTATCCGCTTTAATCAAGGCCGAATTAGGCGACCGGGCCTGAATGAGAACGATTCGCTCCTCCATGGAGACGACCCGAGGATCAAAACGATTTGCGTCCACCAACTGAAACGGCATCCCTAGGTGCTCCTTGCGGCAGGGGAGCAGCCGGTTCGCTGCTACGGCACGGCGCTACTCCGAGCAACGGCGCGCACTATCTCAACGAGGCCGATAAAGTCCTTGTACTTGTCGTCTGGACCATATGCACCGGCGATTCGCATTAAGCGAAACCCGTCTCTCGTCCGGACCCGGATTCCTGTCACACCTTCGTTCGTGCCCGGACTCTCGTAGTCGGTGATGTCGCGCCAGGCGAGGCACGCTCCACCAGCCCCGTCGACGGTCCAGATACCCTCCGATGTGAAAACGAGAAGCGAGTGCTCCCAAGGCGGCGGATTTCGATACCAACCGATCAGCGCTTCGCCGGGAGCCAACGCGAGCTCCGCAGGCGGCTTCGTGTCGCCTTCAGACAAAGTGAATCCGCGCGTATTCTTCAGGTGCCGACGTACAACGGAGGCTACAAGTAGCGTCATCACAGACCTCACTTAAGAATGAACGTCATCAGGTCGGTGCCGCCGGTACCAGAGTACGTGCCACCGAGACGCTCAGTCGCGGCTCGCACGAATGACTCCAGTCTGGGATTAGCGAATCGCGCTTCGATCTGGAACACCCTGGCGCCATCCGCTCGCGCCGCAGAGATGATGTTGGCAACGCCGATCGTACTTGTGTTAGCAGGCTGCCGATCGTCGTAGCCCCCAGCGTCAGGATAGTTGTCGCATGAACTGACACGGAGTGTTGGGGGCGAGACAGCGATCACAACGTGCGATCATCGAAATACTCAGACTCGTATCGTGAACAATTTCTTCGTGAAGCCCTTCGTCCTGGCGGCCTTGGCGTGTACGGCCTGGCGCGTGAGCGCGGCCTTGCAAACAGCATGGCTTACCGCTGGGTTGACGCAGCTCGTAAGCTTGGTGTCAGCGGGCGCCAGAAACCGCTCGAAGACGGTGAAGATCGCGGCTGACGCCCGAAATCCTTCACCGTGGGGACTAACGACGAAGTTGCCTCGCTCAGCGATTTAGGCGTAGCGATCAAGGGCTGGGGATAGTGCAAAGGCCCGGGGTCAGATCCCGAGCCTTGCTGGCGACCGCCTCGAGGGCGATGCACCGATGCTTGGTGTCTCCTATCTCGAGCCGCTCGTCCAGAAAATGACACGTGCCTCGGCGCTGTGGTGGCTGCCGAGGAAACCTGGAGGATCTAAACACTCAGGCTCACGAGTGGGCGACGGGACTTGCAGGTGACCGTCGCTGGCGACAAGACAGCTCTCGCCAAGTCCGCGATGCATTTGCGGAAGAGCAGCCTCTACTGATGAGACCCGCAGTGGAAGAGTTTGCATGCGACGAGCGCATCGAAGTCGACATCGGCAAGACGCCATACGCACGCTTTGATCTGAACGACTATTCCATCCCCCATCACCACGTGCGCCGCACCGTCGTCGTGCTTGCTACGCTCGACACCGTAAGGGTCCTCGACGGCGCCGAGGTCGTCGCGACGCATGCGCGCAGCTGGGATCGAGGGCAGCAGGTCGAAGACAAGGAGCACATTCAGAACCTCACCGACGAAAAGTCACTCGCGCGAAAATAGCGGGGCATGAGCAGACTATCGCGTGCCGTGCCACACGCGGAGCACCTGCTCGCTTTAGCCGCCACACGCGGCGGAAACCTCGGTAACATCACCGTGCGACTGCTCGCAGTGCTCGACGCCGTGCCCGCGGCCGAACTCGATGCGGCAGTTGCTGAAGCTGTGCAGCTCGGCACCGCCAACGTCGGCGCCGTGCGCCAGATCCTCGACCGCAAACGTTTCGAGCTTGGTAAACCACCTGCGGCCATCTCCCGATTCACCGTAAGCCCGCGCGCAGCAGACGTCGTCGTACGACCCCACAGTCTCGAAACCTACCGCCACATCGACAAGGATGTTGACCATGATTCCTTCTGAATCCAGGTTCGATGATAAGCAGACGTCAAGAACCTCGCTCATCACGCTCTCGTGCAAGGACACACAGTAAGGGTGACAAGTGCCAGCGACATGCTTGCCGATCTCGCCGCGCAAGAAAGCTCGGCTGCACTCGGGCGACGTCTGCGCAGGTATACGACCCCTAAGCTTCTGTGCATCGACGAGGTCGGATACCTTTCGTACAGCAACCGTTACGCCGACTTG
>JBBSJC010000095.1:0-18308 GCA_038257655.1 Polyangiales bacterium | reverse complement strand
TTTCTGAAAACTGAGCATACCAAGGTATCGGCCAAGGCCGACCGAAGTTGCTCCCGTCGCCGTCGCCGTCGCCGTCAAGGCTCACGACCAAGACAACGCTCACGCCCACGTGGAGAAAACGTCCTGGCAGCCCTAGTGATCACCTACTTCTGGGGACCTGTACTAAGCAAGAAGCTTTGTATTGTGCTGCGGACGGACTCGAGAGAGTAATACTCCGTGTGCCAGGTCTTGATCGGCACGCTGAGCGAGCCCGGTGCAAGGTATCCACCGGCGACTATCCCCTGGTTGCTGGAGCCGACCACCCAGTCGTGTTGGCTACCCAGAATCGCCTTGATGATGAGGTCGAGACCGTTCAGCGCGAAGCGTTTGAAGAAGCGCTCCTGCTCGACCAGGCCTCGATCGTAGTCACCCGTGATCGGCAGAAACGCGGTCTGCGTGCGTCCGGCGGGCATCGGTACTCTCAACACCGCCCGGAGCTCGTCGCTGTCCGGCGTCATCACCTTTAAGCCGGGCAGATTGGCCACGAACTCCACCGAATGTTGGGCGAGCGCCACCACCATGTCTCCTGCCGTGGTGAGCCGTAGAAAGCGCCTCATGATGGAGAGAAAGCGCGACACGTTGCGGATGCTACGCATGTATCCCACGCCGTTGGCGCAGGCGGTCATCGCTGCGCGCTCGATCTCGAGACCCGGCTCGTAGATCGCAAGATGCTTGGCGAGCAGACCGCCGCGGCTATGGGTGACCACGTCTAAGGGGCGTGTGAAGCCTCCGCCTGCGGCCAGCTTTAGCTGCTGCGCGTTGGTAGCCAAATCCTCGAGCAGGGTATCGTGGTCGAAAGCGAGCACCTGCTGATAGCGTTGCCGCGCAATCGCGACATTTTCGAGCCATGACCAGGTGCCGCTTTCGGCGAGCGGTGCAAAGGAGCCGCTCGTCGAGGAGAATGTGCCATGCAAAAACAGGAGGGTCTTAGCGGACGGCTTTACGCTCGGAGCGGCGGCAGGCTCCCAGATGCCTTGCTGTAGGTTCCAGCGCCAAAGCTTATGTTTATCTCGACCGAGCCGACTAAGGGCACGCCGTAGAACTTCGTAGGAGGGCGAGTTTTCGCGCTGAAAGGTCAGCACCTTGAGCACGGTGTGCGGTGGCAATCCGCCCTGCCCACTGGCGGTCGCGATGTGCAGCTCACCGGAGGCGGTTTGGTCCACGGATACAACCCCGCCGCTTAGCAGCATGGGAATGCGGTAGTGCAGTCGATCACGCCTGGAGCAACTGTGATCGGGGCCTGTGGTCTGAGGCGCGATAAAGTCCGCGCCCTCTTCGCCAAGCGGCCCATGCTGCAGGTACACAAGAGCGCCTTCGTCAGGTCGCACGAACAGTGTAAGCCGCAAAGAGGGTTGCTCGGACAGCTTATACGCCTGAGCGCACGCAGCGAACTCAAGCTCACTCAGGTCGACGAAGCGCTCGATCACTCGTTCGTGAACAGGCATGGCAGTGGTGCGATGCACCGAGTTGATGAGAGCTACTGTCTCCGGGCCACTGACTGTCGGCGTCGAATATTCGTTGCCATGATTCGAAAGGCGCAGGGTGCCCTTCCAGCCTCGCGGCGATTGCTCGTCCCACGGCCCCAAGGTGCCCCACACCTCTCGCGTGGGACCTGCGCTGCGATGGGCGATGCGGTCCAGGGCGCCCATCGTAAGGCGGTCCGCTGCGGTTTGACCGAGGGGGATGTACTTGCTGCCATCTCCAGAGCATCTCCACACGTGATCGTCTGGAGCATCCAAGGATATTTGACGCATCACTTCTCCTGGTTCGGACCGACACAAGGTGCCACATCGTGGCGTTCACCAGGGAGAAAGCGCGTCAGAGCAGACGCACGATCACGACCAATAGCTCCCAGCTCGTGTCACTGCGGGTTTCCCGGGCGAGCGATCGCGGGCCGTCGAGCATGAGGCTGTCTCCGCTTTCGATCGACACCTCCTCCACTCGTCAAGTACCGCTGGACAGCGGTCCGCGGCGGCGACAGGCTGAAGCGAGGAAAATGTTAGATTTGGATTTCGCCGCGCAGATGAACTACAGCGCTTCGTGGGAGCACGGAGGGGAGCTTGCGCGAGTTGTGCCGCGCGTCGCACTCGCTTTCGTCGTCGCGCACGAGGACGGGTGGTTGGCCACTGAGGCGATGGCCCAGGAGCTTGAGCAGCGCTTTGACTGGCTTGCAGACGGCACTCGCACCAGCCGCGATGCACAGACGCAGATCGAAACAACCATCCGGGAGGCGGTAATGCCTGTGACCCGAAGCGCGAGTGATCCGACTCGCGTGCAGGAGATGGCGTTGGTGGCCGCCGCCTTTGTACAGCGTGAGATTGTGGTCGTTCAAAGCGGCCATGGACGCTGTTATCGTCTTCGTCAGGGAAACATGGAGCTGCTTGCCGCAACCTCCGAGCGCGCGTTCGCAGGCAGCCTGGAACTCGGGGCCGCTGGAGAACGCGCTAGCGCCGGCACGAACGAGCCCGAGCTTGCTCAGCGGCACCTGCTCCTACAAAGCACGGTTTCACATTTCGAAGAGGGTGACGTCTACCTGTTATGCTCAGATTCTCTGCAAGGAGCCGCCGGTAGCACGACGATGGTGAGGGTCCTGAAGAGCTCCCAGGAAGCCAAGGAGGCCTGCGAGCAGCTGTGCGCCATCGCGCTACACGCCGGAAGCCCGAGCGCGCTCGGTGCCGCTGTCGTGAGGGTAACAAGGCCTGCGCTAGGACTCGGTTTGCCTCCTACCTCTTTTGATGAGCTACCGAGCATGCCGGCACTGCCCCTCGTACCATCCCTGCCGGTGGATTGATGCCTGTTCTTTGGAACGGAGTGCCCGGATTTGCTGTTCAGCGCGCGCGGTCGCGCAGGCGTAAGCCAACGCGGGCAAAAAATGGTGCCCCGATCGTGTCCACTCCGGCTCGGCCGACGAGGTAGGTACGGTCGAGCAAGTTTTCGACGGCGACGAACAGCTCGACTTTCCAAAACAGTCGCCGGCTAAGCATGGCATCCACGAGCGGATATCCTGGCATGCGGCGAGTGTTGAGGTCGTCTTCGTACTGGGGACCTAACACCCGCAACTGAAGACTGGCTGCAAACCAGGCGGGGTCATCGAACATGAACATGGCGCTGCCGCGGTGGGCTGGATTTTGAACGAGCTGTTTACCAATAAGCTCGGGGGCACCGGGGGCTTGCGTCACCTGGGAGTCCACGAAGGTATAAGCTAAGATGTTTGTGAAGCGGGGCGCAACCCGCCACGAAAGCTCGGCTTCTACGCCCCGGATCCGCGCTTGACCCAGATTCTGTCGCTGCCGTTGCGCTCCGTCTGCCAGGGGCTCTCGGAGCGTGCGATTGGTGACTGGATCATCTAGCAGGTTCCAGTAGCCCGTAACCCGGGTGGTAAGCTGATCAAAAGCTATGGTTTCAAAGCCGCTTTCGACGCCACTCAGGACTTCGGGACCGAGCTCCGCATTGGCGGCGGTCAATACTGTACCCACTTGGAACGGGCGGTAGAGCTCGTTAAGGGTAGGGGCGCGAAATGCCCGATAGGCAGCAGCGCGCAGGGTGAGCCAGGAAAGCGGGTTGACAAGCACTCCGAGCCGCGGACTGAGCGCCTGGCGCTGGCTGGCATCGAAACGAGTAAGCTCCCTGCTGCCGTCTGCACGCTGTACATTTTGGCGGCCACGGTAGTTGCGAAAGGTATCCATGCGCAGGGCGCAGTCGAGCTGAAGCCAAGGAGTTACCTCGTACACGTCCTGCACAAACGCCCCTGCGAGCAGCTGCCGCCCGCCAGCATCACGCCGCAAGGTTGACGCGGGGTCCATGCCTGGCGGAAACAGACGCTCGTAGGAAGTACCACGCACGTGGCGCACATCGATCCCGCCCAGGAACACGTGTTTCCCGAACAGCGCAACGTCCGGGCTCGTCCACAGAAGCGCGCCGCCCTCGTCATTGGCTGGGACCCGTTGTCGCGCGCCAAGCTGCTCGCTTGAACGGTCCTCGCTCACCCGTGCCCTGCGCTGCTCGAAACGCTGTAGGCGTCCAAAGATACTCAGATCGAGAGTACCTGAAGAACGCAAGTCATACCGAATACCCAGGGTTGCGCGCGCCATGTCCACCCCTGCGTCGGTGAAGCGGGTGCCCCCATTCTGCCGCTCTGAGAACAATCCCAGGGCACCATGAAGCAGGAGTCGGTCGCTTAGGTCCGTTTCGATGCGTCCGTTGAGTGTACCGTGCGTGCTGTCCGCCCTACCATCGATCAAACCGCGCTGGTCGCGGGCGATCACGGGGTAGCCATCCGACCTTAGCCATTCGCCCTCTAGCGATGCACCGGTATGTTGCCAGCGCTCGGCGGCACGCGCGGCGAGCAGGGCCGTCTGAAAGGAACCGTAAGATGCGTCGGCCTCGACGCTAGAGGTCGTGATCGGACGCGAAAACAACTGAACGACGCCGCCTAAGGCAGAGCTACCGTAGAGGGCCGAGCCGCCTCCGGGAACGACCTCGATGCGCTGCAGACCGAGCCTCGGCAGCGCCCGCCAGTAGACCCAGCCGCCGAACGGGTCGTTGGCAGGGGCGCCGTCGACAAGCACGAGCGAACGCGAGGCTCCGGACGGGCCGACACCGCGCAAGTTCAGGCCTTGGGAGGAGGGGTCAGCCACCAAGCTCGCGCTGCGCCGAAAGGTTGCGACAGAAGGGATGGTTCGCAGCAGGGCGTCGGTCGTCAGCGTAGGGTTGGCGTCGATTTCTTCGCGCGGCAGCACGGTCACATTGGCCGAGACAGCGCGGCGCGGTCGGGACAGCCGATTTGCAGTGGCTACGGCCCCAAACGCCGGGGCGTCGTCCGTCACGGCAGGGCTCTGTACACCCTCGCTCACCGGCAGCACGGCAGGTGCTGCTTGCGCGCTTGCGCGGCTACTCGCCCAGCTATGCGCCCCCCTACCAAGGTCACTCGGAAAAACGGAGAGCACGAGCACTACAATCCAAGTTCGTCGTTGTGAAGTTATGCGATGACGTTGGGGCTTAGCACCGATCACGAGCGCTCCGATCCGGAACAACCTTCTAGCGCGAGTTGTGCGAAATCTGTATGCGCGGCCCCCCGCGTCGTACTCCCTAATGCCGAAAAAATCGCCAATCTGCGCCAGGCAGCGCGAGCCTCCAAGCGCACCGCTAGACATCGCCGTGCCGAAGACGAACAGGACGAATGACCTGCGAAGAGCGGCCGACTAGAGTGCCGCAACAGGGCTGGGGATAGCCCCATGCAGGAATCCGGTGCACGCTAGCTGACAGCGCGTAAAGTGGGCGGCCCCGGAGACTTTGATGCTCAATGTTGCCAATGATTGACGGCTCGTCTTTTAGCCTTCCCTCTTCGTCCGCTTCGTTCGCCCGTGATGCAGCAGGGGCGCCGCCCGCCGATGGTTATCCGCGAGTCTACTGGTTAGATGAGCAGACCGTCGCGATCGACTGGTTTGGAAAAATAGACGAAAACAAGTGTCACCACGCGCTTTCGGGGCTGCGACGCTTGCTCGCGGAACGGAAGCCCCGCTATTTCTTCTCCGATACCTCGCACGCTACCCATTACGTGCCGGCAGTTCGCCGTGGCGCCACTGACATCTTGCGCCAACTCCGAGAGGTGGGCGTAAGGGAGATGGTCACCGTGTCGAGCTCGCCACCGATTCGAATCTTCGCCGCGGCCGTTGCCCACGTCACCGGGCTCACGTTGAAGACGTTTGTCCAGCGACACGAGGCAATCGGTATGCTGCAAGCTCGTCGGCGTCTGCAGCAGTAGGTCTGCAACAAGAAGTACCCCTCGAGAAGTGCCCCACCAGAAGCCCCCCCACAGCGACTGGCATCCTGGCACATGGTCAATGTTATTGACTTCTCCGAAGCGCGGTCTCGCTTGGTCGATGGCGACCAAGGTTGGTTCGTTTCGACCTAGCGAAAGGTCGCGCTAAGCCTAGCCGCGCGCATTGCTGCTCACAATTGGCGCAGGACTTGTTAGAAGCGCACCGACCCGCCGTGCGGCACACAAGCTGCAAACGGCTCCCGGTATGGGGACTACAAACGAACATGCAGGTGCGGACGTCAAACGAGACCTGAGGGTTGCAGACGGCCAGCAGGCGGGCGGCGCGGAGGGACCTCCGTTGCGCGCTAGCATCAAAAGAGCGCGCAACCCGCTCGGCGTGCTGAGCTGCTTGCTCTTGTTGGCGGCCGGCGAAGCGCCCCTCGTGCAGTGGGTCGCTCCTCAACGGGCCGCAGCTGGCGAGAGGAACACGCGCGAGGTGACAGTCAGCGAAGGCGCAGTCAGTAGTGCCCCCCGACAGGCGCCGCTCTCGGCCACGCCCCGACGGGTGCGCGAGCTTGGGCAGGCCCCGCTCGCCGTCTCCGTGCCGCCGCTAGCAGACCAAGGCGCCCCGCGCGCCCCGCGCGCCGTGCATTCGGGCGCTAGTGCCGCCCCGGCGGCCGCGCAAGAGGGGGCCGCGCAAGAGGGGGGTGCCACGTTACCGTCAGATGAGGCGCCGACGCAGGTTGCGCGCAAGGTGCGCGACGGCGATGAGCTGGTGCGAGACGGTAACCAACTGCTGCTTCAGCACCCGGCCATGGCCAAGCAGCTGTTTCAGCTCGCGGTTGCGGTCGATGGCCGAAATCCGCATGCGCATGCAGGTCACGCCAAAGCCTTGCTCCTGCTGAACAAGCCGCTCGAGGCTCGCGTCGCCGTTGAAAGCGCGATTCGCATACGCCCCAGGCGCGCCAGCTATCAGCGTCTGAGGCTGGCGGTGCTCAAGATGCAGCTTTCCACCGAGGCAAGCTCGACGGTAGGCGGGCGCTAAGGACGAATAAGGACGCCTAAGGTCTCGCGCGAACAGGCCACGGCTTACCGGACAGGCCTTACTTGGGCGACGCGAGACTCTGCGTCCAGTAGTGACCGTAAGGCCCGCCAGACGCGTAACCTACCCCGATCTGGCTGAACTTAGGATTCAAGATATTGGCACAGTGACCGGGGCTTGCGAGCCAGCCCTGCATGACGGCCGCGGGTGTGGTGGTTCCGGCGGCGATGTTCTCGCCCGCCCAGCCGTATGAATAACCGGCTTGTTGCATGCGGACAAAAGGCGAGGTTCCGTCCTGGCTCGTGTGTGAGAAATAGCCGTTCAGCGCCATGTCCATAGAGTGCAGCCGCGCTGCGCAACGCAATGCAGGCTGCATGGTAAGTGGGGCGCTCGGCGCAAACGAGCCCTTGCTGCCGCACGTCCCGCCACTCGCACGCGCTGAGTTGACGAGCGTCAGGACGCTCTGCTCAAAGGTGGCGTGCGGCGCGGCCCATGAGGCAGCAGGCGCGCAATGCTCGCTGTCGGGCACGTCGCCCGGAGACGTAACAGGAGGTGGTGGTGGGGCTGGCGGAGTTACCTCGCCGTCGCACACCTGCGCTTTGTCGTCGCAGCAGTCGCCGTAGCGCGCGCACGCCGCGTCGCAATAGCAACCGTCCGCAGAACGGCCTCCGCAGGCGCTCTCGCAACTGCCGACCAGCGCTTGCTGTGCGCTGCCCAACTCGCGCACGTCGGACTGCTGCGCGTCGTGCCGCTGCGCATCGGACAGCTGCGTGTCGGAGTCGAGCGTCTCCATCGTACATGCGCTCGCCGTCAGGAGCGTGAACATCAGAACATGCTGTTTCATGCGAGTCAGCATGAGCACGAGCCGCGCGCGCATCAACGCTGTAGCGGTTCCATCAGAAAAGGATCAACAGGTATCTAGGTATATAATTGGGGGGCGGCAGGTCACTGGATAGGGGAGCACATCGTAGTCAGAGCTAAGTGCGCCGCCCACGCAGGCTGCCCAATGCGCGTAAGGTAGAAGACGAAAGCGCAGCCTGCCCGTGGACTGTTGGGGGGGACGATCTGTACAGTCATGTACTTCTCCCCCTATGCATCAATAGAGGTTTGCATGCGGCAGCATTCGTGGCGGATCACAGCAAGCGTCTCGATGCTCCCGCTGATATTGGCAGTCGCGTCCCTCGGCGCCTGTGACGCGCGCCCCTCCCTCAAACAGGGGGGACCTTGCAATCGCTCCGAGGTCGACGGATGCGGCGCCAAGTGCGCCTCCACGGCAGATTGTGCGCGAGGGCTCTACTGCAACGAGGAGGCCCGGTGCGACGCGGAGTGCTCGATGGATACCGTTGACAGCGATTGCAGCAACCAGTCGATGTGCACTGCGGATGGTCGCTGCCTCGCGGGGGATGCGGATAACATCGACGGCGGCGGTGGGAGCTCGGGCTCGAACGGCGGCAGCACCGGTAGCAGCGGTAGCCCCAATGGCAGCTCCAGTGGCGATAGCGGAAGCAACGGAACCAGCGTTTGCGCTGATGTTTCGCTCAAAGCGAACATTACCACGCCCAACGTGGTGTTGATTGTTGACCAGTCAGGCAGCATGACGGCAACGTTTGATACGGGGACGCGCTGGACCGTGCTCAAGGACGCGTTGCTAAGCGACGCTGGACTGGTCGCCGAGCTGCAGAACGTCGTGCGGTTTGGCATCGCGCTGTACACTTATGACGAGCAGCTAGACGCGACCTGTCCTGTGTTGACACCGAACGGGCTTACGGTGTCCCTCAACGGTCTGGAGGCCATTCGGAGCGTCTATATGCCCGCGGAGCCCGGAGACAATACTCCGACAGGGGAAGCGGTTGAAGCAGTGCTCGCGGAGGTCAATAAGCTGGGCCTAAACTCGGCCGATGCGACTGACCCCACCATCTTTATCTTGGCCACCGATGGGAACCCTGATACCTGCGCGCTGCCGGAGCAGGGAGGCTTCGGCAGCAAGAACTCGCGCATCGCGACCGCGCGCTCGATCGAGGCTCTGAAGCGCGCCTATGATCAAGGCATTCGCACTTACGTGCTCGCTGTCGCGGGCGAAGCAGACCTCGCGCAGAGCCACGTCAACGACCTCGCCAATGCAGGTGTGGGCGATCCCGCCGGCCCCGGTGTCAAGAGCGCCCCTAGTTATCGGGTCGATAACGATCAGGGCTTGCGTGACGCGCTGCGCTCGATCGTCACGGGCGAGCTGTCCTGCGATGTTAGGTTGGAAGGTAAGGTCACCGGTGACGCCTGTCTGGGCACGGTCACGCTCCAAGGCACGGCGATCCCTTGCAGTGGGGACAGTGGCTGGTCACTGATCGACGAAAGCACGATTCGCCTGCAAGGCGGCGCCTGCGATGCGCTCAAGCAGGGGCAAGTGCTCAACGCGTCCTTCCCCTGCAACGCAGTGATCTTACAGTAAGGCCGCGCCGTGGGCCCCCGTTGGGCGAGCGCTCGCAGCTCGCATCCCGATGGGAGCGGCACTGGCCGTGGTGGCTAAGCTCGGCATGGTCGTTGGGTAGTGAAGGTCCTGGCTGCGCGCCGTCAGCCGTGTTCGGTGCTCTAGGCTGCGGACAGATGCTCGATCAGGATCTTGACGCCCAAGCCTATGAGGACGAAGCCACCGACGGCATCGAGGCGCTTGCCAAGCAGCGACCCGAAGTGACGTCCAGCGAACAGTGCGATCACGCTGAATCCGGCCGTGGTGAGGCCGATCGTCAACATCGATAGCGCAAGTGGCGCGTCGAGCATCGGCAACATCACACCAGCCGCGAAGGCGTCGATGCTTGTCGCTAGTGCCAGCAGCAGCATCACACGCAGCGCATACGGGTCCGGCTGCTCGTTCCCTCCCGTGTCTGGGCCTGAGCGTGCCTCCCAGAGCATTTTGGCCCCGATACCCGACAGCAGACCAAAAGCTATCCAGTGATCCCATGCCTCGACCAACGGACCGAGCCGACGGCCGAGAAACCATCCAAGCAGCGGCATGATGGCCTGGAAGCCGCCGAAGAACAGGGATACCCGAACGACATGACGAAAGCGGATCGTTGGGGTCGCAAGCCCGCGTGCGGCAGAGACGGCCGCCGCGTCCATGGCGAGGCCGCTTGCGAGCAAGAAAATCGCCCCAAAGGTCATGCCAGATCCTGCGCGACCGATGCGAGATTGTCGATCGTGGCCTCAAGCTGAATAGAGCGCCGCACCTAGTCCTTCCCGAAGTGCACGGAGACGTCGAGCGTAGGCGATAGCTTGCTCCAGGTGGCGACACCAAGCGTCGGCAGTGCCGCGGGGGATAGCTCAGGAAAGCGAGCGTCGATCTTCACGAGCTTCTTCGGTTCGGTGAAAATCTCGAGCTCGAATGACACAGGCGCGCCCTCGGTCTTGCCACGCCCTTCGAATTGCAATAGTCGCTTGTGGCTTGGTACAACCTGGCCTGCCACCTCGCGAAATAGTAAGGTGCCTGTGGGCAAACCCTTGCTGAACTTGCCGCGATATGCATCGAACCGCAGCTCGACGTTGCCGTCGGCTGGCACGTGCACGCGCATGATGCCGTAGAGATCTACCAGACGCAGGCTGGGCAAGCTTCCACCCGATATCTCCAGGGTAATTTCGGAAGTCACCATGTTGCGTAGGTCCAGTTTGCTTTCTGTTCCTGCGTTCGCAGCTTCTTTGCTCGCATTGGCAGTTTTCTTTAGGCCTGGCTCTGGTGGGATGCGAAAGGTCTCCTGCATGTTGTTCTTGCCGCTTGCGTCTTCGGTAACGTACACCTTACCGTTTTTGATATCGGCGCGGTCCCAGCCGTAGCTGCCGCCAAGCAACGCGAGTAGGTCAAAGTCGATGGTGGCAGTTTCTGCTTCGATCGCGGGCTTTCCGTCTGGGGCAAAGATCTTGATCCCGTGGGCGCGCACGTGGGACAGCGAGAGCTCGTCGAACCCGTCCACCTCGATGCGGCCCGCTATCTGCTGGCTGATGACTTCGGCGACGCTCGCAGCCACCTGGGCTCGTCCCCACTTCGTCCATAACAAACAGCCAACTGCCATTGCCGCGAGCAGCGCCACGACACCCAAGCCTACCAAGATCCGAGCGAGCAGCATTTGCGCGCGGGTCATCGTTGCCTCTCAGCGGTCTGATCTGGATCCACCCTCGTCCTGTAACACATGCAAGGCTCGCCATCCCCTCGCAAGCCCCGCGCTCGCCTCAGGGTGGTCGACTCGGAGCGCGCTCGCGGCGGGTGAGACGTTTTTGAGCCAGCGCACGTCAAACGTGAGCACGTGCAGCAGCAACATGCCAACAGTCAGATCGGCAAACTGCACCAGCGCGAGCAGCGAAAAATGCAGCGCGAGCATCGCCCCCCAGAGGCGCGGCCGAGCGCGGGCGAGCAGCGAAAGCGGCGCGAACGACACTTCGAGCGCGAGTGTGCCCCAGGCGGCCAGGCAAAGCAGTGCTGGCGGCAGCGTCAGCAGCCAGGCGCGCAGCATGGTAGGCCGTGCGAGCGGGCTCTGCAGTACCGCCTGCAATGCGCTGCCATCAGCCCAGGAAGGACTCGTAAGCTTGGTAAGTCCGCTGTACGTGTAACCGATGGCCATCGCGATCCAAAGCAAGCGCCAGCACCGTCGCAGCGCGCTGTCCGAGGCGCCGCACCGCACCGCCGCGCAAGCGAGCAGCATCAGCCCGACATAGGGTAAGCTCGGGTTGAGAATCAGCGGATTACGCGTAAAAACTGCGGCCCACACGTAGTAGGCCACAAGCGAGGAGCTGCGCGGTAACACCCCGCACAGCAGCATGCCGGCAGCGAGTGCCCCGAGCGCGACGAGCAAGGTCGCAGCAAACGGTGTGTCGTACACATTCAGTACGTTTGGAAACGCAGCGCTCAGTGGGCTTGCGCTCGCGTTGGCCAACATGCCCTGATCGGAAAGCAGCTCTGCTGCATAAGGTATGAGCATGCCGAAGTGCACGAGCACGTAGGCAGCGAGTAACGCGCGAGCGAGCAGAAAATGTTGCGCTTGCATCATGCCCATCGTGGGGGACAACATGGCTGGCATGCGTGTCACAGACATCATGCGTGTAATGCTTATGCGTATCAGGGACATGTGACCTCCACCGAGAGCGGCAGGCTTGTGCGTGTGTTCGACCTGGGTACCTGCACGATTCGGCGCGAGCCTTTGAATGCGTGCGGGTCTAGACCGAGCTCGCGTAGCAGCGGCGCCTGACCGCACAGGGCAAAGCGCGCGACGCTGAAGAAGGCCTCGCGCGTGCGCGGCTCCGTGCTCAGCACAGGCGCAAAGGCGAGCACGGCACCGTAAGGGTTGCGCCGATTGTAGGGACCGCGCAGCTGAGCGTAGCGCTCGCTCGTGAGCGCATGCTCCTGTGTGCGACCCGTAAGGTCCTCGAGCATCAGCACATAGCGGCTAGAGAACGCCTCGAGCCCGCGACTCGACGTGAATACCTTGGGCGCTGGCGATGCTGCACTGGCCGCTCCGAGCCCCGCGAGTGGTTCGACACCGAGGGCCACACCAACAAGCTGCAGGCACGCCAGCACGAGCAAAAGGATGAAGCATGTTTTACTCATGTCACCTTCCTCCCGGCGAGCAGCGCGCCGATGCGCCGTTCGTCGTCGCCAAAGCCGCAGCGGCCCGCGAACGACGGCGGGTTGTAGAAGGTGCCAAACATCAGATCCCACAGCGGCAGGTCGCCGTAGTTGAAGCGATGGACACCCTCGCGGTGGTGCTCGCAGTGCATCTCGGGGCGCTGGATCAAGTAGCCGAGCCAACGGGGCGTGCGCACGTTCCAGTGATAGAAGAGCTCACCGAGCCCGCACAGCGCAAGCGCAGCAGCAGCCTGCGCCGGCGTCAGACCGCATAGCAAATAGAGCACGCTGCCCGCGATCACACTGTTGAGCACGATTTCGATCGGATGCTTGTAGAAGCTGGTGATCACCTCGAGCCGCTGCGGACTATGGTGAAACTGGTGCACGAGACGCCAGAGCCACTCAGTCCGGTGACGCGCGCGGTGCCAGAAGTAAAAGACGAAGGTCACGACTACGTAGCCGACGAGCACCGGCCATACGCGCGCCGAGCGGTCCAGCACAAACAGCCGCTGCGCGTCGAGGAAGGCGTCGAACGACACGCCAAAGCCGAGCACCACGAGCGCCTGCCCTACGCTCACCGACCAGGCGCGCACAAGCCAGCCTGCGACCTTGGGCCAGGTGCGGCCGGGGCGCGCCCGCTCGCAGAGCATCATGAGCACAGTGGCGACGAACACGATGAGGATGACCATGCCCGGTGCATCTCAAGAGCCATGCCCGCACGCTACACCGCGAAAACACGCGCTAAATCAACAACCGTTGCGCAGGCGTGTTCACTGGATGTACATGACCATGTACGTCGCGCGTACGCCCAAGCCGTGTGCGCAAGGTATACGGCTAGCCGGGGCCTGCGTGTGCGCCTAAAACGCGCGGCGTTGCTGCGCACCAGGCACGCCAACGTTGCGCTACATCGGCATGGGACGATGGGAAACGCGCTCCGACGGAAGATGGCGGGGCAAGCGCACCGTAAACGTGGTGCCTTCGGCCGCGCTCGACGTCACACCCACGGTGCCGCCGTGGGCGATCACTATCTGGGATGCGATGTACAGACCCAAGCCGAGTCCGGTGTTGGTGCGGTCGTCACCACTGTGACGGATCATCGGCTCGAACATGCTGCTGATACTGCTGGCCGGAATAGCGGGCCCGCCGTTGTGCACCTCGAGCCAAACTTGATCCCCCTGGTCGAGCGCGGTTACCTCGATTGGAAAGGCCTTATCTCCATGTTGAATCGCATTTCGCACAAGGTTTGAGACCACCTGCGCGATGCGGTCGCTGTCCCAATCTCCCCGCAAGTCGCCCTTGGCGACAAAGCGGAGCTCGCCTTCCGGGCACAACCCTTCGAGCTCTGCGACCACTTGGCTGCACAACGGCTCAAGGTCGATAGCGGCGCGCAGAACTGGGATTTGATGACCGAAACGGGTACGCGTCAGGTCGAGTAAGTCGCCTATCATGCGATTCATACGATTGGCGCTGTTCAACATGCGGGCGGCGATACGCACGCTTTTGTCGTCGGCCTTCTCCGAGTTCATCAACAGCGTCGAGCCCATGATGATCGCTGACAGGGGGTTTCGTAAGTCGTGGCCGAGAATGCCCAGGGACTGGTCGCGATAATGCTCGGTCGTCTGGGTGAATTGCTCCACGGCCTCCGTGAGTGCCTCATCGATCGCCTCATTGAAGCGGGTTACCCCGTGCGGATCGGCGCCTCGCTCGGCCCACAATCTTAGAACGCTGGCACGCAGCGCGCGGTACTCAGCGACCATTTGCCCGACGTTGAAGCCACTTTCGAGCCGCAGTGCTGCGTGCAGCTGGCCGATTTGCCCAAGCCGCTGAGCTTCGCCGCGGCCCTTGCCTTTTTCGCTCTGCTCCTCGGCCGTTTGACGAGAGCTCATGTCGTGAACGATCGCCGTCAGGATCTCGTCGGCGTGATCGCGCAAAGCGCTGGCATTCATGTCGTCTGCGGCCGGCCCGAGCGAACGCGCAAAGGCCTCCCACTCGGCTACGATCGTAAGGCGCTCTCGGTCGATGAAGTCGGCAAGACGGGTGTAACTCACGCCCTAAGATACCCCATTAGGGGGCGCGCGCGGCCCCCAGAGTGTGGGTGCGTGTGAAAATGCTCGCGGCGCGAGCCTAGAACTGCCCAGCGACACCTGGCACGTAGCCAGTATGCACCGTGCAATGGTCTGAACGGCATGCATCATGGGCCGGGGCGCAGCAGCGGTGCGAGGCTCCCCGCTGCTCAGTGACGCTCCCTGAGAGTCGTTTCGAGCACGCGCAGCAGAGTCTCTGCTGTGTAAGGTTTGGCCACGAACGCGTGGGCTCCGGCGTCGACTGCTTTGGCAACGTTACTGTTCGCGTTAAGCCCGCTCGAGCCCACAATACGCAGCTCGGGGTTGAGAGCCTTGAGTGCGGAGATCGTCGCCGCGCCCTCCATCACCGGCATGTTCATGTCGGTCAGCACCACGGCGATCTCGTGACGGTACTGTGCGTAGAGGGCGACGGCCTCGTTGCCGTTTGTCGCCACGAGCACCCGATAGCCGTACTTTTCGAGCGTACGACGCACCACCCTGCGGATGCTCTCCTCGTCATCGACCACGAGAATGAGCTGGTCGTTGCCGCGCGGTAAGGTAAGCGGCGCGACAGGCTTGCCGTCTGATGCAGTCGGGCGCATGTCGGCGGGGAAGTAGATCATGAAGCGAGTGCCTTGCCCGAGCTCACTGTGTACATGCATAAAGCCATGGTGGCTGCGCACGATCGCGTGAGCCGTCGAGAGACCAAGGCCCGTGCCCTTGCCCGTTTCCTTCGTCGTGAAGAACGGGTCGAAGATTCGTTCGAGCACCTCAGGCGCCATGCCGGTGCCGGTGTCCTCAACCTGCAGCAGAAGGTAAGTCCCGGGCTCTGCGTCCAGGCTCATGCCGGAGATATCGTCCTTCGCGACGTCCTCAATGGATAAGGTTAGGGTGCCGCCGTTCGGCATAGCGTCACGCGCGTTCACGCATAAGTTCATCAGCAACTGGTGCATCTGTGTGGGGTCCGCGTCCATTTCCGAGCGTTGCGGTGCCGCGTTGAGCTGAACCGAAATATCCTTGGGAAAGGTGTCTCTGATTATGCTCTGCACTTCTACCGCGATCGTCCAGAGATCAGTCCGTGTACGCCGACCACCTCCACCACGGGCAAACGACAGCAGCTGCCTCAGCATGGCCGCTCCGCGCTGCGTACAGGTTTCGATCGTGCGCAGATCAGCCAGCCGCCCAGGGTCCGACTCGCCGTCCTGAAGCATCATGCAGGACATCAAGATCGGCGCGAGCACGTTGTTCAAATCATGGGCAATACCGCCGGCAAGCGTGCCGATGCTCTCCATACGCTGTGCACGCAGCAGTTGTTGCTCAAGCTGCTTACGCTCGGTGACGTCGGTATTAATCACGAGGATCGAACGCGGTTGCCCAGCCTCATCGCGCAGCAACGTCCAACGAGCGAGCACGGTCACGGTGCGGCCTTCCTTGGTGACTTGCTCGATCTCTCCATTCCACTCGCCTGATTCGACGGTTGTCTGTGAGGCGGTCAGCAGTGCTGTTTTATCGGGCCCATAGAGCAGGTCGCCGACAAGACGCCCGAGCGCTTCCGTCATCGTCCAGCCGTACAGCTGCTCGGCGCCGCGGTTCCAGTAATGAATGCGTTGCTCGAGGTCGCACACAAGGATCGCGTTCGAGGCTCCGTCTAGAAGTCGCGCCTGCTCGCGCAGCTTCTCTTCGGCGCGCTTACGCTCCGTCAGGTCGGTGATGCCGCCGATCACGCGCACCACGATTCCTGAGTCGTCCCGAATCATGTGACCGCGGTCCAGCACGTAAGCATAGCTGCCATCGTTTCGCATGAATCGGTACTCGTTTACCAAGCTCTCGGCGCCACCTTCCATCGCCGATTGGATGCTGGCCAACACGCGATCTCTATCCTCCTGGTGAACTCGTTCTTGCCAAGCCTTGAAGGTAGGTTCGGACTCCGCCGGAAGAGACCCCAAAAGGGTGGTAAACCCCTCGTTCCACCACAGGGTTTGGGCGATCACATTCCAGTCCCAGATCGCGTCGTTCGTCGCTTTGGCGAGCAAGCGAAAGCGCTTCTCACTCTCTCTTAATGTCTCCTGTGCCCGCCTGAGTGTCGAAACGTCTTGAAACGCGCCCTGCACGTGTGTGACGACCCCGTCGGCGTTGCAGGCGGGCTCGCCTATCGCTCGCACGAAGACGCGTCTGCCCTTGGCGGTGATAAGCTCTGCGTCAATATCAAACGGGGTGCCATGCTGCACGCACGCCTCGACGGACTTGCGAACCAACGTTCGGTACTCCGGCGCGTAGTAGTTGATCGCAGTTTCGATCGGCGGCGAGAAACCCGCGGGTTCATCGTGGATGATCGCCGTTTCGTCGGACCAGGTCACCATACCATTCGCAAGAGTGACAAACCATCCACCGAGCTTGCCCGCGCTGCCGGCCATACGCAGGATCGTCTGGTTCTGAGCGAGCCGCTCGTTGGCGCGCGCAAGCTCTTGGCTGCGCAGCACAATGTCGGCCTCCAGCTGCTGCTGACGCCCAGCAGATTGGACATCGCTCGCTGCTGCCTCTCCGGAGTGATGCTTACGAGCGTGATCGGTAACGTCGTCGACACGATGGGTGATGTCCGCAAGCTCCTCCCCTGGACCGGACACCGGCGAGTTGACGGCGCTCGAAAAGCGCTGTTCGAATACCGAGTGCTTAGCTAGTGCCTCGGCTTGCTTGCGCGCGGTCACATCCATAACGACGCCCAAACGCCGCACGGGTAGTCCGGACGGATCGCATTCAACGGTGCCCCGCTCGTGCATCCAGCGCAGGGTTCCATTCGGCCTGCGGATGCGATACTCAGACTCGAAATCGCCGCTAGGGGTAGACATCGCAAGCAGCTGCCGCGGCCGGTCCTCCTCCACGATCATCGCAACAAAGGCCGCTAAGGTTGCTGGGAAGTCTGCAGGCGCGATGCCGAAAAGCTGACAGGTCTGCGCGGACCAGGTGAGCCGTTCAGTTTGAAAGTCAAAAACCCAGGTTCCCATTTGCGCGATGCGCAGGGCGTTCGTCAGAAGTGCCTCCCGTTCGCGCAGGGCTTCCTCCACGTCGATCCTGCGCGTCATGCACGTTCCTTCCGCCCCGCGCGCTAGTCCTCCCAGCGTCCCCCGCACAGCCAGTCGCGGCCGCTTTCATCGTACTCCCCTGATTCGGTCTTGTCATGGTTCATTCCAGGCACACCATAGTCAGCGCAGGGCGAGCGCACGTGACCTTACTCTTGCCGGAAGACTTGGCTCACACGCGCGCAAGAATCTCTGTAGCGAGCTCATCGATCGGCGCTGAGGCAAGCGAGTAGCCGGCTTCTACCACACAGCGCGGCATGCCGTAGATCACGCAGGACGCGGAGTCCTGCCCGATGGTCGATGCGCCCGCCTTGCGCATCGCCAGAAGCCCTGCGGCGCCGTCACCGCCCATGCCCGTGAGGATCACGCCAACGGCCTTCGCGCCGCGGGTCGCCGCCACCGAATGGAAGAGCACGTCCACGGAGGGACGATGGCCGTTGACGTGCGGCGCCTGGCGCAGACGGCAGCGCGGCTGCGAGGCCGAGGCGACCTCCAGATGCGCGGCGCCGCCCGGCGCGACATACACGCGGCCCGGCTGAATCAACGCCCCGTCTGTCGCCTCGCTCACATGCGCGGCGCTGATGCGGTCGAGCCGCTTGGCGAAATGCGCCGTGAACATCGGCGGCATATGGATGGTGAGCACAGTCGGGGGGCAATTGGCCGGATAGCGCGAGATGACTTCGATCAGCGCATCGACGCCGCCGGTAGACGCGCCAATGGCGAC
>JBBSJC010000094.1:0-18381 GCA_038257655.1 Polyangiales bacterium | reverse complement strand
TTTGCTGCGACGCTGACCGCCTGCACGGTGCCAAACGTGATCGTCAGGAATGGCGCGGTCGCAAGCCAAGTCCGCGCGCTCTCCTTCAGCGTGCCCACCCAACCGGCACCTGCGTTCGTGAGGGTAAGCAGCGCTGATGTGGCGAGCACCGACAGCACGAAACCTGGATGCAGGGCATCGTGGGGCTCTAGCCACATGCCGATCAAGGTCGAGGCTGCGCACACTGCTAGCACCTGCGGCCGGCGCCCTAACGCCACGAGCCCGTAGCTCAGCGTGCTCATAATCGCCGCACGCCAAGCGCTCGGTGCGCCGCCTGCAAAGGCTGCGACCAGTGGCGCGAGCAGCACGCCCAATGCGGACGCTGCGCGACGTGCTTCGAACCGCAAGGCGAGCGGTGAGCGCAGCCACAGCACCTTGACCAGCCACACCAGCGCCCCCGCCAACACGGTCACGTGCATGCCTGAGACCGCGAGAATGTGCGACACCCCCGAGGCGCGGATCGCATCGTTCAAGTCCGGGTCGACTGCGTTGCCTTCGCCCAACAGTAAGGCGCGCGCGATGCCGTTATGAGGCGGTGACAACGTGTCATCAAATGCCGTGCGCACCTTCTTACGGCCATAACCGAGCGTTTCACCCAGCCATGCTCCGCGTTCGATGCGCGGTGCGACTCCTTCTGCGACCACCGCTGTCGCAGCGACGCCTCGCCAGGGCCAAGCCCACGCCGGCATCGGATTGCGAAACGGTACGATCGGCCGAACGCGCGCAAGCACAGATAGTCGTGCTCCCACCGGCAGCTCCTCGCTCGACGAAAGCGCGATGCGCGTTGCCGGAGGCACGCAGGAATCCGGGTCCACATCGGCGCAGCCGCGCAGCGTCGCTTCAGCCCAGCAGCTCCGAACACCGCAGGCCGTGCGCACGATCTCAACCGTGATGCGCGCGGTCCCCCCGCGGGGCGTGTGCGTCATGCCAACCGAGGGAAGGCTACCGGCCGAGAGCGTGGCGCCCGTCGCCGCCAGCAGGGCCAGCCTCAGCACGGCCACACGCACCCGTAGGGAAAGTACCCCCACCAGACCCGCGACAAGATGCCAACCGGGGCCGAATGGTGAGCTAGGTCCCAAAATCAGGCCAGTGATCCAGCCCACCGCCAGCGCACACAGGTACTCCATCCGCAGGAGGCAAGCATCGAACGCGCCGCGTCCTTGCCAAGTAAGAACGAGCACTTACGGGGGTGGCTTTGCCGAAAATCGACGTTCCGCCGGCGGCCGCCATTGACAGGCAGGAGATTCCGGATAAAAGGACAGACTGCCTGGCTAACTCTTACGTATGCGTTAGGGTTAGGGTACGAGCGACCTATGGCTGTCCACCTCCCGATCAATAAGCAGTTCCATCCGCCAGCGGTCGAGCGACCGCTCGAACAGCGGCCGTCTGAGCTGCAGGCCGCCGAGGTGCTCAAGTCCCGTGACGGCGAGAAGCCTCGCGATGGCGAGCGTGGCCCGGCGCTCGGCGCAAACATGCGTGTAGGGGATCTCGCCAAGCGCACCGGCAAGACCGTCCGTGCCTTGCACCTCTACGAGGAGCACAAACTCCTCTCGCCGGCCCAGCGTTCAAATGGTGGTTATCGTCTCTACAACCGCGAATCTGAGCTGCGTGTGCGCTGGATCGATAAGCTGCAGCAGATGGGCTTCTCGCTGACCGACATCAAACAGATCGTCAATGACGTTGACCAAAGCCGCTCCGCCCCGGATGCGATGACGCGGGTCAAAGGTCTATTTCGGGAGAAGCTCGAAGAAACGCGCGAGCAGCTAATACGACTGACAGCTTTAGAGGGCGAGCTCGATGCGAGTCTCAGTTATCTCGAGACCTGCAACACCTGTGAAACCGAAGAGCTCCTGAGCGCGTGCAACGTGTGCGCGCGTCACCAATGCGATCACCGAACGCCCGACCTCGTCGCGGGCTTTCGCGTGCACTGATTCGACTGAAAGGCAAAGGCACTGAGTCATGGCCGTCAAGCTTCCGATCTACATGGACAACCACGCAACGACTGCGGTCGACCCACGCGTGCTTGAAGCCATGATCCCGTTCTTCACCCAAGACTTCGGCAACGCCGCGAGCCGTAACCACTCCTTCGGCTGGAAGGCCGAAGAAGCGGTCGAATATGCACGCGAGCAGATAGCGAAGCTTATTGGCGCCAAGAGCGAAAAAGAGATCGTCATCACGTCGGGCGCCACCGAGAGCAACAACCTTGCAATCAAGGGCGTCGCCGAGTTCTACGCCGATAAGGGCAATCACATCATCACCGCGCGCACCGAGCACAAGGCCGTGCTCGATACCTGTAAGCGCCTCGAGAAGCAGGGCTTTCTCGTCACCTATCTCGACGTCGCAACCGACGGTCTGATCCGTCCCGAGCAGGTTGCTGCCGCGATCACCGAGAAGACCATCTTGGTCTCCTTAATGCTCGCGAACAACGAAGTCGGCTCGGTGCAGCCGATGGCCGAAATCGGCAAGATTACCCGCCAAAAGGGCGTGCTCTTACACTGCGACGCGGTGCAGGGCGCCGGTAAGATCCCGTTTGACGTAGAGGCGATGAACATCGACCTTGCGAGCATTTCGGCCCACAAGATGTACGGCCCCAAGGGCGTAGGCGCGCTCTACGTGCGGCGCCAGAAGCCACGCGTGCGCCTCGTTGCGCAAATGGACGGCGGCGGACACGAGCGCGGCATGCGCTCCGGCACGCTGAACGTGCCCGGTATCGTCGGCTTCGGAAAGGCCGCGGAGATTGCGATTCGCGAAGGCCAAGCCGACGCCACGCGCATCTTCGGATTGCGCGAGCGCCTTCGTCAGCAGCTATGGAGCGCGCTTGATGAGGTGCACCTGAACGGCGCAGACGATCCCCATCGGCTACCCGGCAATCTCAACGTGTCGTTTTCGTTCGTCGAAGGCGAAGCGATGATGATGGCGATTCGCGACGTGGCGGTCTCTTCGGGCAGTGCCTGCACCAGCGCAAGCCTTGAGCCCAGTTACGTGTTGCGCGCCATGGGCGTCGAAGAGGAGCTTGCCCATTCCTCGATCCGTTTCGGCATTGGCAAGTTCAACACCGAGGAAGAAGTCGACTACGTGGCCAAACTGGTCATCGATTCTGTGAAGCGGCTGCGCGACATGTCGCCGCTTTACGAAATGCACAAAGAAGGCATCGACCTCAAGTCGATCCAGTGGGAAGCACATTAGGCGTTTCGGCGCTTTCCTCCGAGAAAGCGCGTGTGAGGATGTCATGGCATATTCAGACAAGGTCATTGACCATTACGAAAAGCCCCGCAACGTGGGCACCCTCGACAAGGACGACTCCAACGTCGGTACCGGGCTTGTGGGTGCGCCGGCCTGCGGCGACGTGATGCGTCTTCAGCTTCGCATCAACCCTGAGACTGAGGTCGTCGAGGACGCGAAGTTCAAGACCTTCGGTTGCGGCAGCGCCATCGCCTCTTCCTCGCTCGTCACCGAGTGGGTTAAGGGCAAGACGCTTGACGAAGCCATGGAGCTCAAGAACACGCAAATCGTGGAAGAGCTCAACCTGCCGCCCGTGAAGATCCACTGCTCGGTGCTCGCCGAAGACGCGATCAAGAGCGCGATCACGGACTTCCGCAAGAAGCAGGCAGAACGACGCGCAGCGGTCGCTGTAGACGCTGACAAGTCCGTACAGCCACAAGCAGAGTAGGTAGAGGAGTCATGCAGACAGCCGCAGCCAAGTCCACCGACCCGATCTCGAACGTCGAAGCTCGCGCGCCCGCTGGCGTGGGTGAAGGTGCAGAGATCCGCCTGACGCCAAAAGCGATCGAAATGGCACGCAAGTCGATCGAGCGTCGCGGACTACCGACCGAGGGTCTGCGCCTAGGCGTCAAAGGTGGGGGCTGCTCGGGCGTGTCCTACGTGATCGAGTTCGCCGATAAAGTGCGCGGCCGAGATCACGTCTTCGACTTTGATGGCGTCAAGATTATCGTCGACCCGAAGAGCCTGATCTACTTGCGCGGTTCGATCCTCGATTACGAGGTCAAGCTGATGCAACACGGCTTCAAGTTCCGTAATCCCAACGAGAAAGCCGGCTGCGGCTGCGGCGAATCGTTCACTGTCTGAGCTGAAGTTGGCCCATGGACCCGTTCGACACATTGGGCCTGCCGCCGCGTTTCGATCTCGCGCTCACCGAGATTGAGCAACGCTATCGCGACCTGCAAAAGACCCTGCACCCCGATAAGTACGCGCAGGCTTCTGCTAGCGAGCGACGCGCCAGTTTGTCCCATGCGGTGACGGTCAATGAGGCCTACCGCGCGCTGAAGGACGACCTCAAGCGTGCCGAGGCGCTGCTGCTGCGGTTTGGTGGCGCTCCGCAAAACAAGGGCTCAGCGCAGGATCCCGAGCTGCTGATGGAAGTGATGGAGCTGCGCGAAGCGCTCGCCGAATGTCGCGCCGAACGGGATCTCGCCCGGGCACGCAAGCTCTAGGCCGAGGTGGGCATACGCGAGCAAGCCTCTCGCGCCGCGCTCAAGCACACGCTCGACACTCTTAATCACGAAAACACGCCCGCTTTGCTCGCCAAAGCGCAGGCTTGTCTCTCACGACTGCGTTACTACCGCCGCTTCCAAGACGAGGTCGACGCGCTCGAAGAAGAGATGCTGGAGTAGGTCATGGCACTCTTACAGATTCACGATCCGCAAACGGTGGCAACACCGATCGGCATCGATCTCGGAACGACTAACAGTCTGATCGCACACGTGACGGCCGATGGGGCGCCCGTGGCCCTGCGCGACTGCGACAACGACGCGCTCGTGCCGTCCGTTGTGCACTACTGCGCTGATGGGCGAGTGCTCGTGGGCAAAGACGCCATGGCGCTGGCCGAAGAGCATCCCGAAGACACGGTCGTAAGCGTCAAACGCTTCATGGGCCGTGGGGCAGATGATGCGGAAACGCGCCGGCTCGGACCTTACCGTTTCGCCACGGATACAGGACCGGTGGTGAAAATCGAAGTACGTCCCCAGCGCGTGGTCACCCCCGTGGAAGTGAGTGCAGAGATTCTGGCGTACTTGCGCGAACAGGCCGAGGACGCGTTTGGCGCAGTGGGCGGCGTGGTGATCACGGTGCCGGCTTACTTCGACGATGCACAGCGTCAGGCCACCAAAGACGCGGGAAAGCTTGCCGGCCTCGACGTTCTACGCTTGCTCAACGAGCCGACGGCAGCCGCTCTTGCCTACGGATTGCAAGAAAAGCAGAACGGCACATTCGCGGTCTACGATCTGGGTGGCGGCACCTTCGACATCACGATCCTGTCGCTGGAGGACGGTGTATTTCAGGTGCGTTCTACGGGCGGCGATAGTCAGCTCGGGGGTGACGATCTGGATCGTTCCCTGGCCCATGTGTTTCTGCGGGAGCTCGGTTATGGCGAAGGCGAGGGCGCTTCGCCCGTGCTCGTACGTCACGTGATCTCGGCGGCAAAATCCGTCAAGCACGCGCTCACTGACAACGAGCTTATCGACGCCGAAATCGAGCGACCTGACGGTTCAACGCTGGTGCGTCGCGTCACGCGTGCAGAGCTAAACGAGCTTGTGGAACCCTTGCTCGCGCGCACCGGCGCAGCCTGCAGACGGGCGCTGCGCGATGCAAAGCTCAGTGCAGAACAGCTCGACGGCGTAATCCTCGTCGGTGGCTCTACGCGCGTGCCACGGGTTCGTTCCTACGTAAGCGCGCTCTTCGCCAAAGAGCCCCTCGACAGCATCGACCCCGATCAAGTGGTCGCCCTGGGGGCCGCGATTCAAGCGGACTTACTGGCAGGTCACGGACCCAAAGCAGACGTTCTGTTGCTCGATGTGATCCCGCTGTCCCTCGGCATCGAAACCATGGGCGGCGTGGTCGAAAAGATTCTGCCGCGCAATTCGGCGATCCCATGCGCCCACGCGCAGGAGTTCACGACCTACGCAGACAATCAGACCGGGTTCGAGATTCACGTGCTGCAGGGCGAGCGCGAGCTTGCTGAGGATTGCCGTTCACTCGCGCGCTTTACGCTCAAAGGCATCCCGGCGATGCCCGCCGGTTTACCGCGCCTGCGCGTGACGTTTCGTGTCGATGCCGATGGCTTGCTGAAGGTCGAAGCAGAGGAAAAGACCACGGGGCTACGTCAGGCGGTCGATGTGAAACCCAGCTACGGCCTGACCGACGAAGAAGTCGAGCGCATGTTGATCGATGCCTACGAGCACGGCGAAGACGACATCAAGCTGCGCTCGCTGCGCGAGCAGGAGGTCGAAGCCAGTCGCATCCTCACGGCACTCACACAGGCGATGGAAGCGGACAAGGCGCTGCTCACGGATGATGAGGAGCGCGCGGACATCGTCGGTGCCATGAACCGCCTCAAGCGCGCCGTAGAGGCCAAGGATGCCGATGAGATTCGGCGACGGATCGAGGATCTAGATCACGCTTCCAAAGAATTTGCAGGACGTCGCATGGATCGCAGCATCAAGACAGCGCTCGCAGGTCGCGCTATCGCGGGTCTCGAGAGCGAAACAGCTCACGCGCGTGGGATCGAGCCCCACCTCGGATCGGAAGGACGCTGATGCCTAAGGTACGTTTCGTACGCGAAAAGATCGAAATCGAGCTCCCCGCGGGGCAGACGATTTTGGCGGCCGCCAAGCTAGCTGGCGCTCCCGAAGGCGATCGCTGCGGGGGCGTGTGCGCGTGCTCGACCTGTCATGTGTATGTGGTCAAGGGAATTGACAACACCTCGGAAATCGAAGACGAGGAAAACGACATTCTCGACAAGGCCTTCGATGTGAAGAGCACCTCACGGCTCGGGTGCCAGGCCAAGGTAACGGGCGATATCGAAGTCGAGATCAGCGACGAGAGCTTCCAGGCCTTCCTAGACGAGCATCCGACGCATAAAGAACGGGCACTCGCGCTGCGTGAGATTAAGCCGACTTAGCCATTTTTTTCGTTTTTCCTGCGTTTTTCCAAAGTCTTCAGAACGCGTCCTGCCAATGCGATGAAGTCACCCGCAAAACGTGAACTTGCAAAACGCCAAAGCTCCAGTAAATTCCCCGCCCTCTGTCGGCCGATATCAGGCGAGCACAGATGGGCGGTTAGCTCAGTTGGATAGAGCGTCGGCCTCCGGAGCCGAAGGTCACAGGTTCGAATCTTGTACCGCCTGCCAGGGTCCCACAGACAATAGGAAGTCCCATGTACCTACACATGCCCCGCAATCGTAAGCGCAACCGCAACAAGACCTCGCGCCTGCGCGCCAAGTACAAGGCCAAGGAGCGTCGCCGTTACAACGGTATGGTCGGTCGTCGACTTTCCAACGCCAAGAAGCGCGACTAACCGCTTCTAGAAGGCCAAGCGCAAAGCCCCGTGCAAGACCGACCCATTTTTGTCGTGAGCGACTCGACCGGTGAAACGGCCGAACGAGTGGTGCGTGCGGCGCTGGTCCAGTTCCCGGCCCACAAAGTCCAGCTGCGCTTGTTCACCCGTGTGCGTGATCGCGACGCCGTATCCGAGGTCGTCAAGAAGGCTGCCGAGGCCGGCGCGATGATCGTGTTCACCCTGGTGGGCAACGACTTGCGTCAGTACTGCTACGACAAGGCGCAGCAGCACGACGTCGAGGTGGTCGATGTGATCGGAGCCTTGATCGGCAAGGTCGGTACGTTCCTCTCAGAGGCACCGCTCGGAGCTCACAGCGCTAGCCAGCCTTTGTCCGAGGAATACTTTCGTCGCGTCGAAGCGATCGAGTTCGCTGTGAAGAGCGACGATGGCAAGGAGCCGCGCAACCTGCGCAAGGCGGACATCGTGCTCGTCGGCGTGAGTCGCACCAGTAAGACGCCGCTTTCAACGTACTTGGCCGGCCGCGGCTACCGGGTCGCCAACGTGCCGCTCGTGCTCGGGGTACCCCCGCCCGAAGAGCTCGCCGATGTGCCCTCGGACCGCGTGGTCGGGCTGTCGATCGATATCGAGCAGTTGCTCGAGATCCGCATGGCGCGCCTACGCCAGCTCGGCATGCCCGACGGGACCAACGACGGAACACGGGATCATGTGCGCGAGGAGCTCGACTACGCCCACCGTCTCTATCGCGAGCACGGCTGGTTTGCGGTCGATGTGAGCGGGCGCGCAATCGAAGAGACAGCGACGATCATTCTCGAGCATTTCAAGGGCGCCACGTAGCCCTTCCTACGCGCGCTCGCAGCCTCGCTGTCATCGTTATGCTCGCTTGCTGCCTACGCTCTCAGGACGGCGGCTAGCGGCCGCCTGCGCCCTTGCCGTATTGGTCGTGCATGGCGACAAAGAACTGCGCCAGGATGCCATCCGCTACGCGCAGTCGGCGACTGAGCTCTCGGCCGATGTTCATGAGCAAGAGCGCATAGCTTTTCATGTCGCGGCGATACAACAGGCGATCGACCTGATCGGGACCCATCGATAGCAAGAGGCTCGGCGCCACGGAACGCACGCTGGCCGAGCGCGGCTGAACATCGAGGACGGCCATTTCGCCGAACCAGTCCCCGGGTCCGAGCATCGCCACGCGCACGTTGCTGCCATCGAGGGCGCGCTTGATGACTTCGAGCTCGCCAGCGATCACCACGAACATTTCGCTGCTGGTATCACCTTCGGCGACCACCGTTTTTCCGGGTTCGGCGCGCACCTGGGGCAGCTCTTGAGCCAGCAAAGTGAGACACTCTTCTGAGATGCCTCCGAACAGTCCGATATCACGCAATGTCGCACTTGTAATCTGAGGGCGGACGCTGTCGGCCATGCGGACCTCCGGACGCGGGCTCGAACTGAGACCTGCTTTACCAGAATGCCACGGACCCTATAGGATTTAGAAGGAATGCGCTGCGGCGAGCCATGAACCTACCTCGCCCTTTCGGCCCCTATTCGCTCTTGCGACGCCTTGCGGTAGGCGGCATGGCAGAGATCTATGTCGCCAAGACGCGCGGGCTTGGTGGCTTTGAGAAACTAGTCGCAATCAAGCTCGTGCATCCGCACCTCTCCGCGGACACGCACTTTGTGCAGATGCTGATCGACGAGGCGAAAATCCTGGTGCTGCTCACGCACGCCAACATCGCCCAAGTGTTCGATCTCGGCTGCATCGATGGCACCTATTACATCGCGATGGAGTTCGTCGAGGGCATGGATGTCCATGGCCTGCAGAAGTCTGCGGCAAAGGTTGGCGAGCATCTGCCGGTGGCTGTGTGCTGTTACATCGTCAGTGAGGTGTTGAACGGCCTCGACTACGCCCATCGCAAGCGCGACCAAACGGGCAAGGCCCTTAATCTCGTCCATCGCGATGTGTCCCCTCAAAACGTGCTGATAAGCCAAGCCGGTGAAGTCAAGTTGGTTGACTTTGGCATAGCCAAGACGAGCTTGCGGGGTGAGGGCACCGAGGTCGGCGTGATCAAGGGTAAGTATTACTATATGTCGCCTGAGCAGGCGTGGGCGGACCCCATGGACCGGCGCAGCGACCTCTTTTCGACAGGCATCGTGCTCTACGAGATGTTGACCGGTCGCATGTTGTACAGCGCGCAATCGATCCCCGAGTTGATCAGTAAGGTTCGAGAGGCCGAGATCGTAGCGCCTGAGTCACTGCGTCCTGAGGTCCCCCCCGCGCTCTCGAAGATCGTGATGAAGGCGCTCGCCCGTGAGCCGAAAGAGCGATTTCAATCGGCGCTCGACATGGGCGAGGCGTTACGTGACTTCTTGTATGAGTTTGCGCCCGCTTTTAATGCAAGCCGACTCGCTCAGCATCTCGTGGCTTTGGGGGACGCGGAAGAGCGCATGCAAAAGGCGGCGCCGCCGCCTGCAGACAGCACGGACGGTTTGCCTCGGCTAACGCGCGATGAGTTCGTGCTAAGCGAAAACAGCGTGATCTTCCGGCTGCCTGAGCTCGCGGAGAAGATCATGGCCACGCGCAACGAGGCGCTGCCTAATAAGCTGCGCAGGGCGCCGCTAGCCGCCGATCCGACTCCCGACGGCAACTCCGTGGTTCCGCGCGTTCCTGCGCCCCCGAGGCCGGCGCGGCGAAGCTACAATCCTGCCTACGACAGCGTTCCACCCACGGAGGTCATGCAAAGGCCCGATCCGCGGCGGGTGAGCGGTTGGCCTTTCGGTGAGGTAGCCACGCAGGAACAGGGTGCCGACGATCCCACCGAGCTCTGGACGGGCAACCAGCTACAGGCTCATCTGACAAGCGACGAGACCTTGATCGATACTGGACTGTCGCTTGAGTACGCGCGCAGCGTGGCAAACGGTGCGTTCGATGCGCCGATGGTAGCGCTCGCTGGCGATGGAGACCCCACTGACCGTTATCAGGCTTCCCATGCGGTGGGCCTGGTGCACCATCTGCCGCCCGCCTCGGAGTGGCCGCCCGTCACGCCTGCCCACGGCATTGCGCATTCCTCGTCTAGCGCCAGTCAGGGCACACCCGCGCTCGTGCCCCCGCCTGGCTTGGAGAGCCCGCTAGGTGCGATCCCGCCGTCTCCGTTGGTGCCTGACTTTGGCGCACGCGCTGGCCTGTTCAGTCCGCGGCGCGGCGCGGTGCCGTGGCTACAGATCGGGGTCGGCGTGCTGTTCGCGTTGCTGGGTGTGATCGCTTTTCAGCTCACTCGTCCGGGCGAGGCCGAACCGACGCTGGAAATCGTCTCGGTTCCGGCGGGCGCACAGGTGCTCGTCAATGGCACACCGCAGCCGGGTGCAACGCCACTCAAGCTGACCGCCCTAGAGCGCAATCGCAGTTATGAGCTGCAAGTGACGCGCGCCGGGTTCTTACCTTGGAATGCAACCTATCGTGCGTCGCCGGGAGCGGTGCAGCACATTGCGGTGCTCAAGCCGATCACCGCCGTGCTGCATGTGGTATCGACTCCGACCGGCGCTCAAATCTGGATGGACGATGTCGCAATCGGTCGCGCGCCGCTCACGGTCTCATCGCTGCCGATAGGACGCCGCGTGCGACTGCGCGCAGGCTACGGGGCGCAACAGGAGGCGCGCCGCGATCTGGTGATAAGCGAACGCAACTTGGAACCCACGATCACGTTTGCATTCGACCAGCGTAAGTAACCGCTCGCAGCTCGGACGAGCTCCGTGCACTTAGGGCCCGCCGCAAAACAATCAGATCGCCTCGACGCCGAGGCATCCCCGTCGCCAGCGCTGAAAATTCTTCAGATACAGCGAGTATCCTTGCGAATTTTCATCACCGCCGACGGGGCGCCTCGACGCCGATCCGACCTGATTGTTTCGCGGCGGGCCCTTACGGGCGCGTGTCTTCACCGAGGCACAGATTGTCGATCAGGCGCGTGTTTCCCAGGTGCGCGGCCACGAGTACCACCATGCGTTCGCTCGGGGCAGTGAGCGGCTCGAGCGTATCGGCATCGCAGGCCTCGACGTAATCGATGCGGTCAAAGGCTTGCGTGACCTCCGATTTGCACAGCGCCGAAAGCGTGGCGGCGTTGCGCTCTCCTTGCGCATGCGCGTAATAGGCCGCGCGCAATCCCTTCACGATCGCGAGGGCACGCTGCCGATCTTCGACGTTGAGATAACGGTTCCGCGAGGACATGGCGAGGCCGTCTGGTTCGCGCAAAATCGGTGCGCCCACAAGCTCGATCGGTAGATTGAGGTCATGGGTCATGCGCGAAAGCGTCTTCCACTGTTGGTAATCCTTGCGACCGAAGACTGCGGTGCACGCGCCCACGGCCATGAACAGCTTGGCAACGACGGTGGTCACGCCGCGGAAGTGCGTGGGCCGAAACTCGCCTTCGAATCGATGCGTCACGCCGCTCACTTCCACGTACGTTTGAAAGCCGGGCGGATACATCGCGTCGGGTGGCGGCGCGTACACCAAGTCGACACCGCCCGCTTCGCAGCGCGCAAGGTCCGCAGCGAAGGTGCGCGGATAGCGGCTGAAATCCTCGCTCGGTCCAAACTGCATCGGATTCACAAAGATGCTCAACACGCGAAAGCTCGCACCGTGATTGGCGCATGCATCAACGAGAGATAAATGCCCGTCGTGCAAAGCACCCATGGTCGGAACAAAGCCCACGCGTGCGCCGCTTTTACGAACGGCTTCACAGCGGGCGAACAACACGGAAGGATCGTCGATGATCTCGGTCACCCGCCAAGTCTACTGTCTGGGGCCGTAACCGCCCGGCGCATGTACAGGCTGCACACGTAGCGCATCGTCATCTCCTGCGGCGACGTTGCCAAAGGCGTGCTCTTCGGCCGGAAATACGCCACTTCTGACCTCTTCACAGTAGCGCTGGGCAGCGGCTTTTCCTTTGGCAAACAGCTCGTCATAACGCTTGACGAATTTCGGTCGCAACTTGGGTGTGAGTCCGAGCAGATCGTAACAGACGAGCACCTGACCATTGCATTGCGCGCCTGCGCCGATGCCGATCGTCGGGATATCGAGCTCCGCCGTGATGCGCGCGGCTAGATCGGAGGGAATGCCCTCGAGCACTACGCAAAATGCGCCGGCTTCTGCCACCGCTCGGGCGTCGTTCAACACCGCCTGGGCGGCTTCGATCGTTTTGCCCTGCACTCTAAAGCCACCCATCGCGTGCATGCTCTGGGGCATCAGACCCACGTGTGCGACCACCGGGATGCCGGCTGTGACGATCTTTTGGATCGTGTCGGCCGCTTCGACGCCGCCCTCGAGCTTGACGGCGTGTGCACCGCCCTCGCTCAAAAAGCGCCCGGCATTGCGCAGCGCCTGCTCAAAGGAAAGCTGCCAGCTCATAAAGGGAAGGTCGCCTACGATGAAGGCCCGCGCTGTGCCGCGCGCCACGGCGCGACAGTGGTAGATCACTTCGTCGACGGTGACGGGTAAGGTTGAGTCTTGGCCTTGGATCACCATGCCGAGCGAATCGCCCACGAGCAGCATGTCGGCGCCCGCTTCATCGAGCATCTGCGCAAACGTGGCGTCGTAGGCGGTGATCATGGTGATGCGCTCGCCACGCGATTTCATCGCGCGCAGGGCGGGCACGGTTACGCGGCGCACAGGGGCGGCTGCACCGGTCGACTTGTTAGCCATAGGGGGTGTTGGCCTGCTTCAGTCGCGGCCCAGGTGAATCCGGGTCCACGCTTTCACAAACGCTTGCAGCATAGCAAAAGCCGAAATCACAAGCGAAGCGGAGCTCCAGCGACCCGACCTGTATCCGGGCACTACGGCTGCGCAGTCTCGAGGGCGGCTGCGCGCTCCGCCATGCGGCGCGCTTCGTCAGCCAGGCCCAGCTCCCCTAAAAGCCGGGCAGCTTCGCGATGATACAGAGCGTGATTGGCACCGTCCGAGCCCTCCGTGAGCGCGCGGTAAAGATCCGCACTACGCGCAAGATTGCCTTGGCTCTCGTGCAGCTTGGCAAGGGCAGTCACGGCAGTCGGCGGTAGATCGCGCGTGCCTCGTTGGGTGACCTGTTCGATCACCGCCTCGAGCATCTCGATCGCCTTATTCGTCGTGCCCGCCTCACCGTAAGCGAGACCGAGCTCCATCAACACCGGCCATTCCACGCGCTCATTTTCGAACAGCTCGGTACATTGCTCGAGTACCTCGACCGCTTCGACAGGACGTGAGAGCAGCCGCAAATAGCTGCCAAGATCCAAGTAGGTACGCGGGTCTGAATCCAAGGCCTCCGCTGCCGCTTCGAGCTGTGCGAGCGCAGCCTCCCGGTCGCCTCGTTCGTGGGCGAGACGCACAAGCTCGCGGTGCGCAAGCAACCGTGCGGTGCCGCCCTCGTCGGGGCCAATCCGGGACAGGAACAGATTCAGGTCGCGTTCGCCGCCTACCAGGTCGCCGGCAATCAGTCGTGCGCGTCCGAGCTCCAAATACAAATAGCTCGGCTCTTTGGCGGTCAAAAGAATGGACTCGAGTAACGCCGCGGCATCTGCGCCGCGCTCTTCGTCAAGGGCAAGCACCGCCTGCATGAACGGCTCACCATAACGCTCGACTTCCTCGGCCTGCAGCGGCTCCCAGGAGCCTGCGATCAGCGCGATGCGTTCCTCGTCTGACATCTCTGCCAAGGGCGCTGCTTGCTGCACGGCTTCACGGCGCTCGATCACGCGCTCAGCCTCATGGATGCGCTCGATCATGGCAGCGCTGCGCGCGGTATCTAACGCGTGCTTCAGCTCGACACGTGCGAGCTCAGTCAGGCCCCGTGTCTCGAGATCCGCGGCATCACGCAACCGTGCTTCTGCCAGCTTGTCGCAACAGATAATCACGCGCTCCGCCGCCTCACGCGCGAGCGCAGGATCTTCCTTGGTCGCCCGCTCCTCAAGCCTGTCGTAGGCGAGCTTGGCTTCCCCCAGGTTGCCTGCCTGATAGAGCGCCTCCGCTTCGCCTTTGAGGTCCGCGAGCGTCTTCTTACGAAACAGATTACCGAGCATCACTTGCCCTTTTCTTTCTTCTCTTTGGCCTGCAAGCGCCCCGTCGCAGCGCTCTTCACGGATGCCGAAACGCCCTTGCTGCGCGATAGCTCTTTGAGCTCTGCATCACGTAGGTGCGGCAGGAAGCGCAAGGTAATCCCGACGGGCGTCTTCGAGTTGAACACTAGCGCGTGCTTGATTTCGTGATTCTTCGTCCACTGCCGATTGTTGCCGATGTAACGCAGGATGTCCTCGCCGACTTCCTTACTCTTGGCAATCGGAGGCACTTCGGCTTCGGTCATGGCAGGCGAGGTGATGGCGGCGTACGCCACCGTTTTGTTGTTGTCGCGTACGAGTAAGGCCCGCGCAGGCCCATTGCCTACCATCGCAAAGCGCAACTTCTCTGCGCTACTCATCAAGCGAATTCGCATCATCAGAGGCAAGAACTGCTGCTTGACCTCTTCCTGTTCGGTCTCTTCCGCGACCGCGTGCACATCGGCCGCCTCTCCCTGATCGGCCGCGACCGCTGCGGCGAAAACGATATCGGACGGCAGCGCCTCTTCGCTCGGCTCCGCAATGAGCTGGCCTTTGATCGCTTCCACGTGCGCCTTGAACGTGGGGATATCGAGCTCCACGTTGTTGCGCGCCGCGAGCTCGATCAGACGATCCGCGGTCGACATGCGCGTGTGCTTGTTGCGATAGAGCGCTTCGATGATCTTGGGCGCGCCCAACAAACGCTGTTCGTTCACCGCGATGCGTTCGCTGATGCGCTCGGAGCAACGTTGAGCGATGTATGCGACCGTCCCGTCCGCGGTGTGCGCGTTGGCAGCAACTTGCTCGAGCACGTCCTCACGCTCTCGAAATAGCTCGGCCAGACGATCGAGAAACGACGCGGGAATCGTGGCGCCACAGGCTGCGAGCAACACGTTGGGCGGCAACGCCGACAAGGCATCGCGCGCAGACTTTGCGAGCGAGTCATCTTCGTCGGCGCTGAACTGCAGGAGCAACAGGACCTGGTCGTCGCCCTTGACGGGAACCGCACCGCGAGCTGCCATCGCGCGCGCCGCCATCGGCGCAGAAGGGTCACAGAAACGCTTGATGCCGGCGGGGAGTTGGTCGAGTGGCAGAGGCAGCGTCGCGGGTCGTTCCATGCGTTTCCTGTGCGTGTGTATTAGTCGTAATACTCGTGACCGAGATGTGTAATCAGGCTCTCTCCCTTCATCCAACGCAACATATTCTTCATCTTCATGCCTTGGACGAAGAGGTCGTTTTCGGGGTAGAGCCCAGGCGCAGTCATGGGGCTCTTGTAGTAGAAAGACAGCCACTCCTGCACACCTGACAGCCCGGCGCGCTGCGCAAGATCCGTAAAGAGCGCGAGGTCCAGCACGATGGGTGCTGCGAGAATCGAGTCTCGACACAAGAAATCGATCTTGATCTGCATGGGGTAGCCCAGCCAACCGAAGATATCGAGGTTGTCCCAACCTTCCTTTTGGTCGCCGCGGGGAGGGTAATACTCGATACGAACCTTGTGATACATGTTGCCGTAGAGCTTGGGATGAAGCTCGGGCTGCAAGATGGTCTCGAGCACGCCGAGCTTGGAGACTTCCTTGCTCTTGAAGCTATCGGGATCGTCCAGAACTTCGCCATCGCGGTTGCCGAGAATATTGGTCGAGAACCAGCCGCGGATCCCGAGCATGCGCTGACGCAGGCCCGGCGCTATCACGGTCTTCATCAGCGTTTGACCGGTTTTGAAGTCCTTGCCCGAAATGGGAAGCTTACGGTTCTGCGCAAGCTCGCGGATGGCGCCCGTGTCAACCGTCAGATTGGGTGCGCCGTTACAGTATCCGACGTCTTCCATCAAACAGGCATAGGCGTAGATCATCGAAGGACTGATGCTTTGGTGGCTCGCCTTGAGGCCGGCTTCGAACTTTTCGAGGCTACTGAGCACGTCACTGGGCTCAGAGTGCACCTCGGTCGAGCCACACCAGACGGCGACGGCACGGTCAAGACCGTTGACCTTCTTGAAGTTGCGAATGTCCTCGCGCACGGCTTGGGCGAGCTGCCACTTGTCATTTCCTGGCTTGACGTTCTCCCCGCGCAGGCGCTTGACGTACTCAGGAAAGAACACGGCCGGCATGGGCTTGATCTGTTCAAGCTCATCTTTGACGAGGTTCAGGTGCTCGAGCGTGAGCACCTCTGCGGTGCGCGCCGCCTGGTAAGCGTTGTCGTGGAACAAATCCCAACCTCCAAACACCAGGTCATCGAGCGTTGCAAGGGAGATGAAGTCTTTGATCAGCGGCGAGTTGCCATCGGTGCGCTTGCCCACGCGAATCGTGCCCATCTGCGTCAGCGAACCGACGGGCTCTCCGAGTCCACGCCGCGCCAAGAGGCAACCCGCAATGAACGTGGTGCCCACGGCACCCATGCCGGGGAGCAAGATTCCTAGCTTCCCTTTGGCTTCTTTGATCTGCTTTGGCTGTTGCATGCGGTCTTCCTTGGCTGGTCGCGACGTAGCAAATCGCAGGGTACAGAGCAAAGCCCTTGCAGCGCGCGTGCCACGCGGCGCGGGCTCAGAAAACAACGCCATTTTCGCGAAGATGCGTCCCGTAAGGAGAGAATCGCGCCCAAGCGCGTGAATGGGCGTCACGCAGGTGTGCGCCTGGGGGCCGACGCGCGACATCACACGGAGTGCAAGGCTTTTGATACCATCTCATGGTGCAAGCCAGCGAAGTCCGTAAGTCACCGCGTTTCCGGGTCACGCTACAGGTTCAGATCACCGGCGTCGACGAAGCGGCCGTGCTGCGTTCTGGGGATATCAGCAGCACAGGACTGTTCCTCGAGATCGATCACGATGTGGGCCGTATCGGTTCCATGCAGCGTCTGGAGATCCGCGCCGACGACGGCAGCTGCTCTGTCATCTTGCTGGCGCGCGTGGTGCGTATCGCCAGCGTCGAAGATTTCTGGAAAGGGCGAACGGTCGCAGGAGTCGCTCTCCAGTTCATGTTCGTGGAAGAGCCGGGCCTCGACATTCTGCGCAACACCGCAAGGCCCGCCAATGAATCCGCAACGCTGCGAGGTCTGCTCAAGTATCTGGTCAAGAAGGACGCAGCCAAGCATGGCATCGAGGTGCAGAGCTGGCGTGGCACGGTCCGCACTCAACAAGGCGAGCAAGCCGCGGAGCTGCACGAAGTCAGCCCGCGAGGCATGGCAATCGAAACGGACTACCCCGTGGAAATCGGCCAGGTGATCCGCGTGGAAATGCCCGCTTTAGCAGACGCGAGCCGGTCGTCTTTCGCGGGCCAGGTAACGAGCTGCGAGCCGATGCGGGCCAAATTGGGGAGGTCCGAGCGCTATCGGGTCGTGGTGCGTTTCGAGGCGGCCGATGGGACTGGTGAAAGCGAGCCTGCAGGTGAGTCGATCGACGCCGCATTCGAAGCACTTTTGCACGCCGTGACTTCGCTCGCGCCTCCGCCCGATTTTGCGTCCCGCGTGCGCCACCTCGCTGGCGAGCTGTCTCGGATCAGTCTGATTAGTGTGATCACGCTGTGTCAGATCGAGCGCGTCACCGGCTCGCTGCTGCTTAAAAACGGGACGAGCAGCATTCGCGCATTTCTGCAAAACGGCGAGCTTATCGATGCGCTCGTCGCGGGCCGGGATGTCGATCCGCGTGCGGCCATGAAAGAAGTCATCGGCTGGAGTGATGGCACTTTCGAGGTTGAGTTCGAACAGGTCGTGCGCCCAAATCGGATCGGGCTCCCCACCTCGGCCTTACTGTTCGACCTGGCGCGCGAAATGGACGAAGCAAGCCGAAAGGGCTAGCGGGGCGTTACAGGCCGAGCCACGCGCGTGCGTCTTGCGTACGAGTCCCACGACGAACTTCGAAGTACACGGGGTCGGCGCTGGCACTGCCAAGACGTGCGCTCTTCGAGAGATCGTCCCCTGCTCGGACATCGATCTGACCCAGGCCGCCATAGACGGTGTAGTAACGCTGGCCGTGATCGATGATCACGGCGT
>JBBSJC010000093.1:0-18557 GCA_038257655.1 Polyangiales bacterium | reverse complement strand
GCTGCTGGCGAGTTCGACCTTGCCGCGACCGAATCGCTCGACGAGGCTCTCCGACAGCAGGAGGACGCGCCTCGCCGCATCGTCCGCATCGACCTCTCCAGGGTGACCTTCACGGACAGCTCTTGTCTGGCGATCCTGTTCGCCTCGCACCACCGCTTCCTTCAACTCCATGGCCTCTTGGTGCTCACCGGCGTGGACGAATGCCTCGCACGACTGCTCAAGACCTGAGCGTGTGCGAGGCGTTGGTTTTGCTAGACTCGATCGCGAATAGCCTAGCCTAATCAGCTGAGCGCGTTTAGCCGGCCACGATCAGCCGAGCGCTTCTTCGGGGATGAGCAGAGCGCTCTCGTCCTCGCCGCCGATCACGGCTGCCAGGCAGGTGACGTTGGGCAAGATGTTGCTCGCGAAGAACTGCGCTGCGTAGCGCTTGCCTTCGTAGAACGCCTTATCGGCCGTGTTAGCGCCTCCCAGCTTGTCGAGGGCGATCACCGCCTGCTCGAGCAGGAGCCAACCGAGCGTAAGCTCCGACATCATCGTCAAGAAGCGGCTGGCTGCGAGCGGCACGCGCTCCACCTTGCCTTGCGCATTCCACATCATGAACTTCATCGCCGAGCCGGCGACCGCTTCCTGTGCCTTCTGTAGCTGCGCCACGCTGGCTGCCAGCTGCGGATGCTCCTTGTGCTTGGTCACGAATGCCTGCACGTCGCCGAGGAAGGCGCGTGCGTTGGTGCCGCCATTTTGGCCGAGCTTGCGGCCGACCAAGTCGAGTGCCTGAATGTGATTGGTACCTTCGTAGATCGCGAAGATGCGCGAATCACGGCAGTACTGCTCGACCGGATGGTCCTTCAAGTAGCCGGCGCCGCCCATCGACTGGATCGCGAGTGCGCTGACCTCGAAAGCCATGTCCGATCCGTAGCTCTTGAGCAGCGGCACGAGCAGCTCGACCTGACCATGATGGTAGCCCGCCTTGGCGTCGTCCTTGCCCTGAACAATGCGCGCCCAGTCGGCGTGATTGGTCAGCTTCATCGCGAGCGCGCGCGTGCCTTCGACGCGTGCTTTCATCTCGAGCAACATGCGACGTACGTCGGCATGCTCGATGATCGACACCTTGGGCGCGTCGGGGTCCTTGAAGTTCTTGATGCTAGGTCCCTGCTTGCGATCCTTGGCGTACTCCGCCGCGGAAAGATAGGCCGCCGAGCCCAGCGCCAAGCCCTGAATGCCCACGCCGATGCGGGCCGTGTTCATCATCAGGAACATCTGAGCCATGCCCTGATGCTCGACCGTGCCGACGAGCTCGCCTACGCAGCCGTCGTTGTCCCCAAAGTTCAGCACGCAGGTGGCCGAACCGTTGATACCCATCTTGTGCTCGATCGAGGCGACCTGAACGTCATTGAGCTCGCCGAGGGTGCCGTCGACGTTGACGCGCACGCGCGGCACGACGAACAGCGACAGGCCCTTGGTGCCGCTGCGGGCACCTTCGACGCGCGCGAGCAACAGGTGGACGACGTTGCTGGCAAGATCGCTGTCGCCACCCGAAATGAAGATTTTCGTGCCGCGGATGCTGTAGGTGCCGTCCGCGTTCTTCTTGGCCGTGGTCGTTGCGGCGCCCACGTCGCTGCCGGCGTGGGGCTCGGTCAGACACATGGTGCCGGCAAATTCGCCCTTGAACATGCGCTGTGCGTAGCGCTCGTTCTGCTCCGGCGTGCCGCACTCCGCGATCACGTCGGCTGCAGCATGCGCGAGCCCCGGATACATGGAGAACGCCGTGTTCGAGCCGGTCAGCATCTCTTCGACGCAAGACTGAAGCGGCATAGGTGCGCCCTGCCCGCCGCGGTCGATCGCGCCGCCGATGCCCTTCCAGCCTGCTTCGTAAAGCTTATCCCAGGCTTCCTTGAAGCCTTTGGGCGTGATGACGCGACCGTCAACGACTCGGCAGCCCTGTTGATCGCCCACCGCGTTCAACGGCCCGAGCACCTCACGGGAGAAGCGATAGGCTTCGTCGAGCACCATCTGAACCTGGTCCCGATCCCAATCCTTGTACTCAGCGAGGGCGAGCAACTCGTCGAGCTTGAACTGCTCGAACAGTAAGAACTGGAAGTCGCGTAGATCAGCTTTGTAGCGGTTGATGGGCTGGGACATCGCGGCACTCTCCGAAGGGTCAGTCCGTGGCACGCAGGCCCGGAACGAAATGAACAACGATTCAATTTGTACGATCAGCCTACCGGGCTGTCTAGCGCTTAACCACGGCGTTAACAGAGGAAGCCAGGGGTTTAGAAACAGTGCAGCCGACCGTGTGGTAGGCGATGTAACACGTGACAACTTAGTATTCCTGGAGTCCCCGCCCGGCGCAATGTAGAAAGTGTAAACTTCGGTGAGGCGAGCCACATAGCGTGCCAGATGATCAGCGCCCCACATGTCCGCAAACCAACAGCGACACGCCGGCGCGAGCAACGGCTAGCTCGCTGCCGCCCAACCCCGCACCCGGCTGGCGTCAGCCCCGCGAGACTGGCGTCAGCACCGCGGGAACTGGCGCTCGCCCCGCCGCATCCGTGACGTCGACGCGGCCTTTGCCCGGCTGTGCTATTTAGCGCCCTCCATGCGCATCGAACGTTACTTGAGCGAGCTGAGCAGCCGCGCCATGCAGACCGCCCTGGGCCTTGAAGCCCCGGCTGTCCTCAGGCCCACCAGCGATGAAGCCCACGGCGACTACCAAATTAACGGGGTGTTGCCGCTCGCCAAGCAACTCAAGAAGAACCCGCGCGAGCTCGCCGAACAGCTGGCAGTCGCCTTACGCAGGGAGCCCGCGATCGCAAGCGCCGAGGTGGCGGGCCCAGGTTTTGTGAACTTGCGCCTCAACGATCGCTTCCTTGCGAGCGCGCTCGACGATTGCGTCGCGGACATCGCACGCGATGGCGTACCGGTGAGCCCGAGCCCCGAGCGCGTGATCGTCGACTTCTCAAGCCCCAACATCGCCAAGCAGATGCACGTCGGGCACCTGCGCTCGACGATCATTGGCGATGCTCTCGTGCGCATGTTGCGCTTCATCGGCCACGACGTCATCGGCGACAATCACCTTGGTGATTGGGGCACGCAGTTTGGCCTGTTGATCGTCGGCATGCGCGAGCTCGGCGATGTCGCGGCCCTTGAGCAGGAGCCGATCGTCGAGCTCGAACGCGTCTACAAGCTGGCGAGCGAACGCGCGAAAACCGATCCCGAGTTCGCGACGGCGGCGCGCGCAGAGCTTGCCAAGCTGCAAGCGGGGGATTCCGAAAATAAAGCGCAATGGCAGCGCTTTGTCGCGGCCACCCGCGTCGAGCTCGACAAGGTGTACGAACGCCTCGATGTGACCTTCGATACCTGGCATGGCGAGAGCTTCTACAACGCGTTTCTGCCCGGTGTCGTCGCGCTGCTCAAAGCCAAACAACTGGCACGCGAAGATGCCGGCGCGCTGTGCGTGTTTTTCGCCGAGCACGAACAGGCGCCCGCCGAGCTCAAGAAACTCAAAGAGCCGTTCATCATCCAGAAGCAAGACGGCGCCTTTCTTTACAGCACAAGCGACGTCGCCACGGTCCAGCATCGCCGCGAAACCCTGGGCGCCACGCGCATGATTTACGTGGTCGACATGCGGCAGTCGCTGCATTTCAAGCAGTTGTTCGGCGTGGTGAAGCTGCTGGGCTGGGATGACGTGCGCCTGGAGCACTTGGGCTTTGGCAGCGTGCTCGGCCGCGATGGTAAGCCGCTCAAGACCCGCGACGCCTCGGGCAAGGCGGTCACGCTTGCCTCGCTGCTCGACGAAGCGGAAGAGCGCGCCCTTGCGCGTCTGCACGAAGGTAAGGCCGAAGGACGCGTGGGTGCAGAAGTGTCCGATGCGGAGCTTGCTCAGGTGGCCCGCGCGGTGGGTATCGGCGCCGTCAAGTACGCAGACCTGCATCAGAATCGCACCAGCGATTACCAGTTCGACTTCGATAAGATGATTACCTTCCAGGGCAACGCGGGCCCCTACCTGCAGTACGCCTACGCGCGCGTGCAGAGCATCTTTCGTCGCGGCGAGCTCGACCCAGGACGCGCCGCAGCTGCGATCCAATTGGAGGCGCCCCAGGAAAAGCAGCTTGCCCGCACGCTGATTCGGTTCCCTGAAATTGTGCATCAGGCAGCCGATGCGGGCCTACCGCATCTGATTACCGATCACCTGTACGCGCTGGCCAAGGCCTACAGCACGTTCTTTGAAGCATGCCCGGTGCTCAAAGCAGAAGGTGAAACGCGGGGCAGTCGCATCGCGTTGTGCTGGCTCACGGCGCGTCAAATCCGGCGCGGCCTCGGTCTACTTGGCATTCAGGTCGTGGAGAAAATGTGATGCTGCAGGGCACGTTAGATCGCGTGCGCTTTCACGGCGGCGCGCTCGACGACAACCTGCTTGGCGATCCGGCAGAACGCGAGCTGCTCGTGTATCTGCCGCCGAGCTACGGCACGGGCACCCATCGTTATCCAGTGGTGATGGTGCTCACCGGTTATGCCGCCACGAACGTCTCCCTGCTGAACTTCAAGCCCTGGGAGCCCAATCTGCTCGAACGCTACGAGCGCCTGCTCGCCCTAGGCTGCCCCGAAGCTATCGTGGTGATGCCCGATTGCTTCACGCGTTGGGGCGGTAGCCAGTACATCGACTCGCCGGCAACCGGAAACTACCAGCGCTACTTGGCCGAGGATGTTCTGACCACGGTCGAGGCCCGCTACCGCACCCTCGGCAAACGCGAGGGTCGGGCGATCGTCGGCAAGTCCTCGGGCGGCTTTGGCGCGCTGCGCATGGGCATGGACCGCCCGGAGATCTTCGGCGTGGTCGCAAGCCACGCTGGGGACTGCGCCTTCGAGCTGTGCATTCGGCCACGTTTTACCGAGGTGGCCACGGTGTACGAGCGGTGCGGCGGAGTCGAAGGATTTGTGGAGCAAATGGCCAAACAAGCGGGTCCGCGCTCGCAATCGGAGTTCCACGCGATGGAAATCGTCGCCCTCGCGGCCGCCTATGCGCCGATCGAGAGCGGCCCTTTGCCTCGGGCTGCGCTACCCTTTGACCCCATCACCGCCATGATCTTGCCCGACCCCTGGACGCGCTGGCTCGCGCACGACCCTCTGATTCGCGCCGAAAGGGATGCAAATGCCCTGAAAGACGCGAGGCTCGTTTTTCTCGACGCCGGGAAATCAGACGAGTATGGTTTGCAGTTCGGAGCCCGCATGTTGGCTCAACGTTTAGTGAATTCGGGGGCGCGGGTCCACCACGAGGAGTTCGAGGGGGGCCACATGGGGACGGGTCACCGCTACGAAGTGTCCTTACCGAAGATCCTGTCCGCCCTTGAGGGTGCCTGCTTGTGCGAACGTCTATGAGCTCGACGAAAGCGACGAAGAAAGTCGCCGCACCCGCGGCAGACAAAAAAGCCAGCAGCGCAAGCAAGCCCAAGCCGCCTGTGCTGCCTGAAGCTGCGCCCGCGCCTGAGACGCCTTCAACGCCTGCAGGCGCAGCGCCGCAGACGACAGCTGCGCCAGAGCCGCCGGTCGCGCCCAAGGCGTTGAGTGGCACGCAAGCGTTGGCTGCGGAGCTTATTGCGCAGGCCGATACCCACGCCGTCATGCGGCATGCCGCAGCGCTAGAAGACGAGCGCGAGGGGCCTTCGAGTCAGGCCGCACGCGTGCTGCAGGAGATCGCCGAGCAGAAGCCGGAGATGCTCGTGCCGCTGATCGAACGCTTCGCGCGGCTGCTCGTCTCGAAGAACAAGCGCGTGGTGCAAACCTGCGCCGCTGCGCTCGGGCCGCTCTCGCGCATCGCCCCTGCCAAGGTCGCAAAGCAGCTGCCACTGCTCACGCAAAACTGGGAGCACACCACCGAAGAAGGCCAAGACGGTCTGGTGCGTGCGTTCGCGGGCCTGTGCACGGCGTCGGTCGCCTACCAGAAGCGGCTTGAGCCTGCGTTGGCACGAGCGCTGGGCGATGCCGACCCGAAGCTGTTGATTCGCTGGACCGAGATCGTGTTGCCTGCGCTCAAAGGCGAGCCCCATGCGCGTGCGCGTGCGGTCGTCGAGCAGCGCTTGCCGAACATCCCGCGTCCGCTAGCGCAGAAGATCGCCGATTTCCTCGGCATCAAGCTGCGCCCCGTCATGCGCTGACCTCCCCTGAGTGCGCGGGCCCGCCCCAGCTCGTGGCTGGGCATGGCGTGCGCACCGGATGATCGTCGCGCGCGTCGTCTTCCCGAACCCCTCACGGTAGGAAGCAGTGTCCCTCTCCTCGAAGCTGATTGTACTGACAGCGCTGGTCGCTGGTTTTCTGCTACCCGCGAAAGGCTCGGCCCAAGGGCTCGAACCTGACTATCAACAGTGGTTGCAAGTGCAGCTCGATCTGAAGCTCCCGCGCAAGCTCCTGGTCAATCTGGACCTGCAGGGTCGTCGCATGAACGCACCGCTCCACGGCGTCAAAGACGCTGGGGGCAGCGTGGTCGATTACGCCCAAAACCCCAATAGCATGCTGCTGATGCGCCCTTCCCTCGGCTATCAGGTTTTGCCCTGGCTTTCGGGCTGGGCTGGCTATGGCTTCACGCCCGTGTTCTTCGATGAGCCTAAGGTGCGCGCTGCCAAGGACGTCCGCGAGCATCGTCTGTTTGAACAAATCTCCACGTCGTTTGACTTGGCGCCGGCCGGACTGAGCGTCGCGGTGTCGACGCGCACACGCCTGGAGCATCGCTTTCGTAACGACGGACCCGGCAGCAGTGAAAACGCCGCGGGCTTGCCCAGCTGGGCCCACCGCCTGAGGCAACAGGTGCGCGCTCAACTTACACTGGTCGAGGGTAAGCCGTGGCTGGCGGTGGTGTGGGACGAGCTGTTCGTGCATCTCAACGATACCAACTACCCGAGCGAGTCAGGCCTCGATCAAAACCGGGCCTTCGTGGGGGCGGGCTATCAAGCTGGCTCTGAGCTGCGCGTCGAGCTGGGTTACTTGAATCAGTATGTGCGCCGCTTCACGGATCCGAATCAGCTCAACCATGTCCTGAGCGTGAGCATGAGCTTCAAGCTCGATGCTGCACAGCGCGCTCGGTAAGCGAAGTACGTATGCCGCGTCGATCTGAGTCTGCCCGACACATCGCGTCCAAAGCGCCGCGTGGATATCTGCGCTAAAGCCGAGCGCATGGAGTGGTGGCAAGCGCTGATCTTGGGCCTGGTCGAAGGCATCACGGAATACTTGCCGGTGAGCTCCACGGGGCATCTGGTCGTCATGCAACGCTTGATCGGCATTGAAGCGAGCGAAGCTGCCAATGCCTATGCTGTCGCGATTCAAGCGGGTGCGATACTCGCGGTGCTCACGCTCTACCGCGGACGGATTCAGCAGATGGCCGCGGGTCTGCTCGGACGCGACGCTGAAGGGGCACATTTGCTGCGAACGTTGATCGTAGCCTTCGTGCCCGCCGCAGTTTTGGGTCTCGCATTCGATGAGATGATCGAACGTTATCTGTTCGGCATCTGGCCGGTGGTGGCCGCGTGGGCCGCGGGCGGTGTGCTGCTGCTCGTGCTGCAAGGTCGGCTGGCGCTGGTAACGGGCAGCGCGCTCGAGACGCTGTCTTTGCGTGCGGGTTTCGTAATCGGCGTGGCGCAATGCGCTGCGTTATGGCCAGGTGTCAGCCGCAGTCTGGCCACGATTTTGGGCGGGCTAGCCGTGGGCTTATCGCTGAGCGCGACGGTGGAGTTTTCGTTTTTGCTCGGCCTCCTCACGCTCGGTGCGGCAACGGGATACAAGACGCTCAAAAGTGGCGCGGTGATGCTCGATGCCTACGGCCCGATGCCTCTGGCGATTGGTTTCGTCGTCGCATGGATTGCAGCCATGCTCGCGGTGCGCTGGATGGTCGCGCAGCTCAGTAAGTACGGCCTCGGCATCTTTGCTTGGTGGCGCTTGGGGATGGCGGCGATCGTGGGCGCGCTTCACTGGAGCGGAAGCATCTAGGTTTTCAGCGCATCGGGGCGGCGGGCGTGGGTCAGGGCACTTAAACACTCAGATCGTGGCACCGCGCAGGCCACTTCACCCCGATATCGCAGTGCGTCCCGAGTCTAGGATTGCTATGCGCAGGGCCATGATCCCCAAGCTCTCGAACCGGCTGGCGCTCGCGTTCGCGGTTCTGACCGTGAGTAGTGCGCAGTACACGCCGCGAGCCTTCGCCCAGACGCCCCGCGTCGACGCCAAGCAAACGGCGGCCCCCAGCGTTCTATCTGCGACTGTGGTCGCGCTCGACGGCGATGATCTCGTGCTCGATCTCGGCAAAGACAAAGTGCGCGAGGGTGCGACCCTGACGCTCTATCGCACGATCGAGGTCAAGCATCCGATCTCGGGCGTGACGCTGCGCGATCGCTTCCCCAACGGCACCGCGCGTGTCGTGCGCGCTGGGGAGTCGTTGTCGATAGCCCACCCGGTCGAGCCTCCGCCGCGCGCACCGATCGTAGGGGACAAAGCAGAGGCGCTTGTCACCGCCGCGGCGCCGCGACCAGCGCAGTGCGATGAGTGTCTGGCCGCCCAAGCCGTGCAGCGCGAGGTGCTCGATGTGTTCTACCGCTCGCTTGGCAAGGCTCCGGGTGAGCGCGTCAAGATCATGAAGGCCTTTCTCGAGCGCCAACCGAACACCCCTTACAAGGGCTGGCTTGACTACGAGATCGCCTACTTTTCCACGGCCAGCCACGAGGAATCGGCGCGGCGCATCGGACAGGAGACGAGCAGCGTGGCCGTCTCCACGTTGGTCAATATCAAACCGCTTGAGCAAGTGCGCGGGGGTCTGCCGGTTTGGCTCGGCGTGTACGTGCCGCCTGAAACCAAGGTGCGCAGTGTCGTCCTCTACGTGAGGCCCGAGCCCAAGCGTGGCGAGTATCAGCGCCTCGTTGTAGCGCTCGATGCGCGCGGTCAGGGTCGCGCGCAGATTCCAGAAGGTTACGTGCGACCGCCGAGCTTCGCTTACTTCGTCGACGCAGTCTTACCCAGCGGCAGCACTGTGCCTGTGCTCGGGCGTGCCGATCAACCCGCCGTCGCTGTGGTGCGCGCCGCACCCTCGGAGCCGCCGCGCGCAGACATGTCGCGCGTACGCGCCGTTGTAGAGTACGTGAGCTTCGATGGTTTAAGCGGGCGCGATTACTACGTGCTCGGCGAAGCGGACTTCTTGCTGCGCCTGCATCGCCCGGTATTCGAAGGCGTGCGCGTCGGCTACGGCCACTACCGCGGCAAGGGCGGTACCCTCGAGGATCTCGATGAAAAGGGACTTGAGCCCGCGAGCGCGGCTTTCACCTACGGCTATCTCGAAGCCGTGCTCGCCCTGCACGAGATGTTCGCAGTCATGCCGCGCATCGAAGTCGGTCTCGGTCGACCCGCAGACGCTTCCAGCACCGGCTCCAAGGTGAGAGGCGGCGGGCAGCTCCGCCTACGCATCGGACGGGCACGCGGCACCCACCTCGTGCTCGCAGCCGAGTCCACACCTGAAATCGGACAGCGGGCATTCGTAGGCCTGAATCTGGGCCTGGTCGAAAAGTGGCCGCTGGCGTTCGAGGTCCACGTGACCGATCAGCCACTCAACACTAATGAGCTCGGCGTACGTGCTGTGTTCGAGGTCGGCTATCGCCCGACCGACGTGTTCTCACTCTCCACGCGCGCTTCCTACCAGGGACGCACCATCGACCACGCAGGGCCCGGCCTCGGGCTTGCCGCCACTTTCGACTGGTGAGGAACGACGTCATGCAAGCCATTCGAATCCTGCTTCAGCTCAGCATCGTAGGCCTGATCTCAGGTCTGCTCACACCAGTGCAGGCTCAAACGCCAGCCCCGCGAGAATCTAAGTTCCCCGCCCCGAATGCTCAGGTCACGCCCGACAGCACAGCCAAAGCGGCGAAGCCGGCGGTCGAGCTCCTACCGGAAACGGAGGCGCTGCCTGCGGGCGAGTCCACGGCAGAAGAGCAGGAAGCAGAGCTGCCGCCAAACGCTGCCGACATCGCAGCACGCGAAGGCCGTGCCTTCATCGGTCATCTGCCAGTGAGCAGTGCCGACGCGAGCGCCATCGCCTTACGCTTCGATATCCGCGGCAATGATCTCGCAGGTCAGGTGCGCGTCTACTTTCGTCCGCTGGAAGCGCCCCAAGCGGCGCCCGAGATGGTCGTCGTCAGACGCGAGAATAAAGGTTATTTCGCGCGCATTCCCGCCAATTCCGCACCGGAGCCCGGCATCGCGTACTGGGTTATCGAGGTCAAGGCGGATGGCGTCGAGCATCCGGTCTTTGCGTCCGCAGCCTCGCCGCAGCCTTTACACATACACGTCGATGAGGAGACGGCGCGCGAACAGCGCTTGCTGCGATACTTTCACGGCCAACGCTCCCGCGTCACGCTGCGTGGCGAACGCGTCGCCCTCGGGAAGTTCAAGATTCAGAATCCGCCAGCCGGTAGCACCGCAAACGATGAGGCCGATCGCTACTATCACCTGGAGGCGCAGTACGCCTATCGCTTTTTCCGCACGATCGAAGAGCTCGAGTTCGCACTCGGCAGCTTACGTGGTGACCTGCTCGATCAAGCGCAGATTACCGAGCGACGTAAGGTCGGCCTCGATTACGGACGCTCGGCCATTACCTTTGCGTTCGGCTCAATGTTTCGGCTTCGCACCGGCGTGTTGCTCGGCGTCTCCACCGAGGGCTTCGAAGTTGGCTTCGATCTCGGCACGATCTTGGGCGATCGCGATGGCACCCAGCTCGAGTTCAAGGGCGGCTACATCACGGGACTGGGCGGTAACTTCGGTACGCGTCTCGGCTGGGCCACGGTCCCGCGCGTACCCATGGGTGCATCGGTCGAAGTCACCAACTTCCCCACCAACGATGACCTCGGCGTGCGCATGTTGTTCGATATCGGTTACCAGATCAGTGATGCCGCGCTCGTGCGTTTCATCGGCGGTTACCGCGGTCGCACCAGCCTTGCAGGCGGCCCCTCCCTCGCCCTCGAGCTTCACTACGGCTTCTGAGGGCCACTCGTTCGATCGCCCTCGTAAGCGCCCGGCACAAAAGAATCAGGTCGGATCGGCGTCGAGGCGCCCGTCCAGCAGGCGCGTAACCGACAGTATGCTCCCTGCATTCTTAGGTTTTCGCAACGCCGCTGGGCGGGATGGATCGGCGTCGAAGTGGGTAAGTTATTCGTGCACGGGCGCTAAGTAGCCCGCGAGGGCACGGGCGGCCTGGCCGCGGTGGGAACGCGCATTCTTCTCATCAGATGTAAGCTCTGCGCTGGTCTTACCAAGATCCGGCAGATACAGCAGGGGATCGTAGCCAAAGCCCTGGGCACCATGCGGCGCAGCTGCGATCACACCATTGTACGTGCCCCGCGTCTCGAACAAGACCTTACCGTCTGCATCCACCAGGCACATCGCGCAGACAAAGCGTGCGCTTCGGTCGCGCGCCTCAGGCGCATGGGCCGCCTCCGCCTTTGCAAGCTCTGTGAGGAGCTTGGCATTGTTGGCGCGGTCCCTTTCGTCGCGTGTTTGGCCGATGCCGGCATAACGCGCGGAATACACCCCCGGCGCTCCCCCCAAAGCATCGACCTCAAGGCCGCTATCTTCTGCGAGGCAGGACAGTGAAAGCATCTGCGCATAAGCGATGGCCTTGATGCGCGCATTGCCCTCGAAGGTATCGGCATCTTCGACCGGCTCGGGCAGATCCTGCGCAAACGCGTCGAGCCCGACCACTTCAATCCCGAGCGGCGCTAACACTTGGTCAACTTCTTTGACCTTATGCGGATTGGAAGAGGCAAGGACGATCTTCATGGCTGTGCCGCGGCAGCAAGCAGACGACTCAACCAAGCGCCGAAGTCCTCGGAGGCGAATAAGGCCCTAGCACCTGGGTCCACGATGCGTTGCGTCATGTCGCGTGCGGTTTCCAGCAGGGCGGCCTCGCTCAGCAGCTCCGCGAGCGGGCGCTGACCTATCGCCGATAGCGCAGCGGCGATCTCGGTGGCGAGCAAGCTGCTCAACAGCGGCTGTTCGCGCTGAAACGCAACGACCGCGGGTGCGACTTGCGAAAGCTCTGCCATGGGCAGGTGCGACATGTCCTGGGCCACGTCCGATAGCTGAGCATCGAACACATGGCGTACGGCACGATCGCGCATGCGCACTAAGATCGCTTGGCCTTCTGGGCTCTTGATTCGATCGGCGACCGCCGTACGAAACTCGCCCATGGCCGTCTGACTGAAGTCGCGCGCGAACGCCTGCATGCGCCGCTCAAGCTCGCTGCCAAGGCCACCCATCACGCTCTTGCCGACTTCGGCAAACTGACTGGCGCTCTTTTGCACCTGCTTTCCAAGCATGCCGACAAGCCCGCCTAATGCCCCGGCTGCTGCGGCTGCCCCCTGCCCGCCGCTCGCGCCCAAGCCCGGGATGGGCAGCTTACTGGTGAACTGCACGAGCACCTGTTGCACCACGGGCGCAAACAGCTCGCGCAAATCCGCCGGATCAAGCGCGCCCTTGAGCCAACCAAAACGGGGCCCCTTACCGCTTGCGATGATGCGCTCGAGCTCCTTCCGAGCGGCCTCCGGCAACAGATCGCGTAGTCGCTGCTCTGCTGTCTCGAGCTGCGACGTCATGCGCAAAGCCGCGGGCAACACGTGTTGGCCCATGACGCGCTGCGTGTTGTCTGCGCTCAGCGCCGCGAGCAAGCTCGGCAGCAACTCCGCATCCGCGAGTAGCACCGATGCGGGTTGTGCAAGCAACGCATCGAAGGCCATGCCTGTGAGCTCCAAGCGCATGGCGCTCTCTTCGGCACTCAAAATGGCCTGCATCTTGGCAATCAGAGCTGGGTCAGACATGGCGAAACAGTGCGAACAAAAACGGTGCCCGTCAATGGCCGGGTGGTAATCTGCCGCGCCAGTACGGAGGGCACATGTCACGCGCAGTATCGCTCGTTTTTGGGCTTCAACTTTTAGGCAGCGTGCTCAGCACGCAGGGTTGCGGTAGCCCAGCTGCCGAAACCAGCCAAGCGCCTGAGAGCGCAGCGGGAGCCGAGCAGGCAAAGGACCAAGTGAGCGCAGCGGAGGCCACACCGACTACGGCTAACTCTGCCAAGCCCATGCCAGCTGTTGAGCTCGGCGGTCGGCTTTTTGATGACTGGGCCGCAGAGCTAGGCGTCGAGTTCGTACCTGATAATCCGTCGACCCCTGCGCTCGATGGCAAAGGCGGCCCCTTCGGCAACGGCACGCTTGCCGATGCCAAGGGTGCTCCGATGGTGAATGCCGGGCACAACTATCGTCTTAAGAACTTGTTCGGTTGGGATCTGCGCGGCGGTGACGGCATCTACGGAGAGCGCTTCCTCAACAAGACGCACGTGCTCTTGCCCGACTTGCTCAAGAATACAGAGTCACGCGAGACCTGGACCGCGCGTCTGACCAAAGGTGAAGACGCGATCCCAGCCTATGGCCAAGTGCTCAGCCCCGAACAGATCGATGCGCTCGTCACGTTCCTGTTGAGCGTGCGCGATGGCACCTTACCGCAGCCCGCGGACATCTTCGTGCTCACCAGCAAAGAGCAAGGCAACTACAGTCTGGTTGCCGGTGCGGACGTGGCGCGGGGACACGAGGTGTTCGCCCGTACTTGCGCTCACTGTCATGGCGCAGACGGTGCTAAGTGGCCGATCGAGGATGGCAAGTACAGCGTGGGCTCGATCGCACGTCAGAAGGCCTACGAGACCTGGCTCAAGGTGCTCAATGGTCAGCCGGGCACGGACATGCATGCTCAGATCGAGCACTCCCTGACGGGCGAGCAAAAGGCTGCCGTGCTGCGCGACCTGCTGGCCGCTCTCTGCGACAGCACTCGCTATCCCAAGGGCCCCGGCAGCGTGCCCGAGGTGGGCGAGAGCGATGCGCGCTGCGGCAGCTATTTGCACTGATCGCGGTGAAACGAAGCGTGCACCCTTGCACGCGCGCGCAGGGCTTTCGTGATTGGCGTTTGCGGTCGGCTAATCGGATAAAAAAGGCTGCGCGCCCGTCTCTGCGAGCAACTTATCCAGCTCAGGATTCCGTAGGTCCTGATAATGCTGCTTGAGCACGGCCAGCGACTTTGCATGGTAGCGCTGAGGCTCCTGCGAGAGTGATCGACCCGCAAGGCTCACTGTTGACTGCTTTTCTCCCGCGGAGAGCGCACGCGCGTTCTCGCTCGACCAGGGCAGAAACAGACCTGCCACTTGCTCTCCAAGTAGCGGCTGCAGCGTGGGTGCCAGCCCCTCCCAGCTTTCCAAGTCCCCTAGGTTTTCTGGGCTCAACATGCGCGCAAGCCAGCCCATGATGTGCGGGGCCTGCTGCTTGAGCAGCGCGCCTGGCGTCGGATCGCTCGCGAGCTCGTACAACTGGCCGAATAGGCCAAAGTCCGCGAGCACCGGCCGCGATCCAAAAAGGTAAGCTCGCGGGGCGAGATGCACTTCGACGAGCTCGACAAGCCGCACGAAAGACTGCTCGATAAGCGCTGCCGATGCGGGCGTGGACCCCACCAGCAAAAGCCGGGGCAGCATGCGCGCCTTCACCGACTCCACCATGCCAAGGGCCACTTCGCTCGAGGCACCGGCCGGCGCAAGCTCCTCTGCGATGCGCTGGGCAGCGGACTCCTGATCCGTCGGATGCGTCCAGCGATAGTGAAACATCGGTTTGTTGACCCACTCGTCAGCAAACTCTTCGACAAGTAAATTGACGAATGGCGCGATCGGCCCCGTGGGCGTGATCGAAGGCTCAGGGAACAGCGTCTCCATCTTCTCGAGGATGAGCGTCGAGTCCTGCATACCCTGCCCGTCGGGAGTGACGACCAGTGGCACGAGCGGCAGCTTGGCGTACCGTCCGAACTCGGACAGCTGATCCATGCCGCGCACGATCCAGCTGTGGGGAATGTTCTTGTAGCGAAAGTAAGATCGGACCTTCACGGAGTAAGGCGACGCCTCGACGCCGAAGATGCGGTAGCGCTCAGACATGACTGACCTCGCGATTCGTGGCGAAAGGCGGCGACCCGAGCCACTGAAGGCGGCCAAACCCGGCATGACCGCGCCAAACCCCGGCTGTGGCGATCCTTGCGATGGTAGCAGGCTCTCAGCGCGACGGGTGGGCTCGCGTTATGCTGCACATGTGCAGAACGTCCCTACTCTCGATATCCGAACCGAGGGGCCCGCTTTTGATGCAGCTTTGAGCGAGGCTTTTCGCGACACCGGCTTTTTGAAACTGCGTGGCCACGATGTCGGCCCCGCGATCACCGCTCCGGCCTATGCCGCGCTCCAAGCTTTCTTTGCGCTGGGCAGCGAACAGAAGCTTCGCTATCACCTGCCCGGCAAAGGCGGCGCGCGGGGCTACACGCCCTATCGGATCGAGACCGCCAAAGATGCGAGCGAACCGGATCTCAAAGAGTTCTTCCACGTTGGTCGCGAGCCTACCTTACTTCAGTCAGCGCACGGCCCTACGCCGCGCAATCTGTGGCCGAACGAAGTGCCCGCGTTCAAACCCGCGCTGCTCACATTGTTTCAGGCGCTCGAAGCACTCGGTGCACGCGTGCTTGCCGCAGTCGCGCGCAGCCTTGCGCTGCCTGCTGATTGGTTCGACGACAAGATCGATCACGGCAGCAGCATCCTGCGACCGTTGCACTACCCAGCGTTGTCCGCACATGCCCCCGAAGGCGTGCGCTCCGCTGCGCACGAAGACATCAATCTGGTAACGCTGCTGATTGCCTCAGGTGAGCCCGGCCTCGAAATACTGACGCAGCATGGGCGCTGGCTAGACGTCGACGTACAGCCCGGCGAAATCGTCGTGAACATCGGCGACATGCTGCAGCGGCTGAGCAACCACGTGTTCGTGTCGACCACCCACCGCGTGGTCAATCCGCCCGAGCCCTGGCGCAGTCGGCCGCGTTATTCGATTCCGTTTTTTCTGCATCCGAACCCCGAGCTCTCCATCGAAACCTTACCAACCTGCATCAGTCCCGACCGGCCCAATCGCTACCTGGAACCGATCACAGCCGAGGCTTACCTCGCGCAACGGCTGCGCGAAATAGGCCTTCTCTAAGGCGTTGATCGGTGCGCGATGCGCTCGCTATCTGCGCGCCGCATGACGTACGCAATTAACGGACCGGCCTCACGTTCGATCCGTGTTCGCTTTTCGGATCGACAACCCCTGCGCAGTTTGATCTAACTACGCGAACAGATGATGTTTGCTTCGTACGAGGCGCGCGACGGGGACCGCGCGCTCAAGGCCACGCGGCCTAAAATCCGTCTCACCACCGCCCACTTCACGATCAACCGCGGAGACTCGTTCAGCCCTCGCTACGAAGACGTCGAGCTACCCGTGATCATCGTTCAGTCGGAGTACACCGGCGACAACAGTGCGCAGATCGCGCTCGAGAGTTTGGGTGCCGTCGATCTCGGCTGCTTGCCGGACTATGGCCTCGATCTCAATGCTGACGCCGACTACCTGGTCAGCATCGAAGAGGATCCGAGTCTGTATTGCGCATTCACCGCCCAAGCCTTGCCTGCGCTGACGCGCCAGGGCTTCGAAGTGGAGATCGATCCGGCCTATCCCTACCGTTTCCTCGAGCAGCAAGTCTCCTGGTACTCAACCCTCGATGCAGAGGGTGACCAACTCGGTTGGTTCAGCGTCGAGCTCGGCGTCGAAATCGGCGGCAAGCGCGTGAACCTGGTGCCAGTGTTGCTCGGCCTACTCGAGCAAAGCGGCGAGCTTGCAAGCTTGCGCGCCATGGCTCGCGGTACCGAGCGCACGATCGCTGTTCCCGTGGAAGGGCACGGCTACATCCGTGTCGAGCCCGAGCGCCTCAAACGTCTGTTCGACGTGTTGGTCGAGCTACACGACAGCGGCGACACGCACAAGGGCCGTCTGTCGATCGCCGAAAACGATGCCCATGCCCTGCAACGTCTCGAGCTCGATTTCGGTGGCGACCTTACGGTTTCCATCTCGGGGCGCGATGCCGACCATACTTGGGGCCAAGGCTTCTTCACGACGCCAGAAGCTATCGACCCCGCCAGTCTGCCGGTCAAGGCGACTTTGCGACCTTACCAATGCGAAGGCGTGGCCTGGCTTGCCCACCTCGGCAAGCATGGTGTGGGCGGCATTCTCGCGGACGACATGGGCCTTGGTAAAACCCTACAGACCGTCACGCACCTGGCGCGCGAGCACACCAGCAATCCGCTCGTGCCGCCGTCGCTCATCGTCTGTCCCACGAGCTTGGTCGGTAACTGGCAGCGCGAGTTTGCGCGGTTTGCCCCACAGCTGCGCGTTCGTCTGCACCACGGCCGCAACCGCCACCTAGGAGCCGAATGGCTCGACGGCGCCGACGTGATCATCACAAGCTACCCCATCCTCTTGCGCGATGCGGAGCTACTCAACCCGCTCGAGTTCAACGTGCTCGTGCTCGACGAAGCGCAAGCGATCAAGAACGCCCGTGGCTCGATCGGCGCCGCGGTCCGCGAGCTCAAGGCGCTGCAGCGTTTGTGTTTGTCGGGCACCCCGATCGAAAACCATCTGGGTGAGCTGTGGTCGTTGTTCGACTTTCTCTCGCCGGGTCTACTCGGCTCCGAGCCCGATTTTCGCGCGCGCTATCGTACTCAGGTGTCGCAATCGCTCGCGGATCGTTCGCGCCTCGATGCCCTGCATCACAAGGTGGCACCGTACATCTTGCGGCGCACCAAAGAGAGCGTCGCACCCGAGCTGCCGCCCAAGATCAAGGCGGTTGTGCCCGTTGAGCTCATCGGCAAACAGCGCGAGCTTTACGAAGGCATTCGCTGCTCCGCGCACGAGGATGTGCGGCGCGCGATCCGTGAAAAGGGTTTTGGCGGCTCCACGCTGCAGGTGCTCGACGCCTTGATGAAACTACGCCAGGTGTGTTGCGACCCGAGACTTGTGCACATGGAAGCGGCGCGCTTTGTCCGCGAATCGGCCAAGCACACCCGGCTGCTCGAGCTGCTCGAGGTCCATCTGTCGTGCAAACGCCGCGTGCTGGTGTTCTCCCAGTTCACGAGCATGCTCGCCCTGATCGAAAAGAGCCTGCAGGAGCGCGACATCGATACGCTGCTGCTCACTGGCCAGACCGAAAACAGGCAGCAGCGCGTCGATGACTTCGAGCGCGGCAAGGCCGACGTGTTTCTGATCAGCCTCAAGGCGGGTGGCACCGGCCTGAACCTGACCAGCGCCGATACCGTGATCCACTACGACCCCTGGTGGAACCCGGCCGCCCAAGATCAAGCGACCGATCGCGCCTATCGCATCGGGCAGAAGCGTTCGGTGCTCGTGCAGGAGCTGATCGTGGTCGGGAGCGTCGAAGAGCGCATGCGCGCGCTGCAGGCGCAAAAGCGTGAGCTCGCACGCGCAGTGCTCGAAGGCGAAGCGGCAGCGGAACCTTTGCTCAGCGAGCGCGTCGTCGAGGAGCTGTTCGCTCCGCTAGCGACCTGATCGAATCGGGCGCCTAAGGCATCGCGCGCGAATAACTGATCCGGATCGGCGTCGAGGCGCCCCGTCGTCAGTGATGAAAATTCGCAAGGATACTCCCCG
>JBBSJC010000092.1:0-18596 GCA_038257655.1 Polyangiales bacterium | reverse complement strand
GTAGCTCAGCGCTCAGCAGCTCGTACAGGGCCGTCAGCGTCGGCCCGCGCGGCACTAGCTTTGCGCGCACAGGCTCGGTGCCAGCATGCACTGAAACAGTAAGGCCGTTGTGCGGTAAAGCGAGCAACTCGCGCAGCCGGTCGAGGGGACCACCCGATGTGGTCACGCTGGGGCCTACCTGCTGGGCGCGACACAGCGCGATGAAGCGGGACACCGCCTGCAGGTTGTGTAAGGGCTCGCCCACGCCACTTACGGTCACGCGCTTGACCTGCAGGCCCTCGGCGCGCACCGCGTCTAGCTGACCCACGAGCTCATCAAAGGTAAGGGGCCGCGTCAGGCCGTTGGCGCCGGATGCGCAGAACGGACAGCCGACTGCACACCCTACCTGGCTCGATACGCACAGGGTGTCACCGTGATAATGCACTGCCTCGACAGCGTTGCCATCGGCGAGCTCGACACGATACCGCCGATTGGCGGTGCTGGTCTCAGTCAGGATGATGCGCACGACCGCTCTCTATCACGCGCTTGTTGGCCGCCGACAGCGCATCGCGAATCGCGTGAGCCGTATGACTTCCTTTTGCCTTGGCGACTTGCTCAGGTGTGCCGCTCGCCACGATCCGGCCGCCGCCCGCGCCGCCCTCCGGCCCCAGATCGAGCACGTAATCGGCCGCGATCATCACGTCGGGATGGTGCTCGATCACAAGTAAGGTATCGCCGCGCTCCACGAAGCGACCGAGGAAAGCGAGTAAGCGCGCAACGTCGCTGCGATGTAACCCCGTGGTCGGCTCATCGAGTACGTAAAGGGTGGGCCCGTCGGCTTGGCTTGCAAGCTCCGAGACGAGCTTCATGCGTTGCGCTTCGCCGCCGCTCAGGGTGCTCGAAGGTTGCCCAAGCTTGAGATAGCCAAGCCCGAGCTCGCACAACATGTTGAGGGGCCCGCGCACGTTGCGAATCGTACTGAACACTTCCGCCGCGCGCGCGATCTCGAGATCCAAAATCTCGCCGGCACTCAATCCGTACAGCTTGACCTCGAGCGTCTCGCGGGAAAAACGCATGCCAGCGCAAGCATCACACGGTAAGAGCGCGTCGGGCAAAAACGACATTTCGACGCTCAAGACACCGTTGCCCTCGCACACGGGGCAACGGCCAGCGCCCACGTTGAATGAAAAGCGGGAGGCATCGTAGCCGCGCGCACGCGCTTCGGGTGTGGCTGCGAGTAGCTTGCGAATCTCGTCCCAGATCCCCACGTAGGTCGCCGGCACCGAACGCGGCGTGCGACCGATCGGGGCCTGATCGACTTCGACAGCGCGCTTCAGATTACCCGCTGCACCCTTGAGCTTTTTGAATGTGCCCTGATGGCCTTCGTGCACGAGGCCCAGCACGTCGCGCACCGCGGGCAACAGTATATCGCGTACCAACGTGCTCTTGCCCGAGCCGCTGACGCCGGTGACGACGCTGAAACGCGCGAGCGGAATGCGCGCATCGACATCGGTAAGGTTGTGCTGCCTGGCGCCACTCAGCTCAAGGAAAGTCGCCTTGTCCAAGGATTTGCGCACGGGGATGCTCGGCGTTTCACGCAGGGCGCGCCCGGTCATCGATTGCGCATCACGGGACAGTGCGGCCGGGGTGCCCTGCGCCAGGATCGTGCCGCCAAGGCGTCCGCCGCCCGGGCCCATATCGACGACCAGATCGCTCGCCAAGATCGTGTCGAGATCGTGCTCGACGACGAGCACGCCATTGCCGCGATCCACAAGCTCACGCAGCGCTTCGATCAACAGCGCCGTGTCGCGCGGGTGAAGGCCAATGGTCGGCTCATCGAGCACGTACAACACGCCTGTCAGGCCGCTACCTAACTGGGCTGACAAGCGCACCCGTTGCGTCTCGCCGCCGCTCAGACTGTCGGCTGAGCGATCGAGCCCCAAGTAACCAAGGCCCAGGCGCTCGAGAAAACCAAGGCGTGCATCGAGCTCTTTCAACAGCTCGCTTCCGATCAACGCATCGCGACCGGTGAGCTTGAGTTGCTTGAGCGCGACGCGCGCGGCGCTGACACTCAGACGCAAGTAACGGTCGATGGCGTGCCCGTGCACATGCACCGAGCGCGCCAGGGAAGACAGGCGCGTGCCGTCGCAATCCGTGCAAGGCACACGGACCTCTTTGGCCTTCTTGCCGCGACCCACCCGCTTCACGCGCACGCCGCGGCCCTCGCAGGTTGGACAAGCGCCTTGACGTGTGTTGAAGGAGAACAACCGGGGATCGAGCACGCTTGTGCCGCCAGCGGCTCCCTCTTCCAAAGTCAGTGCGATTTGTTCGCGTCCGACGCTGACCCAGGCTTCGCCCTCCGCGCGCCGTGCCGCTGCGCTGAGCGCCTGCGGTAGCTCGGCTGCGCGCACGCGACCTATCACCAACTGTACGTCGTGCTCTTTGTGACGCTCGAGCGCCAAGCCTTCGGTCAACGTGCGCAGCGTGCCGTCGATGCGCGCCTCGCGAATGCCAGCATCGCGCGCCTTGTCGAGCAAGTCTCGATGCAGGCCTTTTTTGCCTTTGATTACCGGTGCAAGGACCAGGAACTCCGCACTGTCCGAGAAGCGTTGTATGAGCGCACGGGATGCCTCGCGCGCGCTTTGTTTGGCACTGAAGAGCGCACTTTCACCGCTTGCCACGCCGATACGCGCGTAGAGCAATCGCAGGTAGTGGGCCACCTCGGTGACGGTGGCCACTGTGGACGTGCCACCGCCGCGTGTGAGTCGCTGCTCAAGGGAAAGGGTCGGCGGCACGGAGCTTACGCGATCGACGTCGGGTCGCGGTAGCTGCGGCAAATACTGGCGCGCGTAGGGAGATAGCGTTTCGACGAAACGACGCTGCCCTTCGGCATGCACAACCCCGAACGCAAGGCTGCTCTTACCACTGCCACTCGGACCCGTAAGAGCGGTCATCGCGCGCAGGGGAATCTCGAGGCTGACGTTCTTGAGATTGTGCTCTCGTGCGCGTTCCACACGCAGGGCGCTCTGTACGTGCGCGGCGCCGGTGGGGCCTTTGGAGAGGACGAGCTGATTGGAACCGGAGAGCTCCGCCTGCAAAAACGCAGCGGTCGCACTTTCCCGAGCACGCCCGACTTGCGCAGGAGCTCCAGTCGCCACGATGCGACCACCCGCGTCGCCGGCACCGGGGCCGATGTCGATCACGTGATCGGCGTGGGCTGCCACGCGCATGTCGTGCTCGATTACGATAAGGGTGGCACCAGCCCGCACGAGCTCGTCAAATAGCGCAAGCAGCGGTGTCACATCCTCTGGATGGAGGCCGGCCGTCGGCTCATCGAGCACGATAAGCGCCCCAGAAACGACGCGCGCTACGGCTTCTGCCAGCTTGAGCCGCTGGGACTCACCTCCGCTCAACGTGTTGAGCGGCTGGCCGAGCGGCAAGTAGTTGAGCCCCACTTGCAAAAGTGGCTTGAGGCAGCGGGTAAACTCGGCATCGTCGGCAAAACGCTGCAGCGCCTCTTCAACCGTAAGGTCGAGCAGCTCGGCGACGTTGATGTCACGATGGCGCACCTCGAGCACACGGCCCACAAAGCGCTTTCCACCGCAGCTCGGGCAGCTAAAGCTCACGTCGGCGAGAAATTGCATCTCCACCGTCTCAAAGCCCTGTCCCTTGCAGGCTTCGCAGCGCCCACCTTCCACGTTGAAAGAAAAGCTGCCGGGCCCGAGCTGTAGCTCTACTGCGCGCGGCTCTCGTGCAAAACGCTTGCGCACCACATCCCAGGCGCCGAGATAAGTCGCAGGATTACCGCGTGAGGTACGACCGAGTGGCGACTGATCGACGTGAATGACCGAGCTTATCGCCTCTGCGCCACTGAGCGCGGTATGCGGTAGCGGCCGGGCTTCGCGGCTGCCTCGCGCCTTTTCGAGCGCTGGCACTAGCGTTTCGATCAACAGGCTGCTCTTGCCCGATCCACTGACGCCGGTGACGCAGGTCATCACGCCGATCGGGATAGTAAGGTCCACCGACTTCAGGTTGTGCCCGGTGGCGCAGCTTAGCTTTAGCTCGCTCTGCACCCGAGTCATCGCGCGTGCGGGGCTGGGGCGCGCAGACCACGCTCGGGCGGTCGCCGTATCGGCGCGAGCGAGCATGTGGGGCGAGCCATCGAATACAATGCGGCCGCCGCGCTTGCCTGCGCCTTCACCGAGCTCGATCACGCGATCGGCGACGGCGATCATGTGCGCGTCGTGTTCGACCATCAGCACCAGATTGCCCGCATCGGCCAGCTTACGAACGACCTTAGCAAGCCGGATCACGTCACAGGGGTGTAAACCCACCGTCGGTTCATCGAGCACGAACATCGCGCCGGTCAAAGAGGAGCCCAGCGCAGACGTCAAGGCCACGCGCTGGGTCTCACCGCCGCTCAGCGTGTTGCCCGCCCGGTCAAGGCCGAGATAACCGAGCCCTACGTCATCGAGCGTAGTCAGGCGTGCAGACAGCTCGCGCACGAGCAGCTCACCTGCAGCATCGCCCCGCACGCGTTCGACCAGACTTTGGACGGCAGCGCCGGCGTCGTGGGCGCTCAGACTGAGAAAGTCCGCGATCGAACGCTGGTCGAGCTTCCAGGCGAGGCTTGCCGGTTTGAAGCGCGTGCCTGCGCAGGCCTCGCAAGCGTCATAGCGTCGGTAGCGCGATAGTAAGACGCGCACGTGCATCTTATAGGCGCGGGATTCGAGCCATTTGAACCACCCCCGCAGGCCAAACCAGCCGTCGGGCCAGCCGACGCTGTCGCCTTCGATCAGCCACTCCCGTTGCTTGGGCTTGAGCGTACTGACCGGCACATCGAGCGGAACTTTCTCGGCTTTGGCAAAGCGCTTGAGCTGCCCGCGTTCCCAATCGGTCGACTTACCCTTCCACGCCAAGATGGCGCCGCTGTCCAAGGCAAGCGTGGGGTCGAGCATCTTGTCCCAGTCCACGCCCATCACGCGCCCAAAGCCGCGGCAAGCTTCGCAGGCACCGACGGGACTATTGAACGAGAACATGCCTGGGGTGGGCTCTGGGAAAGTAAGGTCGCAATGGGTGCAGACTAGGCCTGTCGCAAGATCGATGCGCTCGCCCGCTTCGTCGATCACGCTCGCGCGCCCTTGTCCGCGCTTGAACGCGACTTCGAGCGCCTCGACAAGACGCGTCTGATCGGATGCGCGCGCGGTGCAGCGTTCGACGACGACCTCGAAGCTTGCAGGATTTGCTGGCACAGACTTGGTGGCATTCGTCCCCGCCCTTGCTGCCTTTACCGCCTTTGCTGCCTTTACCGCCTTTGCTGTCGGACGGGGCGACTCAATCGCTTCGGGTAAGACATCGCGCGGCCGCACTTGATCGAGGTCGCGCACGGTGCCGTCGATACGAATGCGCCGATAGCCGTCCTGAACCAACGTCTCGCGCACGCCCAAGAATGCGTCCGCATCGCTGACGCTCTGTCGATAACAGACGAGCACGCGACGCTCAGAAAAATCGCGCAACACCACGGCCGCAGCGGACTCCGCGTTGTGACGGCGCACCTCGCGTTGGCAGCTTGGGCAATGCAGCGTGGCGCAGTGCGCCCACAGGCTTTTGGCGTAGTCGGTGACGTCAGTCAGTGAGCCGACGGTGGCGCGACTGGAGCGGATCTCGCCCTGCCGGTCGACCGCGATCGCCGCCGCGACCGGCTCGAGTGAATCGACGTCAGGTCGCGCTAGGCGTTCGAGAAACTGCCGCGCGTAGGCGCTGAAGCTTTCGATGAAACGACGCTGCCCCTCGGCGTAGAGCGTCGCGAAGGCGAGCGAAGACTTACCAGCGCCCGAAGGGCCCACGATCGCGACCAGCTCAGAGGGGCGCAGATCCAGGTCAAGATCGCGCAGATTATGGGTGCGCGCACCGCGCAGACGAATCGGCAACATCGAGATTAAGCTAATCGCTAAGCACGGGTAAACAAGCCGCGTAAGTGAGAGGTCCTGCTAAGATTTGTGCAATGCGTCCCTCGTCTGCACGTGCCTTCCCCTTCGCTTCAGCCTGCGTGCCTGCCTGCGTGCTTGCCTGCGCGCTGATCGTTACAGCCTGCACACGTGGTAACCGTGAAATCACCACACCTGAGCCAGACGTCGACGCGCGCGCAGCTGCATTTGGAACCGAGCTGCGCGAGGGTGGTGTGCGCGGAGAGGCGGCCGACAGCAGCTTGACCCGAGCGATCAGCGCGCAATGCCAAGCGAAGAGCCTGACCCTGGACGGGCGTCTGGGCGAGGTCGCAGAAGCGGTGGCGCGCAACAGCGAAGGGGCTCAGCGCGCCCCTTCTTACGCTCAAGTGAGTCACTACGCCCAGCGCGCAGGCTTGGTCGAGCCCACGCCCGAGGTGTGGGTAGCGAGCGCGGGCGATGCCAATCAGCTCGAGCCGTCGATTGGCGAAGCTATTGCCGACGCTGCACGCAAGGGCACCCTCACCCACTGCGGTGGGGCAGTTGTGCGCGACGGACCGCGCTTGGTGGTGGCGCTCGCCTGGTCGACACGTTTGATCTCTTTGAACGACGAGGTGCCCGCCCAGCTCGCGAGCAGTGAAAGCGTAACCCTGCGCGGCACGTTGACCGCTGGGTTGAAAAAGCCACTGCTCGCAGTCACCGATCCGAACGGACAGGTCTCGCGCACGTCCCTTGGAGACGGGCCGGGCTTTGATCACAAGCTCACGTTTGAGCAGCGCGGCGTCTACGCGATCGAGGTGATCGGCGAGGGCGCAGGCGGTGTCACGGTAGTTGCCAACTTCCCGGTCTCAGTGGGCGTGGCGATCGAAAATCGCGCGCCGGCTGCGCAAGATGGCCCCGTTGAAGGCAGCGCCGAAGAGGTTGGCAGCGCATTGGCCACGCTGATCGCCAAGGAGCGCGACAAGCGTAAGCTTCCCCCCCTTACTATCCACACCCGCCTGGCTCAGATCGCGCAGAACCACAGCCAAGACATGTTGGCCCACGGTTTCATCGCCCATACCTCTCCCCATACCGGCGCAGCCTCAGATCGTGTGTTGCGCACCGGCCTGACTACAACCCTGGTCTTGGAAAACATCGGACGCGGCTACAGCGCGAGCGAGATCCATCAGGGATTGATGGAGAGCCCCGGCCACCGCGGCAACATTCTCAACGCCGACGCGCGCGAGCTTGGTATCGGTGTGGTGGCAGAAGCCGAGGGAGACCGTCTGGCTTTCCTTGCCACCGAGGTGTTCACGCGGCTTGCCCGTGAGGTCAGCGTGAAAGAGGCACCCGATGTGATGGCGCGGGAGCTCGCGGCACGACGCCGGATGAACAAGCTCAAGCCGGTGAAGCTAGACCCCGCGCTTGCCAAGGCCGCTCAACGCGCAGCAGAGCGCTTGGCAGAGGATCCCCTGCTCGATCAATCTGAGCTCCTGGATCGCGCCACGGCCAGCATAGAGCGTGCGCCCAAGGGCTCCAAGGGCGTGGGCGCAGCGTTGCTGACCGCAGTCGACGTCGATCAAGTGCTCGAAAGCAAACGCTTCCTCGATCCGAAGCTCGGTTGGCTCGGTATCGGCGTCTCGCGTTCCAAGACATTGACCGCAGCACCGCTCATCGTCGTGCTCGTGTTCGCCAACAAGTAGATTGGTTGCGAGTCAGACGGTAAGGTCTACGCGAGCAGAGAGCGGCCGATCGCGCGCATTGTGGCCGACCGACAGCGTGCAGGTCTCAGCGCGTAAACGAAAGTCGTTGGCTTCGGAATCGAAGGTCGCAAGCTCGTGCCCGCGCAGGCGCATGAGCAGGCGTTTGGTCTCGCCTCTTTGCAGTGAGACGCGACCAAAGCCGCACAGGCGCTGCACGATCCGAGCAGACGGTTGGCTTACGTAGAGCTGGACGATCTCTGCTCCTGCGCGTGCCCCCACGTTCGTGACCTCGACGCTTGCCACAAGCTCCTGCGCGGAGCCGAGACTCGCGCGATCCACCACGAAGTTGGAGTATTCAAAGCGCGTATACGACAGGCCAAAACCGAAGGGGAATTCCGGTAAAGTAGCTTGACGATCGAGGTGATAGCCCGCATGGGCATAATCGTAGACCACGGACTTTCCCACGTGATCGAACTCGGGTAGGTCCGACGCCTTGCGCGCGAACGTGACCGGCAGCTTGCCGCTCGGACAGACCCGACCGAACAAGACGTCCGCTACCGCTTCGCCGCCCAGCATGCCTGGGTACCACGCCATCAACAGCGCAGGCACATGGTCGAGCCACGGTCGCACTTCGATCGCACTGCCGCCCAACAACACGATTACGGTACGCGGTACGAGCTGTGAAACCTCGCGTGCCAGCGCCTCTTGGGCACGCGATAGACGCAAGCAGTCGCGATCACCGCCTCCCTCGAGAAAGGGGATGTTCTCGCCCTCGTCGCGATAATCGAGGCCGATCACGACGATCGCCAAATCGGCGCCCCGTACACGAGCGCGTGCGGCATGGTCGAGCGCGTCTTGACCCACGTGGTCGACCTGAGCATCGGGCAAGTAGTCGCAAATGCCCGACAGCACCGTGGTGACGATACTCGACTTCACCGCACTTGAGCCGCGATCACCGGTGTTTTCCTGGTTTGCCAGGCGTCCCACCACGGCCACCCGTGAGAGGCTGTCTGCGTCTAAGGGTAAGATTGAGCGTTCGTTCTTCAGCAGCACCACGGACTTGTGCGCGACTTCGAGCGCAAGCTCGAGGTGGGCCTGACACTCGATCACATCTTTGGAGACCGGCTCCTCACGCTCGAGGCCAAAGCCGAGCTTGACGCGCAATACGCGACAAACGGCGTCATCGATCACGGTAAGGCTTACTTTGCCTCGCTCCACCGCGTCGAGCAGCTTTGCGCCGTAAAAGGTCGCATCGGGCATCTCGATATCGAGCCCGGCCAGGGCCGACGCGACCGTGCTGCGCGTGCCAAAAACCCAGTCGGATTCGACAAAACCACGAAAGCCCCAGCGGCCTTTTAAGATGTCGCGCACCAGGACGGGGTTCTCCGCACAGTAAAGCCCATTGACTTTGTTGTAGGCCGTCATCACCGAGCCCACGCAAGCATCTTGTACGCTCATGCGAAAGTGCGGCAGGTAGAGCTCATGCAGAACGCTCGGCTCGACGCGCACATCCAGCTCAAAGCGCGTGTCTTCGATGCTGTTCAAAGCGTAATGCTTGACGCTTGCCACCAAATGATTCTGCGCACCGCCGATAAAGCCCACCGCCATGCGCCCCACATGCAACGGATCTTCACCGTAAGTCTCTTGGGCGCGCCCCCAGCCAGGATGTCGCAGCAAGTTGACGGCCGGCGCGAGCAACACGTTGGCGCCGTGCGCTTTGGCTTCGAGTGCGATCGCTAACCCGACGCGTCTTTCAAGCTCCGGGTCAAACGTGGCTCCGCGCGCCATCGCCACCGGAAACGTCGTGGCCAACCCTGCGCGGGCGCCGCGCGGTCCATCGACCATTTTGAAAGGTGGGATGCCCAACGCGGGCTCGCCTGCTGTGAGGTAGAGATCATCGATTGGATGCAACGAACAGCCGTGAAGCTGCGCCACCTTTTGCGCCAACGTCATGCGCGACAAGGTGCGCAAAACGGCTGCTTCGATTTCGGGATCGTGGAGTGATGAGCCACGGTTACCGGCGTTCAACGCCGACAGCTCATAGGCTTCGACGACTGCGATCTCCATAATGCTCCGTGATTTCTGCGATCCGCGTCAGCCGGCAGGCCACTGCGAGCCCACTACCTAAGCCACCTACCCTACCGCGGCACGCTTATAGAATTCACTCGCCGACAGCCAAGGCCAATCGCGAGTGTTACCATCGATGGGTGAAGATCGATCGTCGCGCTTCGCCGCCCCCTGACGGCGATCGACCGGGCGCAGAGCGATCCGGTACCGCTGGTAAAGCCGGCGTGCCCGGTCCATCCGCGGACCCGAATGAGACCAACCAGGCCACCCGTCAGGTGCGACGCACGGGCCCGATCACGACCAACCCCAGCGGCAGCCCCAGCGCCAACAACACAAACGCCCAGACCGGCGGTGGACCCGGCCAAACCGAGCCGACCGTCGCGCTGTCACGCGGGGCGCTGCGCGCCGAAGAGATGGGCCGCGTGCGCACCACCGTGCAAGTCCTGGCGGGGCTGGCCGGGATGGCGCTCTTTCTCACGCCCTTCATGGGGGGCGACCCGTTTGCCAAGCGGGTGTTTGTATTCGGTTTGATCTGGGCGCTCGCCACCATGGGCGCGATGTTGCGAAACGCCTCTAATCCTGGCTCCTACAGCACTCACTTCGTCGGCGCAGCAAGCGTTGCACTGTCGATCGCGGGCACCTGCTCGGTCTATTACATGGGCACGTTTTCGCCCGCGGCGATGATCGGCGCCCTGGGGCTCTACATCTTTTGCCTGGGAGGCAGCACGACCTGGGCGGTGGCGCTTTACGCCGCCCTCGCCGGGCCCCATGCCCTATTTGCCATCCTGTTCAGCTGGGGTTTGGCGCCTGATCGCGGTCTGGTTCGGGCAGCCAACATGAGCCTTATCGATCAGATTGCGATTCAGAGCTGCGTGCAGGCGATCTATTGCGTCGCATTCGTCGCTGGCCGCACCTCGCGCCGCAAGCTTGAAAGGATCGTGCGCGAGCTCGAAGCGGCGGCGCGCAAGATCGCGCAGCGCGACGCGTTACTCAACGAAGCCAAACGCGAGCTGCAACGGGCTGTCGGCATCGGCGGCGAGGGACGCTTCACCGATCAAATCGTCGGCTCCTTTCGGCTCGGCAACGTGATCGGTCGCGGTGGCATGGGTGAGGTCTACGAAGGCACGCACGTAGACACTCAGGCCGAAGCCGCAGTCAAACTGCTACAGCGCAACGTGTTTGGCGATCCGCATACGCTCTCGCGCTTTGCACGCGAGGCCAAAGCGGTGGCGGCCCTCGATTCGCCCTATGTGGTGCGCGTCATCGAAGTGCCCGGCGAAGACTCGCCCATTCCCTACCTCGCCATGGAGCGGCTGCGCGGCGAAGATTTGGCCGGCATGTTGCGACGGGAGAAGCGTCTGTCGTCGCGCGAGCTCAACAAGCTCGTGACGCAAGTCGGCGCAGCGCTCGATGCGGCCCGCAAAGCCGGCGTCATCCACCGCGACATGAAACCACAAAACCTGTTTCTGACGCGCAGCGACGAGGGCGCCTCCGTATGGAAGGTGCTCGACTTCGGCGTCTCAAAGCTGTCAGGTCACGAGACGCTCACGCGCGATCAGCTCGTGGGCACGCCCGAATACATGGCGCCAGAACAAGCCAACGGAAAGCTTATTGACTACCGAGCGGATCTCTATGGTCTTGCCGCGGTGCTCTATCGCTGCGTCGTGTCACGTGCACCCTTTAGCGACGAGTCACTGCCCGCACTAGTGCATAAGGTCGTGCACGAGATGCCGCTGCGTCCGAGCGTGGCGGGTCGCGTGTCGCTCGATGTGGAAGCGGTGCTGACCGTGGGTCTCGCCAAAAATCCAGACGACAGATTCCAGTCGGGCGCCGAGCTTGCGGCGGCACTCACTGCGGCGCTCGACGAAAACCTTTCGCCCGCTCTGCGCGAAACAGCAGCCAAGCTCGCCCTCAAGGCCCCGTGGAGAGAGTGATCGAGCGCAGAAACACGCAGCTTGGCGATGCCGAGCAGGGCATGTCACAACCTGCGCCCGGAGAGTGAAGCGATGAAGCGAGAGAAGCGACTGACCAAGCGTGAAAGCAAAGCCCTGCGCGGACCCTCTCCCGCAGCGCGACCCGCCCCTGCCGGCGCAGGCGGCCACGACCACAATAAACACATCCACTGCATCGCCTGCGGTAAGCACCTGGACCCACGCTCATTCGGCGAGCCCGATGGCGCAGCCTTTACCCGCTGCGATCATGGCAGCGACTTCCCCCACTGCACTGCCTGCGCAGACAAGGCCAAGGCGCTGATCGTCGAGCACGACGCCAGTGGCAAGCCCGTGAAATCCGCGTCTGCTTGGCACTAGTGTCGACTGCCACGTCTCGAAGCCACGTCTAAGCCACGTCTCGGTCTACGTCGAAACCACGTCGTCGAAACCACGTCGTCGAAACCACGTCGGTCTACACAAGTTCACAAACTCGAATACATCCAAAACGGGGTGCTGATCTCAGGACGTCGCGGGGACGGAGTACGTCATTTCGCTTTCTCCTACGTGCTCGTTGTCACCAGCCAATGCGATCAGCGTTCGAAGAAGCGCGAAGCCCCACGGTGGGTAGAGCAGAACAGAGAGTCGTCGCATGCGCGGCATGTGCGTTGTCCACCCCCTGGCGCGGCGTAGGTGTTGCCCACGGTTCCGATGGGGGCGCACTCCGCCACGAAATGGACGCCGCGGCGCCATTCCGGATAGCGCTTCACGCAGCGATTGCCTGCTGGTAGCGTGCGCCCTTCACCCCCACGGGAGATCTGAAAATGAGCGAAGCGAACGGGAAATTCGTCTGGCACGAACTGATGACCACCGATGTGAACGCCGCGAAGGGTTTCTACGGGGAGGTCGTCGGCTGGAAGACAGAGAGCGGGCCGGGTGGCGGCGACTATTGGATTTGGACGATGGGCGACGCACCGCTGGGCGGGCTGACGACGCTCCAGGAAGAACATAAGAAAGCCGGCGCTCCCCCACACTGGATGGGAACCATCGCCACCGACGATGTCGACGCGACGCTGAAGAAGGCGCTGGCGCTGGGTGGTAAGGTTCTGGTTCCCGCAACGGAGATGCCGGAGGTGGGCAGGTTCGCTGTGCTCGCCGATCCGCAGGGCGCGTCGTTCGGCGTGCTGACATCGTCCGCCGAGACCCAGCTACCCGAGCGTGGAGCGCTGGGTGCATTTAGCTGGGCGGAGCTTAACACCACCGATTGGAAGTCGGCGTGGAAGTTCTACTCGGAGCTGTTCGGGTGGAAGAAGACAAGCTCGATGGATATGGGCGACGACATGGGGGAGTACTTCATGTTCACGAAGGAAGGCGACGAGTCCATGGGAGGGATGAGCGACGCGGCGAACATGATGAAGGCGCCCGCGCACTGGCTCTTCTACGCGAACGTCAAGGACGCGGATGAGACCGCCCAGCGGCTCGGCAAGATGGGGGCAAAGGTCCTCAACGGCCCGATGGACGTGCCCGGCGGGGATCGCATCGCCCAGTGCATGGACCCCCAAGGGGGAATGTTCGCTATCTACTCGGCCGGCACGGGGACGAAGAAGTAGAGCGCTGCGTGACACACACGGTGTCGATGTAAGTGGTCTGCTTTGGTCGTCGCGCGCGCAGGCCCTATGCTGCCAACAAGTCGCGCAGCGTCACCTTCTCTGAAAGCGCGACGACTTCCGATACGCTGCGCAGGCGCTGCAGGTCCTCGCTGCGATATGTCGTAGCGATCGTCCTTCAGCTCTGCCTTAGGCACGTAGTCGAGCGAGAAGTCGGCCAGCACGTGCCCGCGCTCAAGGCGGTCGACGCCGCGGACCAGCGAATGGCCTGCTACGCGCTTTTCGATTTCGGTCGGGTCAATCATGGCGCGGACTTCGATCCACGAGCGCCATGCTCGCAGCGCCCGCGGCCTCAGGTCGATTCCTGTGTGGAGCAGACGCAGCTTGTCACTCGGCGATGCCATTCCGCAGCTTTCGCCCAGCTCTGCTCTGAATCGGGTTACCCTCTGCGGACAAAAAATGCCGCATGTTGTGATCTCGAACTCGCCTGCCTTTCAGGCACTATCTCCCTCTCCGAGCCACCTGTACCTGCGTGCGCCTGCACGTCGCGTGAGTGGCTCATGAGCGACCCCAACCTCTCCTCGTTCATCTGGTCGGTCGCCGATCTATTGCGCGGCGACTACAAGCAATCCGAATACGGTAAGGTGATCTTACCTTCACCGTACTGCGCTGCCTCGACTGAGTGCTCGAGGCGACCAAGCCGGCCGTGCTCAAAGAGCTTGCGACGCGCACGCAGGGCAAGGTCAACCCCGAGCCGTTCTTGCTGCGTAAGGCAGGGCAGCTCTTCTACAACACGTCGCCGCTCGATTTGAAAGAAGCTGATGGGCGACCAGGACCACATCGCCGAGAACCTGCGATCTTATCTGCAGGCGTTTTCTCCGGCCGTGCGCGACATTTTCGAGCGCTTTGAGTTTCACGCGCAGATCGACAGGCTTGCCAAGGCCGACCTCTTGTATCTGGTGACCGAGAAGTTCGCGAACATCGATCTGCATCCCAATACCGTCAGCAATGCTCAGATGGGCGCGGTGTTCGAGGAGCTGATTCGCAAGTTTGCCGAGCTCTCGAACGAGACGGCGGGCGAGCACTTTACGCCCCGCGAGGTGATTCGGCTGATGGTCAACCTCTTGTTCATCGAAGATGACGAGGCGCTGACCAAGCCCGGCGTGGTGCGCTCGATCTATGACCCCACGGCCGGCACAGGCGGCATGCTGTCGGTCAGCGATGAGCACCTTTAGTAGCCTGAACCCGGATGCGCGCCTGGTCATGTTCGGGCAGGAGCTGAACGCGGAGTCCTACGCGATCTGCAAGGCCGACATGCTGATCAAGGGGCAAGACGTCGCCAACATCATCTTTGGCAACACGCTGTCGGCCGATGGTCTGCACGGCAAGCACTTTGACTACATGCTGTCGAACCCGCCCTTTGGCGTGGAGTGGAAGAAGATCGAAAAGGAGATCCGCAAGGAGGCCGAATCGCAGGGTTTCAACGGTCGCTTTGGCCCCGGCTTGCCGCGCGTGAGCGATGGCTCGCTCTTGTTTCTCATGCACCTGATCTCAAAGATGCGCCCCGCCAAGGATGGTGGCAGCCGCTTTGGCATCGTGCTCAATGGTTCGCCGCTGTTCACGGGCGGCGCAGGCTCGGGCGAGAGTGAGATTCGGCGCTACCTGCTCGAGAACGACCTGGTGGAGGCGATCATCGGCCTGCCCACGGACATGTTCTACAACACGGGCATCAGCACCTACGTTTGGATCGTCAGCAACCGTAAGCCCGCCGCGCGCAAGGGTAAGGTGCAGTTGATCGACGCCAGCAGCTTCTGGCAGAAGATGCGCAAGAGCCTGGGCAGCAAGCGTAAGGAGCTGAGCCCCGACCACATCGATGACATCACCAAGTTGTTCGGCAACGCGAAGAAGGTGACGCGGGCTAGCGTGCCGATCAGCCGCATCTTCAAGAACGAAGACTTCGGCTACCGCACCATCACTGTCGAGCGCCCGGAGCGGGATGCGAAGGGTAAGGTGGTGCTGGGCAGCAAGGGCAAAGGTAAGGGCAAGCCCGCGGTAGATTCGAGCCTGTGCGACACGGAGAACGTGCCCTTGAGCGAAGACGTGGAGACCTACTTCAAGCGCGAGGTCTTGCCGCATGCGCCGGATGCCTGGATCGACCATGAGAAGACGAAGGTGGGCTATGAGATCCCCTTCAATCGGCACTTCTATGTGTTTCAACCGCCGCGGGCGTTGAGTGAGATCGACGCAGAGCTGAAGGGGGTGACGGATCGGATTCTGACGATGATCGGGGGGCTGACGAAATGAGCAGGTCCGAGCTGCCGTTATCAAGCTTGGTCTTCTATCAGACAGAGGACGGCAAGACGCGCCTGCAGTGCCGGTTCGAAGATGAGACGGTCTGGCTGACGCAGAAGCTGATGGCCGAGCTGTTTCAGATCGGCGTGAACACGGTCAATCACCATCTCAAGGCTATTTTCGCAGAGGAAGAGCTCCTGCCCGAGGCAACTATTCGACGTTATCGAATAGTTCAAAAAGAGGGCGCCCGAGAGATTGCTCGTGAGGTCGAGCACTACCATCTCGCAGCCATCCTCGCCGTAGGCTTTCGCGTGCGCAGCCAGCGGGGCAGGCAGTTTCGCAAGTGGGCCACCGAGCGCTTGAGTGAGTACCTGGTGAAGGGCTTCACCATGGATGACGAGCGGCTCAAGAACCCGCCGGGTCCGGGCGTACCGGATTACTTCGACGAGCTGCTCGAGCGCATCCGCGACATTCGTGCCAGCGAACGTCGCGTGTACCTGCGGGTGCGGGACATCTTGGCGCTCGCCGCCGACTACGAGCCCGAAGAAGCGCAAACGAAGCTGGTGTTCCAGGTCGTGCAGATCAAACTGCACTTCGCCGCCACCGGCCTGACGGCGCCGGAGCTTGTCGCGGCGCGCGCCGACGCCATGCAGCCCAATATGGGGCTCACTACCTGGAAGGGCAGCAGCGTGCTCAAGGGTGATGTCACGGTGGCCAAGAACTACCTGAGTGAGTCGGAGATCGTCGAGCTGAACCGGATTGTCGTGATGTTCCTCGACTACGCCGAAGACCAGGCACGTCGACGCAAGGAAGTCTTCATTCGCGACTGGGCAACCAAGCTCGATGACTTCCTGCGCTTCAACGATCGCGCGGTGTTGCCCCATGCCGGGCGCGTGAGCCGGGACGCAGCGGACAGTAAGGCCGCACAGGAGTACGAGACGTTCTCCGAACGACGCCGGGCCCACCTCGAAGCCGAAGGTGAGGCCGATGCGCTGCGGCAGCTTGAAGCCACGGCCAAGCAACTCCCGGAGCGCACGAACAAGAAGCCACGGAAAGGTGGTGACGCATGAGCTTTCCGAGATATCCAAAGTACAAGGACAGCGGCATGGAGCTGCCCATGAACGAGACCTCACCCCTGCCCCTCTCCACTCCGTGGCGAGGGGTAAGAAGGGAAGCTCTCCTCCCCTCGCCACGGCGTGGAGAGGGGTTGGGGGGTGAGGTCTCGCGGGCCGCTAAGAAGCCTCACGAAGGTGGTGAGGTATGAGCTTTCCGAGATATCCGAAGTACAAGGACAGCGGCGTGGAGTGGTCGGGCGCGGTGCCTGAGCATTGGGCGATAGTCACGATCAAACGGTTTTCCATGCTCCAAAGAGGACACGACCTTACCGATGCCGAGCGGACTGAGGGACCGTATCCTGTCATCACATCGGGCGGAATTAGTGGGACGCATGGTTCGTGCATGGCCCGTGGACCAGGCGTAGTTCCCGGGCGATACGGCTCTACTGGTCGCTTGTTTTATGTTGAGCAGGACTTCTGGCCGCACAACACGCGGACATCCTTGCGCGCTACGAGCAGAACCTTTTGCGGGTGGTGCGCCAGGTGCGCTACTCGCTGCACAACGAGAACAACATCGACTTGGTGCTGTTTCTCAACGGCCTGCCCGTGGCCACGGTGGAGCTGAAGGCGAACTTCACGCAGAAGCTCGGCGACGCCATCGACCAGTATCGCTTCGACCGCTTGCCACGCCCCAAGGGCCAGGCGCCCGAGCCGCTACTGAGCTTTCCGAACGGGGCGCTGGTGCACTTTGCGGTCAGCAACAGTGAAGTACACATGGTGACCAAGCTCGAGGGCCCGGCCACGCACTTTTTACCCTTTAACCAGGGTGACCAGGGCGCGGCGGGTAATCCCGTAAACCCGAATGGTGGGCACCGCACGGCTTACCTTTGGGAAGAGGTATGGGCGCGCGAGAGCTGGCTCGAAATCTTGGGACGCTATCTGATCGGCCAGCGCGACAAGAAGCAGCAGATCACTCAGGTCATCTTTCCGCGCTTTCACCAGCTCGATGTCACGCGCAAGCTGCAGGCTGCCGTGCGCGCCGAGGGGCCGGGCGGCAAGTACTTGATTCAGCACTCGGCGGGCTCGGGCAAGACCAACTCCATCGCCTGGACCGCGCATTTTCTTGCCGAGCTACACGATGCTCAGAACAGTAAGGTGTTCGATACGGTGCTGGTGGTCTCCGACCGCAACGTGATCGACAGCCAGCTCCAAGAGGCGCTGTTCGACTTTCAGCGCACGGTGGGCGTGGTGGCCACGATCAAAGGCAACGAGAGCAGCAAGAGCGGCGAGCTTGCCAAGGCGCTGTCGGGCGACAAAAAGATCGTGGTCTGCACCATCCAAACCTTCCCTTTTGCGCTCGACGAGGTCAACAAGCTGACGGCCACCAAGGGCAAGCGCTTTGCCGTGATCGCCGATGAGGCCCACAGCTCGCAAACGGGCGAGGCGGCCAAGCAGTTGAAGGCCGTGCTGTCGGCGGAAGAGCTGGCCGAGCTGAACGACGGCGGCGAGGTGAGCAGCGAAGACATCCTGGCGGCGCAGATGAAGGCGCGCGCGGGCGAGAGCGGCATCACCTTCGTGGCGTTCACGGCCACGCCCAAGAGTAAGACGCTTGAGCTGTTTGGCACCCGACCTGACCCCACGCGCAAGCCGGGCAAAGACAATGTGCCCACGCCCTTTCACATCTATTCCATGCGCCAGGCTATCGAGGAGAAGTTCATCCTGGACGTGCTGCAGAACTACACGCCCTACAGCCGCGCCTTCAAGCTCGCCCACCAAGGCAAGGAGCTTGACGACAAGCAGGTCGAGCGCAGCGCGGCCATGAAGGGGATCATGGGCTGGGTAAAGCTGCACCCCTACAACATCGCGCAGAAGGTGCAGGTGGTGGTCGAGCACTTTCGCAGCCACGTGGCCCCGCTCTTGAACGGCCAAGCCAAGGCGATGGTGGTGGTAAGCAGCGTTTGGAGGCCGTGCGCTGGCAACTGGCCATCGAGAAGTACATCAAAGCGTGTGGCTATCAGATGGGCACCTTGGTCGCCTTCTC